>NZ_VATN01000018.1:0-133520 GCF_005781105.1 Escherichia sp. E2586
AAAAAAATGCCGGATGCGACGCTGGCGCGTCTTATCCAACCTACTCTTGCTTATCCGGCCTACTTTTGCATCCACTCCACCACAAAATCAGCCAGCCCCTCAATATCATTAATATCCAGTAACGCGACATCAAGATTAAGCGGCACATCACTGGCTACAGCAATAACATGTCTGTCTATCACTAATTCTTCTGGTCGATGTCCGGTACCATCGCGAAACAGCACAATCTTCGCGATCTCTTCATGCTTGAACCCTTCAACCAGAATCAGATCCAGCTTTGAGGTATCCATGCGACTTGCAAGAAAATTCAGATCCAACGCTTCTTCGTCTGGCGTCTCCGTTATTAGCGCCCAACGCTGCTGGCTGGCAACGATGGTTTGCGCCGCGCCAGCCTTGCGCAGCTCATAGCTATCTTTGCCCGGTTTATCGACATCCATATCATGATGCGTATGTTTAATCAGCCCCGGGCGGATCCCTCTGGCGCATAATACCGGGATAAGTTTTTTCAACAGCGTCGTTTTTCCGGTGCCGCTCCACGCGGCAAAGGCGAGTAGCGGTATCATTGTTTTTCCTGCCATCGGGCAAGCTCCTCTGGCGTATTCACGTTCACAAATGCTTCTTTACGGTCGCTAAAATCAACCGCGTGACCGCCAGCAAGATTCATAAATGTCATTACCCGGCGTTCTCCTGCTTGCAGATATTCCTGCAACAACGGCTCAATAGCGCGATTTACCAGAGCAATAGTTGGATGATCGCGTTCACCGTCATGGACCCACACAACAGGTGCATCTTTGCGCTGATGATTAAGCCGGGAGACTAAATCCTGGGGAATATAAGGCGTATCGCACGGACAAAACAGAAACCACTCAGCTGCTTCCTGCTGCATTACCGAAAGCATTCCCGCCAGCGGGCCAGGATAATCCGCCAGTGAATCCGCTATTACTTTCAGACCACTTGCCTGATAGATTTCCTGATGACGATTGGCATTAACCACGACGTGAGACAGCTGCGTCATAAGCGCGTCAGCGACATGTTGCCATAATGGTTTGCCGTTTAATTCAAGCAATCCTTTATCTACGCCGCCCATTCGTCTGGCTTTACCGCCCGCCAGTATAACGCCTGTTATCGTCGTCATCAGATTCACCGATATCGCCTCTTTTATTGTGGGATTGACCCTGCTAACGTGTCTGTCTCAAGAGTAAGGAGCATTACTATGAAATGTAAACGTCTGAATGAAGTTATTGAACTCCTCCAGCCAGCCTGGCAAAAAGAGCCAGACCTTAACCTGCTGCAATTTTTGCAGAAACTGGCGAAAGAGTCAGGTTTTGACGGCGAACTGGCGGATTTGACGGATGACATTCTGATCTATCACCTGAAAATGCGCGATTCCGCGAAAGATGCGGTGATCCCAGGGCTGCAGAAAGATTATGAAGAAGATTTCAAAACGGCGCTATTACGTGCGCGTGGCGTAATTAAAGAGTAAAAGCTTGTAAGCGCTACCAACAAAATCATTGTGAAATGATATCCTTCATCATTCGTAATGTTTTCCGGATGATGGGATGAACAACAGCGCTTTTACTTTCCAGACACTACACCCGGATACCATCATGGACGCTCTGTTTGAGCATGGGATCCGGGTGGATTCCGGTCTTACCCCGCTTAACAGCTATGAAAACCGTGTCTATCAATTTCAGGACGAAGATCGTCGGCGTTTTGTCGTCAAATTTTATCGCCCTGAACGTTGGACAGCAGATCAAATCCTCGAAGAGCATCAATTTGCGCTGCAACTGGTAAACGACGAAGTTCCTGTCGCGGCCCCTTTGGCTTTTAACGGCCAGAACTTATTGATTCATCAGGGATTTTATTTCGCCGTTTTCCCAAGCGTCGGTGGTCGTCAGTTCGAAGCCGATAATATTGATCAGATGGAAGCGGTTGGGCGCTATTTAGGGCGCATGCACCAGACGGGGCGCAAACAGCTTTTTATCCATCGCCCGACCATCGGTCTGAATGAATATCTCATTGAACCACGCAAGCTGTTTGAAAATGCTACGCTGATACCTTCTGGGCTGAAAGCGGCCTTCCTTAAGGCAACGGATGAGCTTATTACCGCCGTTACAGCACACTGGCGGGAGGACTTCACCGTTCTGCGATTACATGGTGACTGCCATGCCGGAAATATTCTCTGGCGCGATGGTCCAATGTTTGTCGATCTGGATGATGCGCGTAATGGCCCTGCAATTCAGGACCTGTGGATGTTGCTGAATGGCGATAAAGCTGAGCAGCGGATGCAGTTAGAAACTATTATTGAAGCTTATGAAGAATTTAGCGAGTTCGACACCGCTGAAATCGGACTGATTGAACCTTTACGCGCCATGCGTTTGGTTTATTATCTTGCCTGGCTAATGCGGCGTTGGGCTGATCCCGCGTTCCCGAAAAATTTCCCGTGGTTAACCGGGGAAGATTACTGGCTGCGACAGACGGCGACTTTTATAGAACAGGCAAAAGTTCTACAAGAACCCCCTTTGCAATTAACACCTATGTATTAATCGGAGAGAGTAGATCATGAAAAAGATTTGGCTGGCGCTGGCTGGTTTGGTTTTAGCGTTTAGCGCATCGGCGGCGCAGTATGAAGATGGTAAACAATACACCACGCTGGAAAAGCCGGTTGCTGGCGCGCCGCAAGTGCTGGAGTTTTTCTCTTTCTTCTGCCCACACTGCTATCAGTTTGAAGAAGTTCTGCATATTTCTGAGAATGTGAAGAAAAAACTGCCGGAAGGTGTGAAGATGACTAAATACCACGTCAACTTCATGGGCGGGGAGCTGGGGCAATCTCTGACACAAGCGTGGGCTGTGGCGATGGCGCTGGGTGTAGAAGATAAAGTGACTGTACCACTGTTTGAAGGCGTACAGAAAACACAGACCATTCGCTCTACGGCCGACATTCGTGATGTCTTCATCAACGCAGGTATTAAAGGCGAAGAGTATGATGCAGCATGGAACAGCTTTGTTGTTAAATCTCTGGTCGCACAGCAAGAAAAAGCGGCTGCAGATGTACAATTGCGTGGCGTTCCAGCGATGTTTGTTAACGGTAAATATCAGCTGAATCCGCAGGGTATGGATACCAGCAATATGGATGTTTTTGTTCAGCAGTATGCCGATACAGTAAAATATCTGTCTGAGAAAAAATAATTTATTGTAACTTACATAAAGCCCGTGAATATTCACGGGCTTTTTTATTGTTTAATCAATATAAATACTTTCTGATAATTCACCTCGTTTCTGGACATTTTAATATCAAGCGCGGATATTAAAAGTTTTGCTGTTTTATCAGGGAATAATAGAGATGATACGTAAGTCAGCCACAGGTGTTATTGTTGCATTAGCCATTATCTGGGGCGGTGGAACATGGTATGAAGGGACTCAAATCCAGTCTGGCGTCGAAAAATTTATTAAAGATTTTAACGACAGTAAAAAGAAGGGAGAGCATGCCTATGATATGACCGCCAGCTATAAAAACTTTGACAAAGGTTTTTTTAGCTCTCATTTTCAAATGCTTATTACCTTTGATAAAGGTGCGCCAGATCTCAATATCAAGCCAGGACAAGGTATTGCATTTGATGTGGATGTCGATCATGGCCCCTTGCCCCTATCAATGTTAAAAAGTGGCAATATCTTACCTGCTATGGCGGCAGCAAAAGTTAAATTAGTCAATAATGAACTGACACAACCGCTATTTATTGCCGCAAAAGATAGAGCGCCCGTCGAAGCAACATTGCGATTCGCCTTTGGCGGTTCTTTCTCTACAACTCTGGACGTTGCCCCAGCAGAGTATGGAAAACTCTCCTTTGGTGAAGGTCAGTTTACTTTTAATGGTGATGACAGTTCATTGTCTAATCTCGATGTTGAAGGCAAAGTCGAAGATATTGTTCTGGAATTATCGCCAATGAATAAAGTCACGGCGAAAAGTTTTACCATTAATTCTCTGACGCGATTAGAAGAAAAGAAATTTCCGGTTGGTGAAAGCAAGTCGAAATTTAATCAGATTAGCATTGTCAATCACGGTAACGAAGTTGCCAAACTCGACGCTTTCGTCGCGAAAACCACACTAGAGCGCGTAAAAGATAAAGATCATATCAATGTCAATCTGAGTTACGAAATTGATAAGTTAACAAAAGGGAATCAGCAACTCGGTAGCGGTCAATGGTCATTGATTGCTGAATCTATTGATCCCTTAGCAGTTCGCCAGTTTATCATCCAGTACAACATTGCGACGCAGAAGCAACTTGCAGCACACCCTGAGTTAGCAAATGATGAAGATGCACTGGAAGCAATGAATACGGCATTGTTCAAAGAGTATTTACCGTTATTACAAAAAAGTGAGCCGATCATTAAACTACCTGTAAGCTGGAAGAACGCTGTCGGTGAACTAAATGCTAATCTGGATATTAGTATTGCCGAACCAGCCCAATCGTCATCATCCACAAACAAAGATATTAAATCTTTCAATCTGGATATGAATGTACCGATTAATGTCGTCACTGAAATAGCTAAACAGCTTAATTTATCTGAAGGAATGGATGCTGAAAAAGCTCAAAAGCTGGCTGATAAACAAATCGGCGGAATGGCAACATTAGGTAAGATGTTTCAGTTAATCACAATTGACAACAATATCGCCTCGCTGCAACTGCATTATTTGCCAGGTAAAGTTGTTTTTAACGGGCAGGAGATGAGCGAAGAAGAGTTTATGTCTCGTGCCGGACGTTTAGTGCATTAAAATGATAACTCGCCTCTGCTAATACGGAGGCGAGTTATAACTACTTATCCTGATGCCGTGATGACATCAGTGAAGTCAGAAGTCGGTCTTTTTCCTGCCACAGTGTGTTCAGCCACTGCTGAAAATGACGTTTGAAGCTTTTGTCATTGATATAGTCGCCATGCAACTCTTCAGCAATAGGTTGTAAATCCACATGCACGACAATCCGCGTCAGTTTGCCACTTAACATATCGAAGAATGGCTGGCGGTTATTGTCCGGATAACACAGCGTAACATTGAGTAGTTTATCGAATTGTTTACCCAGCACATTCAGCGTCATCGCGATACCGGCGGCTTTGGGAGGCAGGAGATTTTTAAATGTCGAGTGGGTTTGCTGGTGTTTCTGTTCAGTAAAACGGGAGCCTTCAACAAAATTCACAATTGTGGTGGGATGCAGGCGAAACTTTTCGCAAGACCGACGAGTGGTTTCAACATCTTTACCGCGCCGTTCCGGATGACGTATCAAATAAGCGCGGGAATAGCGCTTCATAAACGGCATATCCAGCGCCCAGCACGCCAGGCCCAGGAAAGGCACCCAGGCCAGTTGCTGCTTGAGAAAATATTTGTTCATTGGAATATGCTTACGAAACAACACGCATAGTACAACAATATCAGCCCAACTGCGGTGGTTACAAATAAGCAGATACCAGTTCTTCTTACTTAGCCCTTCCAGTCCGCGAACTTCCCATTGCAGGTATGGGTTAAGGTGCAGTAATAGCGCTAATCCTTCACACCAGCAATACATCATAAAATCACAAAAAAGCGATACCTTTCGCCAAATCACTGGCACAGGTAACAATAGTTTTACGATCCCGGCAATGATGATCGGGACAGAACAAAAAATGGTGACCAAAATGGTCAATACGATACTCACCAAAAGTGTTATCGCAGCGAGTATTCTCGTCATAATTAAATTATTCAAAAGGTTAGCCATAGACAGTGCGCTAAAGAAGCGCAAGGCGCAGATTTTAGCAGAAAACGGCCCAAATAACGGATGATCCTTAAATAGAAAAATAATTCATATCTATCCACATTAGAAAAAATCCCTATTACTCAATCACCAGCAATGCTTTTATTTTTAACTTTATGAAAAACAACAACAAACCTAATGCTGTAACAAGCATGATAATAAATTAAAAGTGATGTAAATAATTTATACACAAAGTTATCCACATGACGATTTGCGAGCGATCCACAAGATCTACAAAAGATTTTCACGAAAAGCGGTGAAAAACTCATGTTTTCATCCTGTCTGTGGCATCCTTTACCCATAATCTGATAAACAGGCACGGACATTATGGTTCAGATCCCCCAAAACCCACTTATCCTTGTAGATGGTTCATCTTATCTTTATCGCGCATATCACGCGTTTCCGCCGCTGACTAACAGTGCAGGCGAGCCAACCGGTGCGATGTACGGTGTCCTCAACATGCTGCGTAGTCTGATCATGCAATACCAACCGACGCATGCAGCGGTGGTCTTTGACGCCAAGGGAAAAACCTTTCGTGATGAACTGTTTGAACATTACAAATCACATCGCCCGCCAATGCCGGACGATTTGCGCGCGCAGATCGAACCCCTGCACACAATGGTAAAAGCGATGGGGCTGCCTCTGCTGGTCGTTTCTGGCGTAGAAGCAGACGACGTTATTGGTACTCTGGCACGTGAAGCAGAAAAAGCTGGGCGTCCGGTATTGATCAGCACCGGTGATAAAGATATGGCGCAGCTGGTGACGCCAAATATTACGCTTATCAATACCATGACGAATACCATCCTCGGCCCGGAAGAGGTGGTGAATAAGTACGGCGTACCGCCAGAACTGATCATCGACTTCCTCGCGCTGATGGGCGACTCCTCTGATAACATTCCTGGCGTACCGGGCGTCGGTGAAAAAACCGCACAGGCACTGCTACAAGGTCTTGGCGGCCTGGATACGCTGTATGCCGAGCCGGAAAAAATTGCTGGATTGAGCTTCCGCGGCGCGAAAACAATGGCGGCGAAGCTTGAGCAAAATAAAGAGGTGGCCTATCTCTCTTACCAGCTGGCGACGATTAAAACCGACGTTGAACTGGAACTGACCTGCGAACAACTGGAAGTACAACAACCGGCGGCTGAAGAGTTGTTGGGACTGTTCAAAAAGTATGAGTTCAAGCGTTGGATTGCTGATGTCGAAGCGGGCAAATGGTTACAGGCCAAAGGGGCAAAACCAGCCGCGAAGCCGCAGGAAACCATTGTTGTCGACGAAACACCCGAAGTGACTGCAACAGCGATTTCTTACGATAACTACGTCACTATTCTGGACGAAGAAACTCTAAAAGCATGGATTACGAAGCTGGAAAAAGCGCCTGTATTTGCGTTTGATACCGAAACCGACAGCCTCGATAACATCTCCGCCAACCTGGTAGGGCTTTCTTTTGCTATCGAACCTGGCGTAGCGGCCTATATTCCGGTTGCTCATGATTATCTTGATGCGCCCGATCAGATCTCCCGCGAGCGCGCACTCGAGCTGCTAAAACCGCTGCTGGAAGATGAAAAGGCGCTGAAGGTCGGGCAAAACCTGAAATACGATCGCGGCATTCTGGCGAATTACGGTATTGAGCTGCGGGGGATTGCGTTTGATACCATGCTCGAGTCCTACATTCTCAACAGCGTTGCCGGTCGTCACGATATGGACAGCCTCGCGGAACGTTGGTTGAAGCACAAAACCATCACTTTTGAAGAGATTGCTGGTAAAGGCAAAAATCAACTGACCTTTAACCAGATTGCCCTGGAAGAGGCCGGACGTTACGCCGCTGAAGATGCAGATGTCACCTTGCAGCTGCATCTGAAAATGTGGCCGGATCTGCAAAAACACAAAGGGCCACTGAACGTCTTCGAAAACATCGAAATGCCGCTGGTGCCGGTGCTTTCACGCATCGAACGCAACGGTGTGAAGATCGACCCGAAAGTTCTGCACAATCATTCTGAAGAGCTCACCTTGCGTCTGGCTGAGCTGGAAAAGAAAGCGCATGAAATTGCAGGTGAAGAATTTAACCTTTCTTCCACCAAGCAACTGCAAACTATTCTTTTTGAAAAACAGGGTATTAAGCCGCTGAAGAAAACGCCGGGTGGTGCGCCGTCAACGTCAGAAGAGGTACTGGAAGAGCTGGCGCTGGACTACCCGCTGCCAAAAGTGATTCTGGAGTACCGTGGCCTGGCGAAGCTGAAATCGACCTACACCGACAAGCTGCCGCTGATGATCAACCCGAAAACCGGGCGCGTGCATACTTCCTATCACCAGGCAGTAACTGCGACGGGGCGTTTATCCTCAACCGATCCTAACCTGCAAAACATTCCGGTGCGTAACGAAGAAGGCCGCCGTATCCGCCAGGCGTTTATTGCGCCGCAGGATTACGTGATTGTCTCGGCGGACTACTCGCAGATTGAACTGCGCATCATGGCGCATCTTTCACGAGACAAAGGCTTGCTGACCGCATTTGCAGAAGGAAAAGATATCCACCGGGCAACGGCGGCAGAAGTGTTTGGTTTGCCACTGGAAACCGTCACCAGCGAACAACGCCGTAGCGCGAAAGCGATCAACTTTGGTCTGATTTATGGCATGAGTGCTTTCGGTCTGGCACGGCAATTGAACATTCCACGTAAAGAAGCACAGAAGTACATGGACCTTTACTTCGAACGCTACCCAGGCGTACTGGAGTATATGGAACGCACTCGCGCGCAGGCGAAAGAGCAGGGATACGTTGAAACCCTGGACGGACGTCGCCTCTATCTGCCAGATATCAAATCCAGCAACGGTGCACGTCGTGCTGCGGCTGAACGTGCAGCCATTAACGCACCAATGCAGGGAACCGCTGCGGATATCATCAAACGGGCGATGATTGCCGTTGATGCCTGGCTACAGGAAGAGCAACCGCGCGTGCGTATGATCATGCAGGTACACGATGAACTGGTGTTTGAAGTTCATAAAGATGATGTCGATGCGGTAGCGAAGAAGATCCATCAGTTGATGGAAAACTGTACTCGCCTGGATGTGCCGTTGCTGGTGGAAGTGAGTAGTGGCGAAAACTGGGATCAGGCGCACTAAGATTTGCCTTAACAAGCCTTTTTTTCGTAACTAAGCAACATAACCAGCCACGATTTGTGATGGGTATTAGAAAATCCTATGCAACAACTGAAAAAAAATTACAAAAAGTGCTTTCTGAACTGAACAAAAAAGAGTAAAGTTAGTCGCGTAGGGTACAGAGGTAAGATGTTCTATCTTTCAGACCTTTTACTTCACGTAATCGGATTTGGCTGAATTTTTTAGCCGCCCCAGTCAGTAATGACTGGGGCGTTTTTTATTGTGCGAAAGAAAAGATCCGTATTGCCGGATACATTGTGCTTAACAGGCCTACGGTAGAAAATAGCTCATTGAATTTGCATGATTTTATGTGCCAGATACGCGATATCCGGCACATGCATAAGGGCTAGAAAATTATTCGCCGTCCTGCGTTTCTTCTACAGGCTGCATCTCGCTGAACCAGGTATCCAGTTTCTGGCGAAGCTTATCCACGCCTTGCTTCTTCAGAGAAGAGAATGTCTCTACCTGCACATCACCGTTAAACGCCAGCACTGCTTCACGCACCATATTCAATTGCGCTTTACGTGCACCGCTCGCCAGTTTGTCCGCTTTGGTCAGCAACACCAGTACGGCGATATTGCTGTCCACCGCCCACTCAATCATCTGCTGGTCGAGATCTTTCAGCGGATGGCGAATATCCATCAGCACGACCAGGCCTTGTAGACTCTGACGTTTTTCGAGGTACTCACCGAGCGCGCGCTGCCATTTGCGCTTCATCTCTTCAGGAACTTCCGCGTAGCCATAGCCAGGCAAGTCGACCAGACGTTTGCCCTCAGCCACTTCAAACAGGTTGATAAGCTGGGTACGTCCTGGTGTTTTCGAGGTACGCGCCAGGCTTTTCTGGTTAGTCAGCGTGTTCAGCGCGCTGGATTTACCTGCGTTGGAACGGCCTGCAAAAGCCACTTCGATCCCGGTATCGGAAGGTAAGTGGCGAATATCAGGCGCACTCATCACAAAATGCGTCTGTTGATAATTCAAATTAGTCAAAGCGGTCGTCTCCGTCAGTCAAAGCTTTGTGGCGATTATACCTGAACCACAATAAAAGACGGATTTTTCGGCGTGAACGGTGTAAGTAAATACCATGTACTTTGTGAGACATTGCCGATTGTTTTTATGCGAAATCGAAGAGAAATTTCTGCGACACATGTCAAATAGGCTAAATAAATCATGTGATTAGTTTTATACAATAATCTGAAAATGAGTAAATACTGATGATAGTTTATTGTTTGTTTAACACAGAAGCGTAAAGTAGCACCCATAGAGCGAGGACGCTAACAGGAACAATGACTCAGGATGAGGGTCAGGAGCGCCAGGAGGCGAAGACAGAGGATTGTCAGGAAGACAAACGTCCGGAGACGTCACTAAAGGGAAATGGAATCAACACGGAATGTTCCGGCTAATGGAAAAACAGGGTGTGTTGGCGGCCTGCAAGGATTGTAAGACCCGTTAAGGGTTGTGAGTCAGGAAAAAAGGCGACAGAGTAATCTGTCGCCTTTTTTCTTTGCTTGCTTTCTGTTAGATTCCGCCGCAAATCTATACTAAATAAAACGGCTAAAAGACGAATTGATATGAAACCATCATCTTCAAACTCACGCAGCAAAGGTCATGCAAAAGCGCGTCGTAAAACCCGCGAAGAGCTGAATCAGGAAGCTCGTGATCGCAAGCGCCAGAAAAAACGCCGTGGTCATGCACCAGGCAGCCGCGCAGCGGGCGGTAGCGCTACTTCGGGTAGCAAGGGCCAGAATGCACCGAAAGATCCACGTATTGGCAGTAAAACCCCTATTCCATTGGGCGTGACTGAAAAAGTCACCAAACAGCACAAACCGAAGAGTGAGAAACCTATGCTTTCACCGCAGGCGGAGTTGGAGTTACTGGAGACAGATGAGCGTCTGGATGCGCTGCTGGAACGTCTGGAAGCAGGCGAAACCCTGAGTGCCGAAGAGCAATCCTGGGTAGATGCCAAGCTGGATCGTATTGATGAGCTGATGCAGAAACTTGGCCTCTCTTATGACGACGACGAAGAAGAGGAAGAAGACGAGAAGCAAGAAGACATGATGCGTCTGCTGCGGGGCAACTAACGGATTGCCTGCGTGGGCCTTCCCGTTCTGCTGATAACCCTTCCGGTTATATGTTATCTGGTGTGGTTATTCGTTAAACTACAGCGGTTGTCGCGGCGACAAAAGTGGCTGCGCAACCGGCTGATGACCCGAAACGGGCATCCGCCGGTACGCCGTAGCCGCCAGAGACGCCATCGGAAGGAGTGAGCATGTCTGTACAGCAAATCGACTGGGACCTGGCCCTGATCCAGAAATATAACTATTCCGGGCCACGATACACCTCGTACCCGACCGCGCTGGAGTTTTCAGAAGACTTCGGCGAACAGGCGTTTTTACAAGCCGTGGCGCGCTACCCTGAGCGTCCCTTATCTCTCTACGTACATATTCCGTTCTGCCATAAACTTTGCTACTTCTGCGGTTGCAACAAGATTGTGACTCGTCAGCAGCACAAGGCCGACCAGTATCTGGACGTGCTTGAGCAAGAAATCGTCCATCGTGCACCGCTTTTTGCCGGGCGCAAGGTGAGCCAGCTGCACTGGGGCGGTGGAACGCCAACATACCTGAATAAAGCGCAAATCAGCCGCCTGATGAAGCTGTTGCGCGAAAACTTCCAGTTCAATGCCGATGCGGAAATCTCGATCGAAGTCGATCCGCGCGAAATCGAACTGGATGTACTCGATCATTTACGCGCGGAAGGCTTTAACCGCCTGAGCATGGGCGTGCAGGACTTCAACAAAGAAGTACAGCGTCTGGTTAACCGCGAGCAGGATGAAGAGTTCATCTTTGCGCTGCTTAACCATGCGCGTGAGATTGGCTTTACCTCCACCAACATTGACCTGATTTACGGCCTGCCGAAACAGACGCCGGAGAGTTTCGCCTTTACCCTGAAACGCGTGGCGGAACTGAACCCTGACCGTCTGAGCGTCTTTAACTACGCGCATCTGCCAACTATTTTTGCCGCCCAGCGCAAAATCAAAGATGCTGACTTGCCGAGTCCGCAACAAAAACTCGATATTCTGCAGGAAACCATCGCCTTCCTGACACAATCGGGCTATCAGTTTATCGGTATGGATCACTTTGCCCGCCCGGATGACGAGCTGGCGGTGGCCCAACGTGAAGGCGTGCTGCATCGTAACTTCCAGGGCTACACCACCCAGGGCGATACCGATCTGCTTGGGATGGGCGTTTCCGCCATCAGCATGATTGGTGACTGCTACGCGCAGAACCAGAAAGAGTTGAAGCAGTACTATCAGCAAGTGGATGAACAAGGCAATGCGCTGTGGCGTGGTATTGCGCTAACGCGCGATGACTGTATTCGCCGCGATGTGATTAAGTCGCTCATCTGCAACTTCCGTCTGGATTACGCCCCCATTGAGCAACAGTGGGATTTGCACTTCGCTGATTACTTTGCGGAAGATCTCAAGCTGCTCGCCCCATTAGCAGAAGACGGGCTGGTGGATGTGGATGAGAAGGGGATTCAGGTGACGGCTAAAGGTCGCTTGCTGATCCGCAACATTTGCATGTGCTTTGATACTTATCTGCGCCAGAAAGCGCGAATGCAGCAGTTCTCACGGGTGATTTAAATAGTGAATGGCGCTTCGTTGACAAAGTAGAAAACGAAAGCGCCATCAATGTGCTGAGAACAAGATTGCCTGATGCGCTACGCTTATCTGGCCTGCAAAACCTGTTGAAATTATTGCTTTTGTAGGCCGAATAAGGCGTTCACGCCGCACCCGGCATGAACAAAGAGCACTTCATCAGCAATCTGAAACTCAGCTAAACAGCCCAATCATTGCGGCACACAGCACAGCAGCAACGGCAGTTTGCGGCGTGTGGCTGTTAACTGCGCCACTTGATAGCAGATTAATTATTGATTCCAGCATAATGACACTCCCCCCGTTTTTCGGGCATGATCATACTGAACTTACCGGAACAGTAAAGCGCAAAATAACAGCAATTTGCGCTCAATAATCAATCTTTACATGGCGAGCCTGAATCACTCCATTCCAAGCTCTTTTAACTTACGCGTCAGGGTGTTACGCCCCCAGCCAAGTAAGCGCGCTGCTTCCTGTTTATGTCCCTGCGTATGTCGCAACGCGGTAGTCAGTAATGTCCGCTCCAACTCTGGTTGCGCTTCAGACAGCAAGTTTTGATGACCGGAACGTAGCGCCCGATCTGCCCACTGTGCTAACAGCGTTGCCCAACTGTCCGGCTGCATTTGTGAAGTGCTTTCCGGTACGGTTGATTCAAACAGTTCGCCAGGCAAATCCTGAATCAACACTTCCTGTCCGGCAGCCATTACCGTTAGCCATCGGCAGGTGTTTTCCAGCTGGCGCACGTTGCCTGGCCACGCCAGACGCGTCAGAGCGGCTTCAGTTTCCGGATGCAGCAACTTTGCTTCTACGCCCAGCTCGCGAGCGGCAACTTGTAAAAAATGGCGTGCCAGACGGGGAATATCTTCCCGACGCTCACGCAGCGGCGGCAGATGAACACGGATAACGTTCAGGCGGTGGAACAAATCCTCACGGAACTTGCCTTCCTGCACCCGCTGTTCGAGATTCTGGTGAGTGGCAGCGATAATCCGCACATCCACTTTCACCGGCGCATAGCCGCCAACGCGATAAAACTGACCGTCTGCTAGCACGCGCAGCAAACGCGTCTGCACATCCAGCGGCATATCGCCAATTTCATCGAGGAATAATGTGCCGCCATCGGCCTGTTCAAAACGCCCCTGACGAATGGTATTCGCGCCGGTAAACGCGCCTTTTTCGTGACCGAACAGTTCTGATTCGATCAAATCCTTCGGGATAGCCGCCATATTGAGCGCGATAAACGGCGCTTTGGCGCGCGGGCTGTGGCGATGCAGGGCATGAGCGACCAGTTCTTTACCGGTGCCGGATTCGCCGTTGATCAGCACGCTAATCGAAGAACGCGAAAGCCGACCGATAATACGGAACACGTCCTGCATGGCTGGCGCCTCGCCGATGATATCGGTCGTTGGGCTGTTAAGCTGAACATTACGCGGCTGCTGCTGTTCCTGGTAATGACTGATGGCGCGCTCAACCAGCGCCACGGCTTCGTCGATATCAAACGGTTTAGGCAGATAATCAAACGCCCCTTGTTGATAGGCGCTGACGGCAGCATCCAGATCGGAATGTGCGGTCATAATGATGACCGGAAGCATCGGATGGCGCTGTTTAATCTGCTTGAGCAGCGCCAGCCCGTCCATTCCCGGCATACGGATATCCGACAGCAGCACATCCGGCGTTTTGCTCGCCAGTGCTTCCAGCACCTCCGCGCCGTTCTCAAACGTCGTACAGGTTAAACCTGCCCCAGCGAGCGCACGTTCAAGCACCCAACGGATGGAACTATCGTCATCGACTACCCAGACTATCCCTCGTTGCATAAACGTCACCTTTATTTCCTGATAGGCAGGTAAACCGAGAACTCGGTATGACCTGGCCAACTGGTAAATTCAATTTTGCCTGAATGCTGATCAATCAAATTACGGGCGATGGATAAGCCAAGCCCGGTGCCACCTTCGCGGCCGCTGACCATCGGGTAAAATAGCGTATCCTGCAAATGAGGCGGAATGCCCGGCCCGTTATCTTCCACATCAATTCGCGCCGCCAGCCGATAGCGCTCGCCGTGTAAGGTCAGTTGAAACGCGGTGCGGGTACGCAGAATGATTTCACCGCCTTCCGGCCCCAGCGCCTGTAGCGCATTGCGCACAATATTCAGCAGCACTTGCTCAATTTGATCCGGGTCGTGCGCCAGTTCCGGCAGGCTGGGGTCGTAATCACGAATCAACCGCACGTTGTCGGGCAGTTCCATCGACACTAGCGTCACCACGCGTTCAGCCACTTTGTGAATACTTTCGGTAACGCGCGTACCGGGCAGCTGCGGCCCCAACAGACGGTCGACCAGATTTCGCAGCCGGTCCGCCTGTTCGATAATCACTTTGGTATATTCCAGCAGTGACGGGTCAGGTAATGCTTTGCTGAGCAGCTGTGCCGCGCCACGTAAACCGCCAAGCGGATTTTTAATCTCATGCGCCAGGCCGCGGACTAAATCACGGGCAGCAACCTGCTGGGCGTGCTGTAGCTGTTCCTGACTTAAGCGGCGCTGGTTATCCATCGGTGCCATCTCCAGCAGGATCATGCCGTCTGGCATGCGCTGGGCGGTCACAGAAAGAATATGCGAGCGACCGTCGATGACCAGCGTCACTTCGTTATCGGTAAAACCTTGCCCCGCCTCCAGACTTTCTTGCATCAGCTCGATATTTAATGAGAAGTAGCTCAACAGTTCCGGTAACGGTGTACCAAACAATTTGCGGGAGCTTTGGGCGAGCAGTTGTTGCGCGGCGGGGTTGGCGTAATGGATCGCCAGATTGTCATCAATTAACAAAATACTGTTAATCAGCGAGTTGAGGATCTGCCCAGCATCGGGCTGCGTGCCTGTTGCCATAAAGCAGTCTCCTGAACAGGTTGCACCATTTTAGTGCATTATAGCTTTTTACGGATAAAAAGCGCGAAGCATCACAGAAGTTACGGAGAAAAAAGCCCATGCAGAGATGGGCTACAGATAGCTGACAAACTTCACGTTGAAGAGCGACTTCACCTGCTCCGGCCTACCACATCATCACCGTGTAGGCCGGATAAGACGCATTTGCGTCGCATCCGGCGTGATGTGCTTGCCATCGATCCCAAGCCTGCCAGAGACAGGCGAAAAGTTTCCACGGCAACTAAAACACTTAGACGCTGTAGTACAGCTCAAACTCTACCGGATGCGGAGTCATACGCACGCGGTCATCTTCTTCGCGACGCAGAGCGATGTACGCATCGATCGCTTCATCAGTGAACACGCCACCGGCTTTCAGGAACTCGCGGTCCAGATCCAGTTCGTTCAGTGCTTCTTCCAGAGAGCCTGCAACCTGTGGGATCTCTTTCGCTTCTTCTGGCGGCAGGTCATACAGGTTTTTGTCCATGGCTTCGCCCGGATGGATCTTGTTTTTGATGCCATCAAGACCGGCCATCAGCAGGGCAGCAAAGCACAGGTACGGGTTAGCCGCCGGGTCCGGGAAACGGACTTCGATACGACGTGCTTTCGGAGAAGAAACCACCGGAATACGGATAGACGCAGAACGGTTACGCGCAGAGTAAGCCAGCATGACCGGTGCTTCGTAGCCCGGGACCAGACGCTTATAAGAGTTGGTGGTCGGGTTTGCCAGGGCGTTAATCGCTTTAGCGTGTTTGATTACGCCGCCAATGTAGTACAGCGCCTGTTCAGACAGACCTGCGTATTTGTCGCCCGCGAACAGGTTAACGCCGTTTTTAGACAGCGACATGTGGCAGTGCATACCGGAGCCGTTATCACCGAACATCGGTTTTGGCATAAAGGTCGCGGTTTTACCGAAGCGGTGCGCCACGTTGTGCACGACATATTTGTAGATCTGAATTTCGTCGGCTTTTTTGGTCATAGTATTGAAGCGGGTAGCCACTTCGTTCTGACCAGCAGTCGCTACTTCGTGGTGATGGGCTTCAACCACCAGACCCATCTGTTCCATCACCAGACACATTTCAGAACGGATATCCTGAGCCGAGTCTACCGGAGGCACCGGGAAGTAACCGCCTTTCACTGCCGGACGGTGACCTTTGTTACCACCTTCGTATTGGGTGGAGGAGTTCCATGCGCCTTCGATATCGTCGATAGCAACGTGAGAACCGGAGATAGATGATCCGAAACGGATGTCATCGAACAGGAAGAATTCTGGTTCTGGCCCGAACAGTACGGTGTCGGCAATGCCAGTGGAACGCAGGTAATCTTCGGCGCGCTTCGCAATAGAGCGCGGGTCACGGTCATAGCCTTGCAGGGTGCCAGGTTCAAGGATGTCGCAACGGATAATCAGGGTAGAGTCGGCGAAGAACGGGTCAATCACTGCGGTGGATGCGTCTGGCATCAGCACCATGTCGGATTCGTTAATGCCTTTCCAGCCGCCAATCGAGGAGCCGTCAAACATTTTGCCTTCTTCGAAGAATTCAGCATTCACCTGATGAGCAGGGATAGTGACGTGCTGTTCTTTACCTTTGGTATCGGTGAAGCGCAAATCAACAAACTTCACTTCGTGCTCGTTCAGCATCGTCAGTACGTGTTCAGCGGACATACTTTAACTCTCCTGGATTGGTCATTGTCGTCGTGGTAACGAAATCTGCAATTATTTTGGCCGTGTCGCCGTAAAAAAGATAAAGCGAAATCTGTGCCAACTTTTAAATTGCCCCTAAAAGGCGTTATCATGCTTAACATCGTGCAAAAGGGCTGCACCATGATGTGAATGTTGCACCAATATAGTGCTTCAATGGAAACATTAAGCACCATGTTGGTGCAATGACCTTTGGATAACCCTTTTTATGCTCCGTGAAAGCGATCACAAAGGGACTCTGCAATACTTGTTTGCGGAGGATGTTTGTGATCCTGTTTTGTAGTGCGATTAATCCGTGTACAATAACGCGCTATTTCTAATGCCTGAGGCAAAGTTGTGATCGAAAAATTGCGTAATATCGCCATCATCGCGCACGTCGACCATGGTAAAACCACCCTGGTAGACAAGCTGCTCCAACAATCCGGTACGTTCGACTCTCGTGCCGAAACCCAAGAGCGCGTGATGGACTCCAACGATTTGGAGAAAGAGCGTGGGATTACCATCCTCGCGAAAAACACCGCTATCAAATGGAATGATTACCGTATCAATATCGTTGATACCCCGGGGCACGCCGACTTCGGTGGTGAAGTTGAACGTGTAATGTCCATGGTAGACTCAGTGCTGCTGGTGGTTGACGCATTTGACGGCCCGATGCCGCAAACGCGCTTCGTAACCAAAAAAGCGTTTGCTTACGGCCTGAAGCCGATTGTTGTTATCAACAAGGTTGACCGCCCTGGCGCGCGTCCTGACTGGGTTGTGGATCAGGTATTCGACCTGTTCGTTAACCTCGACGCGACCGACGAGCAGCTGGACTTCCCGATCGTTTACGCTTCTGCGCTGAACGGTATCGCGGGTCTGGACCACGAAGATATGGCGGAAGACATGACCCCGCTGTATCAGGCGATTATTGACCACGTTCCTGCACCGGACGTAGACCTTGACGGTCCGTTCCAGATGCAGATTTCTCAGCTCGATTACAACAGCTATGTTGGCGTTATCGGCATTGGCCGCATCAAGCGCGGTAAAGTGAAGCCGAACCAGCAGGTCACTATCATCGATAGCGAAGGCAAAACCCGCAACGCGAAAGTCGGTAAAGTGCTGGGCCACCTCGGTCTGGAACGTATCGAAACCGATCTGGCGGAAGCTGGCGATATCGTGGCGATCACGGGCCTGGGCGAACTGAACATTTCTGACACCGTTTGCGACACGCAAAATGTTGAAGCGCTGCCGGCACTCTCCGTTGATGAGCCGACCGTTTCTATGTTCTTCTGCGTTAACACCTCGCCGTTCTGCGGTAAAGAAGGTAAGTTCGTAACGTCTCGTCAGATCCTGGACCGTCTGAACAAAGAACTGGTACACAACGTTGCGCTGCGCGTAGAAGAAACCGAAGACGCCGATGCGTTCCGCGTTTCTGGTCGTGGCGAACTGCACCTGTCTGTTCTGATCGAAAACATGCGTCGTGAAGGTTTCGAACTGGCGGTATCCCGTCCGAAAGTTATCTTCCGTGAAATCGACGGCCGTAAACAAGAGCCGTATGAAAACGTGACTCTGGACGTTGAAGAACAGCATCAGGGTTCTGTGATGCAGGCGCTGGGCGAACGTAAAGGCGACCTGAAAAACATGAATCCAGACGGTAAAGGCCGCGTACGTCTCGACTACGTGATCCCTAGCCGTGGTCTGATCGGCTTCCGTTCTGAGTTCATGACCATGACTTCCGGTACAGGTCTGCTGTACTCCACCTTCAGCCACTACGACGACGTTCGTCCGGGTGAAGTAGGCCAGCGTCAGAACGGCGTACTGATCTCTAACGGCCAGGGTAAAGCGGTAGCGTTCGCGCTGTTCGGTCTGCAGGATCGCGGTAAGCTGTTCCTCGGTCACGGTGCAGAAGTTTACGAAGGTCAGATTATCGGTATTCACAGTCGCTCTAACGACCTGACTGTAAACTGCCTGACCGGTAAGAAACTGACCAACATGCGTGCTTCCGGTACTGACGAAGCCGTTGTTCTGGTTCCGCCTATCCGCATGACTCTGGAACAAGCTCTGGAGTTCATCGATGATGACGAACTGGTAGAAGTGACTCCGACCTCTATCCGTATTCGTAAACGTCACCTGACGGAAAACGATCGTCGTCGCGCTAACCGCGCACCGAAAGACGATTAATTTCGCTTTTCAGTCATAAAAAACCTGCCAGCGATGGCAGGTTTTTTTTTGCCTGTCGTGAGCGCTCACCAATGCGAGTATCTCCCTTATAAGTCTGTGGTTACGTCAATAGAGAGCTTTGTCACAATTATCTGCAAAGTCATGCGCCGTTAATTGCTTTCTTTTTTGGCGTAAGCGTAAGATGCCTCATCTGGTTTAAACCAAAAGGATTAAACAATGACGGGAAATCAATCCACCGTAGAAAATGCAAAAGAGAAACTGGATCGGTGGTTAAAAGATGGCATCACCACGCCAGGTGGAAAACTCCCTTCAGAAAGAGAGCTGGGAGAGCTGCTGGGCATTAAACGTATGACGCTGCGCCAGGCGTTGCTGAACCTCGAGGCAGAATCCAAAATCTTCCGTAAGGATCGTAAAGGTTGGTTCGTGACTCAACCGCGATTTAATTACAGCCCGGAGCTGTCGGCGAGCTTTCAGCGGGCCGCTATTGAACAAGGGCGGGAACCTTCCTGGGGATTTACTGAGAAAAAACGTACCCGCGACATTCCTGAAACGCTCATGCCACTGATTGCAGTGACGCCGTCAACCGAACTCTACCGCATTACCGGTTGGGGGGCGCTGGAAGGACATAAAGTTTTCTATCACGAAACGTATATTAATCCTGAAGTTGCCCCAGGTTTTACTGAGCAACTTGAAAACCACTCATTTTCTGCAGTCTGGGAAAAGTGCTACCAAAAAGAGACGGTAGTAAAAAAATTGATTTTCAAACCCGTCAGAATGCCGGGCGATATCAGCAAGTATCTTGGCGGTTCTGCGGGTATGCCTGCGATCTTAATTGAAAAGCATCGCGCCGACCGACAAGGAAATATTGTCCAGATAGATATTGAATATTGGCGATTTGAGGCCGTAGACCTCGTCATTAATCTGTAGGTGTTTTATGGTGACAATAAATAACGCAAGAAAGATTCTACAACGTGTCGACACTCTTCCTCTTTATTTACATGCCTATGCCTTTCATTTAAATATGCGGCTGGAAAGAGTGTTGCCTGCTGATTTACTTGATATCGCGAGTGAAAATAATCTGCGGGGCGTCAAAATTCATGTTCTGGATGGCGAGCGTTTTTCTCTTGGCAATATGGACGATAAAGAACTCTCTGCCTTTGGTGATAAAGCCCGCCGTCTGAACCTTGATATTCATATTGAAACTAGCGCCTCAGATAAGGCATCTATTGACGAAGCCGTCGCCATCGCGTTGAAAACTGGGGCATCGTCCGTACGTTTTTATCCACGTTATGAAGGTAATTTGCACGACGTATTATCGATCATCGCTAACGATATTGCCTATGTACGGGAAACGTATCAGGACAGCGGCCTGACTTTTACGATCGAGCAGCATGAAGATTTAAAAAGCCATGAGCTGGTGTCGCTGGTCAAAGAAAGTGAGATGGAATCTCTTTCCTTACTGTTTGATTTTGCGAACATGATCAATGCAAATGAGCATCCTATGGACGCTTTAAAAACGATGGCGCCGCATATTACCCAGGTGCATATCAAAGATGCATTGATTGTTAAAGAACAGGGTGGCCTGGGCCATAAAGCCTGTATTTCAGGTCAGGGAGATATGCCATTCAAAGCGTTATTAACGCACCTTATCTGCCTGGGCGATGATGAGCCGCAGGTGACGGCATATGGCCTGGAAGAAGAGGTTGATTATTATGCTCCGGCGTTCCGCTTTGAAGACGAAGATGATAATCCGTGGATCCCTTATCGCCAGATGAGTGAAACACCGTTGCCAGAAAAACATTTACTGGATGCGCGGTTACGTAAAGAAAAAGAAGATGCGATTAATCAGATAAATCATGTGCGTAACGTACTACAACAAATCAAACAAGAGGCAAGCCATCTTCTGAACCACTAATAAGTTTTAACCCATACGCAGTTAATAAAACCATTCCATAAGAATGGTCGATATCTTATTGCCTTTAAAACAGTGATTTTAAAAATCGCTTAGGGGATGTTATGCTCACGAAAAAGAAATGGGCGTTATTTAGTCTATTAACACTGTGTGGCGGTACAATTTATAAATTACCGTCTCTGAAAGATGCGTTTTATATCCCGATGCAGGAATATTTCCATTTGACTAATGGTCAAATTGGTAATGCTATGTCGGTAAACTCATTTGTCACCACAGTGGGCTTTTTTCTGTCTATTTATTTTGCCGATAAACTACCGCGCAGATACACCATGTCATTCTCCCTCATTGCGACGGGATTACTGGGTGTTTATTTGACGACAATGCCAGGTTATTGGGGCATCCTCTTTGTCTGGGCGCTATTTGGCGTTACCTGCGACATGATGAACTGGCCGGTCTTGCTCAAGTCGGTAAGTCGACTGGGCAATAGCGAACAACAAGGTCGTTTGTTTGGCTTCTTCGAAACAGGGCGTGGCATTGTTGATACCGTGGTGGCATTTTCTGCGTTGGCAGTATTTACCTGGTTTGGCAGTGGCTTGTTGGGCTTTAAAGCGGGTATCTGGTTCTATTCCCTTATTGTGATTGCCGTGGGCATTATCATTTTCTTTGTACTGAATGACAAAGAAGAGGCACCGTCCGTGGAGGCGAAAAAAGAAGACGAAGCATCGCAAAACACCAGTATGACCTCGGTGCTGAAAGACAAAACCATCTGGCTTATCGCTTTCAACGTCTTCTTCGTTTACGCGGTTTACTGTGGCCTGACGTTCTTCATTCCATTCCTGAAAAACATCTATCTACTGCCCGTTGCGCTGGTGGGGGCTTACGGCATCATTAACCAATACTGTCTGAAAATGATCGGTGGACCGATTGGTGGCATGATTTCAGATAAGATCCTGAAATCACCGAGTAAATATCTATGCTACACCTTTATCATCAGTACCGTTGCGCTCGTACTGTTGATTATGCTGCCGCACGAAAGCATGCCGGTCTATTTAGGGATGGCATGTACGCTGGGCTTTGGTGCGATAGTCTTTACACAGCGAGCCGTATTCTTTGCACCTATCGGCGAAGCAAAAATTGCTGAAAATAAAACAGGCGCGGCGATGGCGTTGGGTAGCTTTATTGGTTACGCCCCGGCGATGTTCTGCTTCAGTCTGTATGGCTACATTCTGGATTTAAATCCGGGGATTATTGGCTACAAAATCGTGTTTGGCATTATGGCCTGCTTCGCATTCTGTGGTGCGGTGGTTTCCGTAATGCTGGTTAAGCGTATTAGCCAACGTAAGAAAGAGATGCTGGCGGCTGAAGCTTAATTAATGGCCGGATGTGCTTAATCCGGCCATTGAAAACAATACCAGCCTTATCAACCGTAGGCCGTATCCAGCAAAACAAAATTTTTTGCACCAGACTGATTGAGCTGACCCCTGGGACGACTGTTTTGGATTTATGACGGGGTGAAGGTTAAGTTACGGTGGCTTGGTTAACTCGCGATGACCATGACTTCTTCTGCAAACAGTCTGGTGGTATTTGATAAACAGCCTGATGCCACCTGTGTTAATCCACTTACCCAGGCACCTAACGCCGGAATTAGCGGCAGCAGATAAGCCACTGGTCATCGAAACTCGTTGGCAATTTACACCTGAATCTTAACCATTCATCTATTGCGAAAAAGCCAGTGAAATTACTCTGCTTTTTCGCAATCAGCATCACAAGATTACCCTTATTGTCACATAGCCAAACCCATCCTTTCCCGCTACAGTTAATTTCTTGTGGCGAGAAAGGAGGCAAAAATGCTCTATATCTTTGATTTAGGTAATGTGATTGTCGATATCGACTTTAACCGTGTGCTGGGAACCTGGAGCGATTTAACGCGTATTCCGCTGGCATCGCTTAAGAAGAGTTTTCATATGGGGGAGGCGTTTCATCAGCATGAGCGCGGGGAAATTAGCGACGAAGCGTTCGCAGAGGCGATGTGCCATGAGATGGCTCTACCGCTAAGCTACGAGCAGTTCTCCCACGGCTGGCAGGCGGTGTTTGTCGCGCTGCGCCCGGAAGTGATCGCCATCATGCATAAACTGCGTGAGCAGGGGCATCGCGTGGTGGTGCTTTCCAATACCAACCGCCTGCATACCACCTTCTGGCCGGAGGAATACCCGGAAATCCGTGATGCTGCTGACCATATCTATCTTTCGCAAGATCTGGGCATGCGCAAACCTGAAGCACGAATTTACCAGCATGTTTTGCAGGTGGAAGGTTTTTCACCCAGCGATACAGTCTTTTTCGACGATAACGCCGATAATATAGAAGGAGCAAATCAGCTAGGCATTACCAGTATTCTGGTGAAAGATAAAACCACCATCCCGGACTATTTCGCGAAGGTGTTATGCTAAAAACCATCCATGAAAAAGCCAGGTATCGTACCCGTCCGCTATGGGCCTGGCTGAAACTACTCTGGCAACGCATTAATGAGGACAACATGACCACCCTGGCAGGTAATCTTGCCTATGTGTCGTTGCTCTCATTAGTGCCGCTGGTTGCCGTTGTTTTTGCGCTTTTCGCCGCTTTTCCCATGTTTTCCGACGTCAGCATTCAGTTGCGTCACTTTATTTTTGCCAACTTTCTGCCTGCCACTGGCGACGTTATCCAGCAATATATTGAACAGTTTGTTGCCAATTCCAACAAGATGACCGCCGTCGGGGCATGTGGCCTGATCGTCACGGCGTTATTGTTGATGTATTCCATTGATAGTGCATTGAATGCCATCTGGCGAAGTAAACGGGTACGGCCAAAAATTTACTCTTTTGCTGTGTACTGGATGATCCTGACGTTAGGGCCGCTGTTGGCGGGGGCCAGTCTGGCGATCAGTTCCTATCTGCTCTCCCTGCGCTGGGCGAGCGATCTCAATACTGTCATCGACAATGTGCTGCGTATTTTTCCGCTGCTGTTGTCGTGGATCTCCTTTTGGTTGCTTTACAGCATCGTTCCCACCATCCGCGTACCCAACCGCGACGCGATTGTCGGCGCGTTTGTTGCTGCGCTCCTGTTCGAAGCAGGAAAGAAAGGTTTCGCGCTTTATATCACCATGTTTCCGTCATATCAGCTCATTTACGGCGTGCTGGCGGTGATCCCTATTCTCTTTGTCTGGGTCTACTGGACATGGTGTATCGTCTTGCTTGGCGCGGAAATTACTGTCACTCTCGGGGAATACCGCAAACTAAAACAAGCAGCTGAACAAGAAGAAGACGACGAACCATGATTGCATTAATTCAACGCGTAACCCGTGCCAGCGTCACCGTGGAGGGAGAAGTGACGGGCGAAATTGGCGCGGGACTTTTGGTGTTATTGGGTGTCGAAAAGGATGACGACGAACAGAAAGCAAACCGTCTGTGCGAGCGTGTGCTCGGCTATCGCATTTTTAGCGATGCCGAAGGCAAGATGAATCTCAACGTGCAACAGGCGGGCGGCAGTGTGCTGGTAGTTTCCCAGTTTACCCTTGCCGCAGATACCGAACGAGGGATGCGCCCAAGCTTCTCCAAAGGCGCATCACCGGATCGCGCAGAGGCGTTATATGACTATTTCGTCGAACGCTGCCGTCAGCAGGAGATGAACACGCAAACAGGACGCTTCGCTGCGGATATGCAGGTATCGCTGGTCAATGATGGTCCCGTGACATTCTGGTTGCAGGTATGAGCCAGCTTCCAGGGGTGTCACGGGAAACAAGAGAGAGTATCGCTATGTATCACCTTCGGGTTCCACAAACAGAAGAAGAATTAGAGCGCTACTATCAGTTCCGCTGGGAGATGTTGCGTAAACCCCTGCATCAACCAAAAGGTTCGGAACGCGACGCGTGGGATGCGATGGCGCATCACCAGATGGTCGTCGACGAGCAGGGTAATCTGGTGGCAGTAGGGCGGCTGTATATTAATGCCGATAACGAAGCGTCCATTCGCTTTATGGCCGTTCATCCCGACGTGCAGGACAAAGGGTTGGGAACGCTGATGGCGATGACCCTGGAGTCTGTAGCGCGCCAGGAAGGCGTTAAGCGCGTGACCTGTAGCGCCCGTGAAGACGCGGTAGAGTTTTTTGCCAAGCTGGGGTTTGTTAATCAGGGAGAAATCACCACGCCAACCACCACGCCAATCCGCCATTTTTTGATGATTAAACCCGTCGCCACTCTGGATGACATTCTGCATCGCGGCGACTGGTGCGCGCAGTTGCAACAAGCGTGGTACGAACATATCCCGCTGAGTGAAAAAATGGGTGTGCGCATTCAGCAATATACCGGGCAAAAATTTATCACCACCATGCCGGAAACCGGCAATCAGAACCCGCATCATACGTTGTTTGCCGGGAGTTTATTCTCGCTGGCTACGCTCACCGGTTGGGGGCTTATCTGGTTGATGCTGCGCGAACGCCATCTCGGTGGAACGATTATTCTGGCGGATGCGCATATCCGCTATAGCAAACCGATTAGCGGTAAACCGCATGCGGTAGCCGACCTCGGTGCGTTAAGCGGCGATCTCGACCGTCTGGCACGCGGGCGCAAAGCGCGGGTGCAAATGCAGGTCGAAATCTTTGGCGACGATACGCCAGGCGCGGTGTTTGAAGGGACGTATATCGTTCTGCCCGCGAAGCCATTTGGCCCGTATGAAGAGGGCGGGAACGAAGAAGAGTAGGGCGTTTTAATTATCAATAAACGCTTCAGCCGGGAGATTAAAACGCTCGCTTAACGCCTTGATATGACGAACGGTGAGCGCCCGGCGACCATTAAGAATATTACTCACATTGGATTTAGAGCCAAGTTCTTGTGCCAAATCAGCCGCCTTAAGCCCATGTTGATCCATGAGGATCCGTAACAGACTTACGCCGCGTGGGGTCGATGCTAACCGCTGATTGAAATGCTGAAATTCCGGAGCGTTATTTTCATATTTGCGGATCCGCGCGCTGAGCAATTCAAATAAAGGGTTTTCCAGATCGTCACGATCGACTAAAAACTCGATCAGTTTCAGCGCATTATGGTATTCCTCTTGATCTGCTTTAGGGCCACATAATGGGATGCCTTTTACTGCGTGGGCGAAGGTACTGACGAGCGTTTCAAAATTGGCCGAGTCTTCTGCTGGTGTGTGATGTGTTCTCATTTTTATGGCTCCGATACCAGGTGGTGAGTCGGTCGTATTCATTGTGGGTAACAATATGTTTGACAAAACATTTTTGGAGCCTGAAATCTATATAGGCTATAAGTCGTAAATGATTGCCTGCAATATTAATCACCCACCATTTATCTCTGTACTTAAAGTTATCCAGAGAGGAAATATATCTTTTCATCTCACCCGGATCGCTAAACGTTGTTTTTTCAAGAAGATTTAATAAATCAATAAGGGCATCTTCATAAAGTGGAAAACGTTTTATCGCCTCGTTAAAAGGCTTGTGGCTGATAACATGCATGGTGTAATTCCATTACGAGTTTTCAACCTGAAAACACTGTAAGGCAGACCTGTGATGTTTTCAAGTTGAAAATAATTTTTATCTGAATCCGGAGCTACCTTCCCGCTCTCCAGGCCACATCCCGTAGCGCCGTACGCGCGGCCTCGCTGATACCACCTAACTGAAAAAATCCGTGGATAACGCCAGGGTAGCGTTGGCAGGTACATTGCACTCCTTGCTCGGTCATGTGGTGATACAACGCTTCGCCTTCATCACAAAGCGGATCATATTCTGCGGTAATGATATGAACAGTCGGCAAGCCATTAAAATCATCGCGCCATAGAGGGCTGGCTTCAGGATGCTTGCGATCAATATCAGGCAGGTACATCTCAAAGCCGCTCAGTAGAGTATCGCGTGTAATGATGTAATCGTGACCATTGCGTATGTAGCTTTCGAAATGCGCAGTCGCATCAAGCATGGGATAAATTAAAATGAGTTGTGCCGGTTGCCAGTTGCCAGCACGCTTTAATCGCAAAGCGGTCACCAGCGCCAGATGCCCACCTGCGCTGTCGCCTGCAAGGGTTATCCGTTGTTTATCAACGCCGAGTTGTTCGGCGTGCTGCCAGACTAATTCTGCACCTCGTTGCGCATCATCATGGGCGGCGGGGAAAGTATGTTCCGGTGCCAGCCGATACTGGACGGCAATAACCCGACATTGCCCGTAATAGGCTAACTGGCGCAGTTGGTTGTCGTGAGTTGCGAACCCGCCGCTAACAAAACAGCCACCGTAGTAATAAATTATCGTCGGGAGTAATGTCGGGGCATTCAGCGGTGACACTATTCGTAAGGTCATCCCTTCAAGTTCGATAGTCTGAATATCTACCCGCGTTTCTGTCTCACCCGCAAGGACAGCGCTGGCGATATAGTCCTCCCTGCGTTGCGCAATACTTTGTTGACGCGATGAGGGGCGACCCGCAGCGATAAACTCTGCGACTAACTCTGCAATTCCTTTTTCCAGTGCCATAGTAGAATTCGTTTTGCTGTATGAATGTACAGCTTTATACGCCCGTTTTTGCTGGATGGATACAGGGAAATTCACGGGCGTGAAAAATCTGGAAAGCGTCTCGCAAAAACAAAACAACATGCAAAAATCCGCTTTTTTTTAATGATTTTCCGGCGTAATTTTCGCACATACATTAATGAGTAATATATGTAAGGTGGTGGCAATGGCGATGAATACGGTTTTTCTTCATTTATCAGAAGAGGCAATTAAACGGCTGAATAAACTCAGGGGCTGGCGTAAGGTTTCACGATCTGCAATTTTACGCGAAGCGGTAGAGCAATATCTGGAGCGGCAGCAATTCCCGGTGCGTAAAGCAAAGGGTGGCAGGCAAAGGTGTGAGACAGTAGGTGTTGATGATCAGTGTAAGGAGCATAAGGAATGACAAAAATTTTTTATTCTTGAATATAAAAAACCAGATGCCCTTATTCTGGTATTAATACAAGATTGTTTTACCTGAACTTATAATAACTGCAACTGTTACATCATATCTGGAAAACGCCTCGCAAAATACGAGAGATTTTGCGGGAATAGCAGGAGTCGTCACACCCTATGAACTGTAATCCGGGCGACCTGCGCCACCCGGAAAACGTCAGAGATTACTCCCCTTCACCCGGAAACAGGAACGGGTTAATGGAACTGCGGGCGTAGCCTTCTTGCTCCATTCGCGCGTCCAGTACCAGAGAGGCGAGGTCATCTGCCACGGCTTCAACTTTCGGCTCTTTTTCCTGATAAAGAATCTTCAGGTAAGTGCCGCAGTCATCGCAGCTTTCGGCTTTAATCGCGGCCTGTTCGTCATCCAGCGACCAGTAGTGCAGTTTGCCGCTCTGCTCGCAGTTGCTGCATTTTACGCGCACCACGTGCCATTCGGTTTCACACAGGTTGCAGTGCAGGTAACGCAGCCCCTGAGTGGTGCCAATTTGCACCATGCTGGACACCGGCATAGAACCACAAACCGGGCAATATTGACGCTGTTCGCCGTATTCAGCGCGGGCTTTGCCGGGGATCAGATTGGCCATCTGCGCCCAGTAGAGCGACAGTGCAGCCCAGATAAACGGCGCTTTATCGCTGCTGACGGAAGAGAAATCAGAGGCAAACAGTGCGCTGGCCATATCTTCCAGCTCCTGGGTCGATGCCTTCTCCAGATTCTCAATCACTGCCAGCGCCGGGCCGCTCATTTCAGGTTTCAGCTCAGCAATCAGCGCCATCAGCAGTTTTTGCCAGTGCTTATCACGCGGCAGAACGTGAATATCCAGCGGTGGCTTGCCCTGTGCGCTGGCTTCTTTAATGCGCGCGGTCAGATCCATCTCCAGCGGATGGTCGTACAGCACCACTTCCTGGGCGTGGGCGATAAGCGCAGCAAAGCGCAGGTAATCACCCAGCGGATTATTTTCTGCCAGCTCGCGCAGACGCTCGGCGCGGCGGTTGTATAAATTTTTGAGCCGAGGGAACAATAACGGCGGAATCATATCCGCCGTACGTTTCTCGCTCGAACCCAGCTCATCTTGCGGGATTATGCGAATACTCATTCAGCTTTCTTTTCCGTTGTCTTGCGGACCTCACGGTACCAGCGCGGGTGATGTTTCTTCGCCCAGGCGCTGGTAACCCATCCTTCCACCATGGCGGTAATCGTGCCTTTCACCCAAAGGGCGGCGTAGATATGCACCATGATAACCACAATTAACGCCACTGCGGCAAATGAATGCAGCATTAACGCGAATCGGATCACCGGGATTGAGAAAGCAGGCGCAAAATAAGGACGCCAGATAATCACGCCGCTCACCAGCAGCAGAACCAGGAAAATAATCGCCGCCCAGAAAACGCATTTCTGACCGAAGTTATAACGCCCGGTGTCACCTACTTCCTCGTTGACGACGATCTTACGAATATTCTTCGCCCAAAAGATATCATCCCGATTGATTAGGTTGTGATGCCAGTAACGGAAAAACATGATGATGAACGAGGCAAACATAACCACGCCGACAAACGGGTGCAGAATGCGCGCCAGCTGCGGTGTGCCCATGATTTGCATCAACCAGTTGAAGGAGGGGAAGAAAAACCCCAGCCCGCTCACCGCCGCCAGGATGAAACAGAAGGCGGTGACCCAGTGGTTGATACGTTCCGGCGCGGTGTAGCGCACGATGGTGTCACGTCGTTTCATTTGCGCTCCTCGTCTTTCTCTTCGTGCAGATTGTTCTCTTCCTCATCCGCACGGTTCGGACCGACACCCACGTAGTGGAAGATACTGGCCGCAAAGGTAGCCGCAAAGCCAACAGCCGCGAGCGGTTTCCAGATGCCTTTCCAGAATTTCACGGTTTGGCTGATTTCCGGGTTCTCCGGCAAGCCATGATACAGATTCGGCTTGTCAGCATGGTGCAGCACGTACATGACGTGTGTACCACCAACGCCAGCCGGATCATACAGACCCGCATTGTCGTAACCACGGGTTTTCAGCTCAGCCACGCGCTCGCTCGCCAGCGTTTTCATCGACTCTTTCGTACCGAAGTGAATCGCACCCGTCGGGCAGGTTTTCACGCAGGCCGGCTCTTGCCCAACCACCACGCGGTCAACGCACAGCGTACATTTGTAGACGCGGTTGTCTTCCGGGTTGAGGCGCGGAATATCGAACGGGCAGCCCGCAATGCAATAACCGCAGCCAATGCACTGCTCGGACTGGAAGTCGACGATACCGTTGGCATACTGAATAATTGCCCCTTCCGCCGGGCACGCTTTCAGGCAGCCTGGATCGGAACAGTGCATACAGCCGTCTTTGCGGATCAGCCATTCCAGTTTGTCGTTCTGCTCCACTTCCGAGAAGCGCATTACCGTCCACGATTTGGCGCTTAAATCATTGGGGTTGTCGTACACCCCAATGTTATTGCCGACGGTATCGCGAATGTCGTTCCACTCTGAACACGCCACCTGACAGGCTTTACAGCCGATGCAGGTGGTGACGTCGATGAGTTTCGCCACTTCTTCCTGGAAGTCCCGCGCCTGAGGCGCGGGGGTCAGACCGTTAGTCGCGGAGCGACGAATAATGTCTTGCGATTGATAAGCCATATGTCGTCTCCGTTATACCTTTTCCACATTCACAAGGAAGGACTTAAACTCCGGCGTCTGCGTGTTCGCATCACCAACGAATGGCGTTAACGTATTGGCAATAAAGCCTTTTTTTGCAACGCCTTCATAGCCCCAGTGAATTGGAATACCGATGGTATCGATATCTTTGCCGTTCGCTTTCAGCGTGCGAATACGTTTGGTCACCACCGCTTTGGCTTTGATATAGCCACGGTTGGAGGAGACTTTCACGGTATCGCCCTGGGCAATGCCAAGTTTATTCGCCAGCGACTCACCGATTTCCACAAACTGCTCTGGCTGCAAAATCGCGTTCAACAGCGCGTGTTTGGTCCAGTAGTGGAAGTGCTCGGTCAGACGATAGGTGGTTCCGACATATGGGAACTTATCGGCTTTACCCAGAGCTTCGGCGTCGTCTTTAAAGATACGCGCAGCCGGGTTCGAGATAACGTTTGGATGCAGTGGGTTAGTTCCCAGCGGCGTTTCAAACGGCTCGTAGTGTTCCGGGAACGGACCTTCCGCCATCTTATCGAGGGCAAACAGACGTCCCATGCCTTCCTGCTGCATGATAAACGGCCCGACGCCACTGCCCGGAGGCGCTGCGCTGTAGTCCGGAATATCCCAGCCGGTCCACTTAGTGCCGTCCCATTTCAGCAACTGACGCTTCGGATCCCACGGGTTACCCTGCGGGTCTGCGGAGGCGCGGTTATACAGAATGCGGCGGTTAAGCGGCCATGCCCATGCCCAGCCCAGCGTGTTACCGAGACCAGACGGATCGGCGTTATCACGACGCGCCATCTGGTTGCCTTCTGGCGTCCAGCTACCGGCGAAAATCCAGCAGCCACAGGAGGTCGTACCGTCATCGCGCAGTTGGGCGAACGAGCTAAGTTGTTGGCCTTTCTTGACGATAACCGCACCGGTTGCCGGATCGGTAATATCGGCCAGCGCCTTACCGTTACTCTCCATCGCCACTTCTTCTGAAGATGGCTCATGCGGAATGGCGTAGTTCCAGGTCATGTTCAGCACCTGGTCCGGGTTCGCGCCACCCTGTTCGGCATACATCTTGCGCAAGCGCAGGAAGATACCGGAGAGGATCTCGCCGTCAGTCAGCGCAATCCCCGGGGCGTCCGCACCTTTCCAGTGCCACTGCAACCAGCGACCGGAGTTAACGATTGAACCGTTCTCTTCCGCGAAGCAGGTCGATGGCAGACGGAACACTTCGGTCTGGATCTTCGACGAGTCAACTTCGTTCAGCTCACCGTGGTTCTGCCAGAAGTTGGAGGTTTCAGTATTCAGTGGGTCGATGGTCACGAGGAACTTCAGTTTCGACAGACAACCGATCACTTTGTTTTTGTTCGGGAATGAGGCAACCGGGTTAAAGCCCTGGCAGATATAGCCATTGACCTTGCCCTCTTTCATCATCTCGAAGTATTGCAGGACGTCGTAGCCTTTATCCCACTTCGGCAACCAGTCAAAGCCCCAGCTATTTTCCGCCGTCGCTTTATCACCAAAGAAGGCCTTCATCATGGAGACGAAGAATTTCGGGTAGTTGCTCCAGTAGTTAACCTGTCCTTCCAGCAGCGGTTTCGGCGTGCTGGCGGCGAGGTAGGTTTGCAGATCAGTCTGCTTCTCGCTTGGCAGCGTCATGTAACCTGGCAGGCTCTGCGACAGCAGCCCCAGGTCCGTCAGCCCCTGAATGTTGGAGTGACCGCGCAGGGCGTTAACGCCGCCGCCTGCCATGCCCATATTGCCGAGTAGCAGCTGGATCATCGCCATCGTACGAATGTTTTGCGCGCCAACGGAGTGTTGCGTCCAGCCGAGCGCGTAGAGGAACGAGGCAGTTTTATCGTGAGCACTGGTTTCGGCGATATATTCGCAGACTTTCAGGAACGCGTCTTTTGGCGTACCACAGATGTTTTCAACCACATCTGGCGTGTAGCGGGAAACGTGCTGTTTCAGCAAGTTCCACACGCAGCGCGGATGTTGCAGCGTGGTATCGCGTTTGGCGAAGCCGTTTTCGTCCAGTTCGTAGGTCCAGCTGGATTTATCGTACTTGCGTTTTTCCGCGTCGTAGCCGGTGAACAGGCCATCTTCAAAGCCGTAATCCTCACGCACGATCAGGCTGGCGTTGGTATAGGCTTCGGTGTATTCGCGGTTGAATTTTTCATTGTTCAGCAGGTACAGCAATACGCCTGACAGGAAAGCAATGTCAGTACCGGAACGAATAGGGGCATAGTAGTCAGCCACCGCCGCCGTACGCGTAAAGCGAGGATCGATCACAATCAGCTTCGCGCCGTTGTGAATTTTGGCTTCCATCGCCCAGCGGAACCCTACCGGGTGAGCTTCAGCGGCGTTACCGCCCATCACCACGACGAGGTTGGCGTTCTTGATGTCGACCCAGTGGTTGGTCATCGCACCGCGACCAAATGTTGGAGCAAGACTTGCTACCGTTGGTCCGTGTCAGACACGCGCCTGGTTGTCGACCGCGAGCATACCCAGCGCGCGGGAGAATTTTTGCGTTAAATAGCCGGTTTCGTTACTCGACGCGGAAGCACACAGCATCCCGGTGGAGAGCCAGCGGTTAACAGTCACGCCTTCGGCGTTTTGCGCAATGTAGTTAGCATCGCGGTCTTCTTTCATCAGTTTGGCGATGCGATCAAACGCCTCTTCCCAACTGATTTGCTGCCATTTATCAGAACCTGGCGCACGGTATTCCGGGAACTTCAGACGGCTTTCGGAGTGGATGAAATCCACCAGGCCAGCGCCTTTCGGACAAAGTGCACCGCGGTTGACCGGGTGATCCGGATCGCCTTCGATATGGAAGATAGATGCTTTGGCGTTTTTTGCTCCGTCACCGAGGCTGTACATCAACAGCCCACAGCCTACGGAACAATAGGTGCAGGTATTACGGGTTTCGCGGGTGCGCAGCAGTTTATACTGCCGGGTTTCCGCGAGTGCTACGCTGGGTGCAAAACCCAGTGCCGCTGCCGTGGTGCCTGCCATACCGCCAGCGCAGATCTTAAAGAACTGCCTTCTGCTGACCTGCATGGATTGCTCCTTGTTTCGACATTGTCACGTCCCATTTACATTCGCTTGCTGAGTGTGCAGGGAGTGGGAGTTATTTTTCTTTGCGGAAGGGGCCGCAAAGGTCCAGAATTGGCTCAATTTCCCTCCATCCAGGAAGGGTTTGTAACAGAATACCATAATGTTGGTGTGTGTGTTCTTATCTGGTTAAGAGAAAGTGAAAAAAACACAGCAAAAAGAAACCAAAAATGTGACAAATATCACAGGTGTTCGTCAAATTGAGTTACGGCGGCGTGACGATTTACAACACCCACGGTTAGATGAGGTGGCGGAAGAAGTTCCCGTTGCGCTGGTCTACAACGGTATTTCGCATGTGGTGATGATGGCATCGCCCAAAGACCTTGAACTGTTTGCGCTCGGTTTTTCGCTTTCCGAAGGAATTATCGAAAGCCCACGCGATATCTTCGGCATGGATGTTGTTCCTTCCTGTAATGGTCTGGAAGTGCAAATCGAACTTTCCAGTCGCCGCTTTATGGGGTTGAAGGAGCGCCGCCGGGCGCTGGCGGGACGTACGGGCTGTGGCGTATGCGGCGTGGAGCAACTTAATGACATCGGAAAACCGGTGCAGCCGCTACCGTTCACCCAGACGTTTGATCTCAATAAACTGGATGATGCATTACGTCATCTCAATGATTTCCAGCCAGTGGGGCAACTGACTGGTTGTACTCACGCCGCCGCCTGGATGTTGCCATCTGGCGAACTGGTCGGCGGGCATGAAGACGTGGGTCGCCATGTGGCGCTGGATAAACTGCTGGGCCGCCGGGCGCAAGAAGGGGAAAGCTGGCAGCAAGGTGCGGTGCTGGTTTCCAGTCGTGCCAGTTATGAAATGGTGCAAAAGTCGGCGATGTGTGGCGTAGAGATTTTGTTTGCGGTGTCTGCCGCGACCACACTTGCCGTGGAAGTGGCCGAGCGCTGTAATCTGACGCTGGTGGGCTTTTGTAAACCGGGGCGGGCAACGGTTTATACGCATCCGCAGCGTTTGATTCATAATTAAAGAAATACCGCAATTCTGATTCTGGATTGCGGTTTTATTTTTCTATTAAATAATCCTCAATATATTATTCACCATTTAAATAATAATTTCACCACAATAAATTATCTCGTTAATTCCGGTTCATATCGATATACTCCAGTCGCATTAATCCTTTAAGAATTAATCATTATTTATATAAGACATTTTGTTTTAATCATCGCGTCAATAAATAAATGTTTCTGATGAATGAATGCAAATAACAAACCTTGCACCGGTTGTAAAAACAGCAATGTATTTTCAATAGTGGGTGATGGATTATGAGTATTGAAAAATGAGTACATTACAGTTACCTGGCAGTTCATATTCTACTGAAGTTAATTTAAACGGCTTAATTGAGGTGCTCAGTAAGCACCTTTACTCTACCCCCGTGGTCGCCGTGCGCGAGCTGGTGCAGAACGGACATGATGCGATTGTGCGCCGCAGGATTGAGCAGCCCGATGCGCCAAAGGATAACGCGATTCGTGTGGTGGCAGACGTGGCGAAGTCCACCATCACCATTACCGATACCGGCGCGGGTCTGACAGAAAGCGAAATTCACGGCTTCCTGGCAACAGTGGGCGTGGGTTATACCCGAATGTTGCGCCAGCAGGATGACAACACCGGTTTAATTGGTATGTTCGGCCTTGGTTTCTTGTCTGCATTTGTACTTGCAAAAGAGGTCACGGTGTTGACCACATCCTGGCAAACGCCGGATCAGAGCTGGAAATACCACTCTACTGACGGGCAAAAATATACCGTTACGCCGCATCAGTCCTCGGAAACGGGTACGCAGGTGATTCTGACGCTCAAAGAAGAGTACAGCCATCTGGCGAGTAACAATTTGCTGAACCGCGTTCTTTCCCGCTACTGCATATTGCTGCACGAACCGGTCTATGTCGGCGATGCCAGCGAGCCGGTAAATAAACTTCAACCACCGTGGCGTGAAGTTGCTCCCGAAGGCGTAACCATGCACCGCGCGCTGGTACAGCGTAAAAATCTCGCCTTTGCCGCGCAGTTTGAATCCTCCTTCGAACCGATTTGCACCATTCCGGTGGTGCCCGCGGGAATGAGCGACGCGGTCGGGATTTTATGGATTCAGGATGGCGCGACCTACGGCACCAGCGATAACCGCAACCTGTCGTTGTTTTTGCGCGGTATGTTACTGGATGATGAAGCGCGTGAATTGTTACCGCCCTGGGCCGGATTTATTGGCGGCGTGATTGAGTCATCGAAACTGACGCCGACGGCGAGCCGGGAAGATCTTCAGCGGGACGAAACCTGGGTCGCGGTGCAGGAGGCGTTAAAAGAGGCGCTGATCTCTGGTTTGTCCGATCTTGCACAAAACCAGCCAGAAATCTGGCGGCGTGTGTTAGCGCGCCATAACGAAGCGTTGCTGGGTGCGGCATTGTGTGATGACCGCCTGTTTGATTTGCTCAAAGATCGCTTGCAGGTGCCAACGTCAAAAGGCGCGCTGCTGGCGAAGGATTTACGCGTTAATAACAGCATCCATATTCTGTTAAGCCGCGACGGCGGTTTTGAAGAGATGTTGTTCCACATTCTGCAACGGCCCGTAGCCCGTGGCGATCGCTATGCGGTGGTGCCATTTTTACGCCGTTGGGCGCTGTTATATCACTGCCGGATTATCGAAGTCGGTACGCAAACAGGTAATGAGCAGTTGTTCAGCCTGGCGGAATTACCCGAAGAGCAGGTGGCTTATCTGGAAGAGCATCTTTGCGATGGCGAGCAATTAATTATCTCCCGCTTCGAACCAGCGGTTTTACCGCTCGTGGTCACGCCAGACCGTGAAGCAGAATTAAAACAAATTCTCGAACAGGATGACGCAGATAAACGCATCAGTACCGCAGCGTTAATGCTGGCGCGGCAATTTACCTCGCAAATCCAAAAAACGAAAACCTCAAGTCTGTATATTAATCTTAATAACCCCTGTGTCATGCAACTGGTGACGGCCTTACAACACCATCAACAGCCAGCGGCAGCATTACGGTTATTAAAATCGCTGAAAGTGATTTTGTGCTCCAGCGGCAATAAAGAACAGCAGTGGGATTTACATCAGGCACTGGAAGATTTTACTCAGGTTATTCCCGTTTTAATTAATCAAGGAAAATAAAATGGATATATGGGAGTGGTACCACAAATATACTAAGGAGTTGCGCGATGCCGGGCAGGAATATATTCCGCAACTTATCGATGATTATTCGGAAGGCGTTATGCACCTGCAAATGGAAAAGTGCGATTCGCTATTACCTGAAGTAAAAGCGCTTACCCAGGTGGCAAAAAATCCGTGGCTGGAGATTTTTATTGGTCACTGGGAAATGCGCCATCGTCTCACTAACCGCGAAGAAGGCGAAAAAGTACTGCCAGACGTGGTGGCGCTGTTTGAAAAAGCGCACCGGGAAGAGGCAAAAGATTGCCCACAATCTATTTGCGTTACCCAGGATTTATCCGCCTGCTACGAAAATATTGATGCACCTGGCTGGGCGAATGAACGCATGGCGGTGTGTGAAGAAACTATCGCGCGCATTGACCCGACCTGGAGCTGTTTTCAGTGTTTGTCCACTGAATATGCCAGTGCACTGATAGATTCCAAAAGGGCAGAAGAGGCATTGGCGTACCTGGATCGGCAAATCGACGCGGTTAAAGCATCCGGTGATGATGATATTGAAGCATTATTGAATACCCGTGCCGATATTTTGATTGAACTACAGCGCTACGATGAAGCACGCAAATTGATTGATGAACTGGCAGAAGAAAATGATTACTGGGGGCGCGACCGTATCAGTTATCAGTTGAAAAAACTGTATATCATGGCGTTGTGTGGACAGGACGAAGAAGTATGGGCAGAGTTGCCGCGCTGGGCTGATCTTACGCCTTTTTCGTGGGGGATTTGGATCAAGATTATCACTGCGCTACTGCCTCGCCATCCACAAAGAAATAACTGGCAACTGGCGCGCATCATCCAAAAAATGCTGGAGCACCGCTCACAGGCCGGGGCGCACCGCAAAGTGGTTGATCTGGCGAAACTGCAAATTACCCTGGCGCTGGAGCGTGAATCCGTCTGGGTTGCCAAAATAGCGATGAAACTGGCCCAGCGACACATGCCAAAATTACGCGCGTTACTGGGCGTCGATCGCGAATTTCTCGAACTGAGTGAAAAAATTGCCGCCAAAGAAGCAGAGTTGCTGGCTCGTCCGGTTGTAGAAGTACCTGAAAATAGCGATGAAGAAACGCAACCAGATCCAGAAAAAGACGTAGAAACATTCCGCCGCGCTTATCTGAACACGCCTGATGATGCGGAATTGCTGGGCAAGCTGGTCAATGCGTTAAACGCCTGCAATGCGATTGATGAATCGATTGAACTCCTGCAACGCTACGTTGAAAGCCATCTTCAGGAAGATAATGGACTTTGCTTCGATCTGTTGGATCTCTTGCTCCACCGTGACGATCTGCAAACTATCGAGCATCTGGCGAAGCAGTATGAACAGGCGGGGCTGCTACATATGGCCTTGTGGTTCCGCGCGCGAGTGATCAACCAACAGGAAGACTGGAGTGAACTGGAGTCGATTGGGCAACAGTTGCTGCAACACGAAAAAGGGCGTGAGTGGGTTGGCGTTTATCGCATGTGCTCCTGGGCAGCACAAAAACAGGAAGCCTGGGATCGACAACTGGATTATTTACAGCAATTGCAGCAACTGATGATTAGCCGTGAAGAAGATATTCGAAATCTCCAGTGGGATATCATGGCGACCGCCAGCATCCTGCAACAATGGGATTTGGTTCGTGCTATTGCTGCTGAACTGGAAATCGAACTCACGGAAGGCGAAGGTTTTATTGACGAAAAATGGGGGCTGTTAAACATCCGCTTCCGGGAAAATTATGAATACCGCTATTACTATGCTCAACGTATTGGGCCGGTAACAGCAAGGATCATTGAGCCAACTTACCGGACCGATTATCCGCAACATGTTGATGAAGTTGTGGTATTCGATGCAGAAATGTTGAACTCCCGACCAGAGGATGAGGAAGAGCAGAAGAATTTCACGCCACTTTATGCCTGCCTGCAAACCATTATTCCGACCGAATACGGCGAGTCCTGGTTCTGCGAAGGTGTCATGCCTGGTGAAGAACAGTTTAATGCCTTCCGTGAGGCGCTCCGCGAACGAAACTGGTACTACTGGAGCAACAGTAATGACGACTATACGTTAACCGATAGTCATCAGGGAGAAGGCGCTGATCCTCTGCCCGCGTTCTATTTTGTTATCAGTGCGCCGCGTTCAGTTTCTAAAGGTGATATCGATAAGACCTTGCACGAATTGACCGCTGACTGGGAACATCCGTTGTGCTGGTGGCGTCTTGCCAAAGAAGCCGGGGCGAATGAAGAGAAGCATGCCGCTATTGCCGAACGCTACGGGATGTAGTGCGTGATTAATGGCGGGGGGAGATGACACTCCCTCTCGCCAGGGTTGTGCCGTTAATTAAAATAAGTCCTGTGATTTAGAGATTAAATTACAGGACTCATTCATTTTGTGGATATTATAGATTTATTTATAAACAAAACACGCGTAGTGACATTTTCTTTTTTCCTTTATTATATTCACTCTCTTATCTATATATTTATAAGGCAATTAAATGAAAAGGAATTTATTATCTTCAGCTATTATTATCGCTATAATGGCCCTCGGTATCACTGGCTGTGATGATAAAAAAACTGAAACAGAAACTCCCCAGCCCGCCAATAGTCAACCTGCCGCACCAGCCCCTGAAGCGAAACCTACTGAAGCTCCCGTTGCAAAAGCAGAAGCTAAACCTGAAACGCCTGCGCAACCGGAGGTGGATGAACAAGCGGTTTTCGATGAAAAAATGGATGTCTATATCAAGTGCTATAACAAGTTACAGATCCCTGTACAGCGCAGTCTGGCGCGTTATGCTGACTGGCTGAAAGATTTTAAACAGGGACCAACGGGTAAAGAGAGTCATGTTTATGGCATCTACGGCATTAGTGAATCCAGTCTTTCTGAGTGTGAAAAAGGCGTGAAAAGTGTTGTGGCGTTAACGCCTGAGCTGCAACCTATTGATGGCGTAGCGTTGAATTATATTAATACCGCAGTCGCGCTGGGGAATACTATTAATGAAATGGATAAATATTACACCCAGGAAAATTATAAAGACGACGCATTTGCTAAAGCCAAAACGCTGCACCAGGCATTATTGAAAAATATCGAAGCCTTTGAACCGGTTGCGGAATCTTATCACTCGGCGATTCAGGAAATTAATGATAAGCGCCAGCTTGTGGAACTGAAAAATATTGAACAAAGAGAAGGGAAAACATTCCACTACTACTCTCTGGCTGCCATGATTTCAGCGAAACAAATTAATAACCTGATATCGCAAGAGAAGTTTGATGCAGAAGCGGCAATGAAGAAAGTGGCTGAACTTGAAACGCTGGTGGCGCAAGCCAAAGAAGTGAGTAAAGACAGTATGAATTCTCTCTTCACAGGGGCAGCAGACCGATATCAAATTGCATCTAAAAAATATGTTCGTCGTATCAGAGATAAAGTCCCGTATTCTGACTGGGATAAAAAGAAACTTCAGGACGCAAACACAAGCTGGATGGTCGAGGACTCATATCCGAAATCATTACAAGCTTATAATGAACTGGTCGGTAACTATAATCGCCTGCGTTAAACGTTTCTGATTTTTGTGCGCAATGTAATCGGGAGTATATCAATTCATAGTACCGGGGCGATGAAGCCCCGGCGTGAGAGATTATTGCCCGTAATAAGCATTGGCTCCATGCTTACGCAGGTAGTGCTTATCTAAGAGTTCGTTTTGCATGGCAGGAAGCTGCGGCGCGAGCTGGCGTGAGAACAGGCCCATATAGGCGCATTCTTCCAGCACTACGGCATTATGCACCGCATCGGCGGCGTTTTTACCCCATGCGAACGGACCGTGAGAATGCACCAGTACCGCCGGAATTTGTGCCGGACTCCTGCCACGTTCTTCGAAAGTTTCAATGATCACTTTGCCGGTCTGGTATTCATACTCGCCGTTGATCTCCTCTGCGGTCATCTGGCGTGTGCAGGGGATTGCACCATAAAAATAATCGGCGTGTGTGGTGCCCCAGGCGGGGAGATCCAGCCCGGCCTGTGACCAGATAGTGGCGTGGCGCGAGTGGGTATGCACAATGCCACCGATTTCTGCATATCGACGGTAGAGCGCCAGATGCGTTGGTGTGTCGGACGAGGGCTTTTTGCTGCCTTCCACCACCTTACCGCTGGCGATCTCAACCACTACCATATCGTCAGCGGTCATCACGTCGTACTCGACACCGGAAGGCTTGATTACCATCCATTGCCGCGTTTCGTCTACCGCGCTGACATTGCCCCAGGTGAACGTCACCAGATGGTGAGCGGGAAGTGCCAGATTCGCCGCCAGCACGTCGGCTTTCAGTTGCTCTAACATGTAAATCCCGCCTCCTGCATACGCGCTTCAATCCAGCGCCGCGCCTGAATAATCTCCAGCACCGGCTCTTTGGCTTTTTCGGTCCACATCTCAATCAGAAATGATCCGCGATAGTTCAGCTCATGCAGCGTTTTGAAGATGCCAACAAAATCGACACAGCCTTCGCCAAACGGCACGTCGCGGAACTGTCCGGGGCTTTGCTCGGTAACGGGTTGAGTGTCTTTCAGGTGGATTGCGGCAATACGGTCAATGCCCAGTTTTAGTTCAGCGGGAACATCATTGCCCCAGGCACTGAGGTTGCCGACGTCCGGGTAGACGGTGAACCACGGCGAGGCGAGCATCTCGTCCCATTTTTTCCATTTGCTGATGGAGTTCATAAACGCGGTGTCCATAATCTCCACCGCCAGCATCACTTGCGCGGCAGCAGCCTGTTCGACCGCCCACGCCAGCCCTTCAGCAAAGCGTTGCTGCGTGCCTTCGTCATGGTCTTCGTAATAGACGTCGTAACCAGCCAGTTGAATGGTGCGAATGCCGAGATCGCGCGCCAGGCGAATCGCTTTACTCATGATTTCCCGCGCCCGTTCGCGCACCGCCTCGTCCCGGCTGCCAAAAGGAAAACGGCGATGGGCAGACAGACACATTGACGGAATAGCAACGCCCGTTTCGATCATCGCGGTGACCAGTGAGGCACGTTGTGCGGCGCTCCAGTCAAGACGTGAAAGCCGTTTGTCGGTTTCATCCACTGACATTTCGACAAAATCAAAGCCGCAGCTTTTTGCCAGCACCAGCCGCTCCGGCCAGGAGAGATCTTTCGCCAGCGCTTTTTCATAAATCCCTAACGGATGATTACGCACGCGCGCCTCCCCAGATAGCATCGATTTGCGCATGGAAATCGCCAGCCACCTGCGCCGGATTTGCTGCGCCCGCCAGCGCCCGCCCGGCAATAAACGCCTTCACGCGGATATCTTTAAACAGCGGCAGGTCAGCAGGGGTAATCCCGCCAGTAATGGAAAGCTCAAGGCCGATATCGGAAAGCGCTTTCATGCGTGCCAGATCGGCTTCGCCCCACTGTTGCCCGCTGGCCTGTGCATCACGACCACGATGATAAATGGCCTGCCGCACGCCAATACGATGCCAGTCACGGGCGTCGTCCAGTGTCCAGTTACCAAACAGCTCTATCTGGATTTCACCGCCGCAGCGTTGCGCCATCGCGTGGCCTTTTTCTACCGTGGCGAGCGGCGCGGCGCAGATGATGGTCATCCAGTTAGCGCCTGCGCCAAAAGCCTGTTGCGCGAGCGTTTCACCGGCGTCGGCGACCTTCCAGTCAGCAACGATGATTTTGTCCGGGCACTGTTCGCGCAAGGCTTTCACCGCGGCAAGCCCTTCGTTTAAACAGAGAATGGTGCCCGCTTCGACGATATCGACGCTGTCTTTTAACAGCGTAACGTCGCGCTGTGCGGCCTCAAGTGATGAGTGGTCGAGGGCCAGTTGCAGAAGTGGTCTGCTCATAATGTGTGCTCCTTAACGCGGGCGTGAAAGCCCTGAAGTGCGGCAATGAGATGCTGATAGCGTTGATATTTTTGTTGGTAAAGTTGATGCGCGGTCATATCCGGCAGCAGGGTGCGTACCGGGTGCTGTAAGTCACGTTGGGCTTCGCTGAAATCGCGATAAACCCCGGTGCCGACGCGGGCGGCAAGCGCCGCGCCAAAACAGCCGGTTTCTTCCACCTGCGGCAGCTCGATACGCAGACCGCTGACGTCCGCCAGCATTTGCATCCAGACATCGGAGTGCGCCGGACCGCCAGTGACGCGCAGGGTGTGAATATCAGTAAAACGTTCGCGCATCCGGTTGAGATGGGTCATATGGCTGAACACCACGCCTTCATAGATGGCCTGCAACAGATGCGCGCGGGTGTGAATGGCCTGCATCCCGTAGAAACCGCTGGTCATCTCGAGTCCGGCGTTGCTGCCGTACAGGAACGGCAGGAAAAAGAGATCGCCACTGGCTTTCGGCAAGCTGGCAACCGCCCGATTAATCTCATCGAACGAGATTTCTCCCCACTGCGCGGTAAACCATTCGAGATTGCCGGAAGAGGTGGGGCTGGCTTCGTGAACGATAAATTCACCGTCATTAACGTAGCGGCCATAGACATACGGATGCGCTTCACCGTCACCTAAACCGCTGGTTATGCCGCTGGTCACCGCCCAGGTGCCCATCACCGCATTGAGGGTAAATTCGTCTTCGATCCCGGCGCAGAGTGCGGTAGAAACCACATCAAACAGACCGCCGACAACGGGCGTACCCGCTTTCAGACCGGTCAATGCGGCTGTCCGAGCGGTGATTTCCCCGCAGATTTCGGCAGATCCCACAACAGGTGGCAGGGCGTGGTTGATTTCACCGATCCCCAGCCAGTCGGTGAGACACGGGTCATATTTCCCAAGACTCATGTTGTAAAGATTGGACTCGGAAATATTGCTCTCTTCGCAGCCTTTCACGCTAGTTAAACACCAGCGCAGGTAGTCGTGCGTCATCATCACGCAGCCAATTTGCGTGTAGCGTTCCGGTTCGTGCGCTTTCAACCAGCGTAACAATGACACCGGATGCCCGGTCCATAAGGTCTGTCTGGTCAATGGGTAGAGTTTTTCCGGGATGCCATCTTCCTGCCAGCGACGAACGATTTCCATCGCCCGGCGATCCGAGGACAAAATAGCATTACCGAGCGGCTTGTTGTTTTTATCCAGTAAAAACAAGCCTTTTCCCTGAGCGGAGATACCGATGCCGACAATTTGTTCCCCGCTGACGCCGGAATGGGTAAGCAGGGCGCGAATGACAGCAGTGCAGCATTGCCACAGTTCTGCCATATCGCGCTCTGCCCAGCCTGGCTGCGGGCTTAATGCGCATAGCGGCAGGCGCTGCACGCCTGCCTCCCGGCCTTCGCGGTCATACAGCCCGGCTTTCAGCCAGCTACCGCCACAATCTAACCCCAGCCAGTATTGCGTCATGGTTTATTGCACCTCATCCACGGCTTTCAGCAGATCGGCACCCTGCGGAACATCTTTAACAAACATGTCGCGGACCTGAGTACCCAGTGCGTCGCTAAAGGCTTTGCGATCGAGATCGGTAATAACTTCAACGCCAGCCGCTTTCATGCCATCGATGATTTTTTGCTGATTTTCGGCGACCAGTTTGCGCTGGTAATTACCCGCTTCTTGCGCGGATGAGATAAGCACTTGCTGGAACTCCGGGCTTAAGCCATCAAACTTCGCTTTGTTGATTACCACCAGAAGCGGTGAATAGGCGTGATGTGTCAGAGAAAGATACTTCTGCACTTCATAAAATTTTGCCGACCAGACGACGTTGATCGGATGCTCCTGGGCGTCGATGGTGCGGGTTTCCAGCCCGGTATAGACTTCGGCAAACGGCATCGGGATCGGGTTAGCGCCAAAGACTTTGAATGCTGCGATATTCATCGGGCTATTGTTGGTGCGGATTTTCAGCCCTTTCAGGTCGGCAGGCGTTTTAACCGGTGCGCGCGAGTTGGTGACATCGCGCCAGCCGTTTTCCCAGTAGGCCAGTACTTTCAGTCCTTTACCTTCAAGGGAGGCTTTCAGGTCATCACCGACTTTACCATCAAGCGTTTTATGCGCATGGGCGGTGTCGCGGAACAGGAAAGGAACGTCGAGCAGGTTCATCACCGGCGACAACCCGGCGAAGTTATTCGAGCCGGACATCTCCATATCAATAGTGCCGCCGCGCACGCCGCTAATCATCGCCTGTGCGTTACCGAGAGTGCTGTCCGGGAACAGTTTTAATTTCAGTTCGCCTTTGGTTCTCTCCTGTAATAATTCATTGAATTTTTTCGCCGCAATATGTTGTGAATCGGTTTGTGAGGTTTCATAACCGAAACGTAATGATTGCGCCGCCAGTGAAGATGTACTGAATGCAGCCAGGCCAGCAATGAATAATGCGTAGGTTACAGAGCGTAATTTCATAATATTTTCCTTTTAATTAATCCATTTCGAAGGGAGGATGATGAGATCGGGAATAAAAATAAATGCGGCTAATAAAGAATATAAAACCAATACGTAAGGGAAAACGCCTCTGACTGCATCATCAAATTTTAATCTCGCCACACCTGAAATAACGTTAAGTACATTACCTATGGGGGGTGTAATTAAGCCGATTGAACAGTTGATGATAAACATGACACCGAAATAAATCGGATCAATGCCAGCCTCTTTAACTAAAGGCATTAATACCGGAGTGAGAATTAACACGGTTGGTGTTAAATCCATAACCATGCCGACGATCAAAATTGCCAGCATAATCACGATAAACAACAAACGTGGTGAATCGACCAACGGTTGCAGTAAATCAGAAACCATCATCGGCAGTTCAGCAATGGTAATCAGCCAGGCGGAAACTTGTGCCGAGGCCACCAGAAACATGACCACAGAGGTCGTTTTCGCCGCGCCAATTAGCACATGCCAAAGTGTGGCGAAGGTCATTTCACGGTAAATAACTGTGGCGACAAACAACGCATAGAAAGCAGCAACGGCCCCGGCTTCGGTAGGAGTAAACAGACCGGAGCGAAAACCCCCAATAATGATGACCGGAAGAAACAGCGCCCAGATACCGGAGACAAAAGAGTGCCAGATTTCCTGCATTGTCGCTTTTTGCTGGCGGGGTAAATTAAGACGACTGGCCTGCCACCACCAGGTGAGCATCAGCGTTGCGCCCATCATAATGCCTGGGGCAATTCCTGCCATAAACAGTTTGCTGATGGACAAACCACTGGAAACGCCAAAAATAATAAATGGAATGGAAGGTGGAATAATGGGAGCGATAATCCCGCCTGAGGCAATTAGCCCCGCGGCCCGGTTGACCGGGTAGTTGGCGCTGCGCATCATCGGCACTAATAGCGCGGCAACGGCGGCGGTATCCGCAACGGCAGAACCGGAAAGACTTGCCATAATCATTGCCGCCAGAACACCCACGTAGCCCAACCCGCCAGGTTTATGCCCAACCAGTTTCATCGGCAGGTCAACAATGCGTTTTGACAAGCCGCCCGCATTCATGATTTCACCCGCCAGCACAAAGAATGGTATCGCCAGCAGGGAGAAACTGTCGGCTCCGTTCACCAGCGTTTGTGCCATGATCTGGACATCAAACATCTCCAGCCAGAACATTAACGCTGCGCCACATAACAAAAGTGCCCAGGCAATAGGCAAACCGATAGCAATGCCACCCAACAGGCAGCCCAGAAAAATCAGCACAGCCATGATTAAGCTCCTTGCGGTGGTGGCGTAACAGAATCGCTGCGCGAGATGAGTTGATATAAATGACGCAGTTCAAAGAAAGCGATAACAAGGCTGGTGGGCAGGCAAGCGGCATACATCAGGCCGATGGGCAAACCGAGGATCGGTGAATAATCGCTCCAGTCCTGAATTGTTTTTAGCGTTGCGCCCCAGGCCAGTGCACCACAAATAAATAAGATTAAGGAATGGGTGACCAGAGCGACTCGTCGCTGCCATGCGGGAGAGAGTTTCTCTACCAGAAAGGTGACCTGAACGTGGGCGTTATCCATAAAAGCCACAATTGCGCCAATAAATGTTAACCAGACAAATAAATAACGCGATAATTCATCTACAGATAAAATACTTGTCTGAAAACCATATCTTAAAATAATATTTACAAACACAATACAGGAGAGCACGGCGAGATTAATCGCCAGTATTGCTTCAAGTATTTTCTTCATAGCTATTCCTTTAGGCTATACCCGTCATACTTCAGATTGCATGTGATGCGATTTGAAATATTTAGGGTATATATATTTAGCGCAATGACATTACCTTGTCGTTCTGGCGTAGAAGAGTCTTCGGTTAATCCAGCGCCGTTAATGCGACCTTAACCACAACTTTTCGTATCTCAGAGGCTGCTTCCAGAATACAACCTGGTCGATGAACATCCTGAGGGAAGAAAATAGCGTAACTGCCGGGCGTCATTTGAATAAATGATTCTTTTTCACAATGGTGATAAAAAATAATATCGCGCTGTTCTAATAGGGATTCGCTGACTTTATTATTTCCGGTATCAATAGCAATGCCGATTTTCTCTTCGCCCCATGCCAGATATTGAATATCAATATAGCGACGATGTACTTCTGGGCGATTTTCCTCCACCTGGCGCGTCGTTAAGTCGATAATTTGCGCAAAAATATTCTTGCCGTCGATTTCGACAACGCCCGGTTCCAGGGCGTTGAAGTCGGTAGCGCGCAGAAAATCGAGCGCCTTTTCAATGGCAGCGGGTAAACGGCACGGATTAGGCTGCGTGATATGTCCAGATATCATGGTCTATCTCCTTATAACGCCTGAATTTTTGCCCATACGCTGTCGTCAACGGTAATACCGTTACGGCGGTTTTCTGCCAGCAAAGTAGTAAATTCGTGTCCGGGTAAACGAATAGCCTGGTTTTCGTCAGCGCGTTCGGCGGTGGTAACGTAATCCATGATGCGTTGCAGCTTGGCGTCGCGGGTGGCGCCGTCGATCAATTTATCCACTTCAATGGCAATAAAGATTTGTGAAACACCGTATTCGTCGCTGTTATCCTCGGTGACTTCAGCAACCGATGCGCCATCAGAAAGGAGAGTAGCGATCATATCCAGCACAATCGACATGCCCGAACCTTTCCAGTAGCCCATCGGCAAAATGCGGCGATTTTTCTCGATAACGCCAGGTTCTTTGGTCAAATTGCCCTCATCATCAAAGCCACCATCTACCGGGAGCTGACGACCTGCCAGGCGGTTAACTTCTAACATGCCGTAGGAAAACATCGACATCGACATATCGACCATCGTAATGGGTGAGGAAGGAATGGCTACGATCAGCGGGTTAGTGCCGATGCGACACTCTTTTGCGCCCCACGGCGGCATCACGGCGATGGAGTTGGTCCAGCAAATGCCAATATAGCCTTTTTCCGCCGCCTGCCAGCCGTAGCTGCCGCCGCGCATCCAGTGATTGGCGTTACGTAACGCCACCAGGCCAATTCCGTGACTGGCAGCCAGTTCGATGGCGCGATCCATCATCTTTTTCGCCGTCAGGTTGCCGATTGAGCGCTGAGCGTCCCACTGCTCAATCGCACCGAGGCTGGTCACGCGTTTGGGTTGGGCGTCAGGAATGATATCGCCGTTATCCAGTTGTTGAATGAAACGGGGGAAACGATTTACACCGTGGGAATAAACGCCGGACTCGGTGGTGCGGGCGAACATTTCCGCGCAGGCATCGGCAGTTTCGCTGCCAACGCCACGTGAAATTAAGACCTGATTAAAGGCCGCTTTTAACTGCTCAAATGTCACTTTCATCCCTGGCTTCCTTGTTTTTTTGAACGCTTTTTTAGCTTAAAATTCCACTATGCGAAATTTGATTTCAAATATATCGATCGCTTTTTAACAAAGCAATCCGCGCCATGATTTTCAAAAATCATATAAATCAAAATGTTATAAATTATCTGTCGAGATCGTGAACTACGACACACTTTGCGCTACCATCAGGACGCGACAAAATGGGGAAAAAGCGATGGGAAAAAATGAGAACGAGATGGCACAGGAAAAAGAGCGTCCAGCCGGAAGTCAGAGCCTGTTTCGTGGGTTGATGCTGATTGAGATTTTGAGTAACTATCCAAACGGTTGCCCACTGGCGCATCTCTCAGAACTGGCAGGTTTAAACAAAAGTACCGTCCATCGTTTATTGCAGGGATTACAGTCCTGTGGCTATGTGACCACCGCGCCTGCCGCAGGGAGTTACCGCCTGACCACCAAATTTATTGCCGTCGGTCAAAAGGCCTTGTCTTCGCTGAATATCATTCATATCGCAGCCCCGCATCTTGAGACGCTCAACATCGCCACCGGCGAAACCATTAATTTCTCCAGTCGCGAAGATGATCACGCTATTTTGATTTATAAACTGGAACCCACCACGGGTATGCTGCGTACTCGCGCCTATATTGGTCAGCATATGCCGCTCTACTGTTCCGCAATGGGCAAGGTCTACATGGCGTTTGGTCACCCGGACTACGTGAAGTCGTACTGGGAAAGCCATCAGAATGAAATCCAGCCGTTAACCCGCAATACCATTACCGAGTTACCTGCGATGTTCGACGAACTGGCGCACATTCGTGAAAGCGGAGTAGCGATGGACAGAGAAGAAAATGAGCTCGGTGTCTCCTGTATTGCTGTTCCGGTATTTGATATTCATCGACGGGTGCCGTATGCCGTGTCGATTTCGCTTTCGACATCACGGTTGAAACAGGTAGGGGAGAAGAATCTTCTGAAACCACTGCGTGAAACCGCTCAGGCCATCTCTAATGAACTGGGATTTACTGTCAGAGACGACCAGAGTGCAATCACATAAAGCTTTAGACAGGTGACAAAACTTTAACATTTCCTTCGTTGGATCAAAGCAGTAGAGGGGTGCTCTCTGGCACTCTGCTGTTTTAGTGCAAAGGAGTGATCATGAACCGGTTTATTATTGCGGATGCGACGAAATGTATCGGTTGCCGTACCTGTGAAGTGGCTTGCGCGGTGTCGCATCAGGAAAATCAGGATTGCTCTGCGTTGTCGCCGGGCGAGTTTATTTCGCGAATTCGAGTCATCAAAGACCATACCTGGACCACTGCAGTAGCCTGTCATCAGTGTGAAGATGCTCCGTGTGCGAATGTCTGCCCAGTGGAGGCGATTCGCCGCGAACATGGGCATATCTTTGTTGAACAATCACGTTGTATTGGCTGTAAAAGTTGTATGCTGTCTTGCCCGTTTGGTGCGATGGAGGTGGTTTCGGCGCGCAAAAAGGCGAGGGCGATTAAGTGCGATCTGTGCTGGCATCGGGCGACGGGACCGGCCTGTGTTGAAGCCTGCCCGACACAGGCGTTGCAATGTATGGATGTCGAGAAAATCCAGCGTCAGCGGCTACAGCAGCAGCCTGTTTGAAACGTTTTTCCGGCGTTATTCAACGCCGGAATTGTGCGCTTTGTTTATGCCGGATGCGGCGTAAACGCCTTATCCGACCTACAAATTCAATTGATTGCAGAAATTATGTAGGTCTGATAAGCGCAGCGCATCAGGCAATTTTTAATGGCTTTCAGCCCAGGCGCGTTCAATCTCTTCCGCCAGAATCTTCACACCCGCCTCAATTTTCTCCGGCTCTGGTACGTAGTTCATGCGCATACATTGATGTGTATGCGGCCACGGTTTATCCAGCCCTGGGAAGAAGTTGTGGCCCGGCACCATCAGCACGCCGCGCGCTTTCAGGCGCTGATAGAGCTGCTCGGTGGTAATCGGCAAATCCTTAAACCATAACCAGAGGAATATTGCCCCTTCGGGTTTATGAATCAGGCAGCGATCTTCCGGTAAATAGCGGCGAATGATAGCGATAGTCTCCTGAACACGCTGGTAATAGAACGGCTTGATGACCGTTTCTGACAGGCGCAGTAGATCGTTACGCTTAATCATTTCACACATTATCGCCGGACCAATGCCGCCAGGCGCGAGGCTGATAATGCCGTTCATATTGGTGATGGCGGTGATGATTTTTTCATTGGCGATGATAATGCCGCAGCGCGAACCTGGCAGACCCAGCTTGGAAAGGCTCATGCATAGCACGATATTCGGATTCCACAGCGGGCGCGCTTCGCTAAAGATGATGCCCGGGAACGGGACGCCATAGGCGTTATCAATCACCAGCGGGATCCCGTGCTGATTCGCCAGCGCATCCAGCTTCAGCAACTCTTCATCGGTTATCACATTACCTGTTGGGTTCGTCGGTCGCGAGACGCAAATCATCCCCGTCTCTTCGCCAATGCGCAGATGTTCGAAATCGACGTGATATTTAAACTGGCCCTCTGGCAGTAGTTCGATATTCGGACGCGTAGAGACAAACAGATCCTCTTCCAGCCCGGCATCCGCGTAGCCAATGTATTCCGGTGCCAACGGGAACAGCACTTTTTTGATCCGGCCATCGGCACGGCGTCCGGCAAACAGGTTAAATAAGTAGAAAAACGCGCTCTGGCTACCGTTTGTTAGTGCAATATTCTGTGGTTCGATATCCCAACCCAGCTTCTCGCGTAACATACCGGAAAGCAGAGACAGCAGCTCCGTTTTCCCCTGTGGCCCATCGTAATTGCACAGCGCATCAGTGGCTTTGCCACTTTCCAGCATGTCGGTTAGCAGCGTCTGGAAATAGTCCTGCATTTCCGGGATCTGCGCCGGATTGCCGCCGCCAAGCATAATTGCGCCGGGGGTGCGTAAACCGTCGTTCAGATCTTCCATCAGCAGCGTAATGCCGGAGTGGCGGGTAAATTTGTCACCAAAAAGGGAGAATGTCATAGCGGGATATCTGTCGAACTCTGTAGCAAGGAAGGTAACAATAACGCTACATTTGCCAGGGTGCAAATCACGCTGTTGACGGTGGATTGACACTTTATGCTGTGGTTTTCGGTTAGGATGGTATCTTAGTCTGTGTGGCTTCCCGACGTACTGCCGCACGGGAAGCCGGAAAAGTTACTGTTGCCCCGCCCAGACGACCATCACTTTATCGTCGCCGTGTTCACGGACAAATCCGTACCCCTGCTTCAGCGAAAGCGCCGTTTGTTTGCCTGCGCCAATGGCTGGATGCCGTGCGCGGAACTGACTGATGCGCTGCCAGTGCGCGACGCTGGTGGCAGATTTACCACTGATATCCTGCCAGTTCATATCAGAACGTGTGCCTTGTAGGGGATCAGAACCGGTGGGACCGAACGGACGTAAGGATTCATCACCGTAAAAGATTTGCACTGCACCTGGCGCGAGTAACAATAACTCTGCTGCTTTGTCGCCCCCTTCGCGGAACAAGCGGGTATCATGCGAGGAGAGATAGCTCAACACATTGAAATCTTGCAATTTCTCGGCCATTTGCTGCCAGGTGGTATCCATCTGCGCCAGGCAATCGACCGCTTTCGCCGCCTGTTCCTGATAATCGAAATTGATCATCGCGTCGAATCCGTGGCGGTAGTAGTCGCTTTGCATTACACCATGGCCCCAGGCCTCGCCGGTCATCCAGAAAGGTTTGTCATCTAATGCTTTCTCGGGGTTAGCTTTTTTCCATTCGCGAAGTGCGGCGCTGGCCTGAGTTTTCAGTTGCTGCCAGGCGGGCAACTCAACATGTTTGGCGGTATCGACCCGAAAACCATCAATACCGTAGTCGCGGACCCATTGGCTTAACCAGTGGGTTAAGTAATCACGCGGCGTATAGCCGTCAATGGCTTTGGCGTGGGTATCCGGTTTGTTTTTATAGAATACCGGCAGACCAGAAGCGGTAGTTGATTCGGTTTTGATATCCGGCAAAAAGGCTAGCGACATGGTGAGATCGTCGAATCCAGGATTGTCGTAATCGCCGATATCCGTTCTGATCCAGTTTTTTCCCCACCATTTATCCCAGCCTGCTTTGTCGCTGAAATTAATGTAATCGTTAAAGCTATGCCAGGTTTGCCCGGCGGCGGGTTTCCAGTTGCTCCAGTGGTCGCCCAGCGTTTTTTTCAGCTCGTCACCAGAAAGATATAACGCGCCGAACTGAAACTCCTGCATATCCGCCAGCGTGGCATAGCCGGTGTGGTTCATCACTACATCAAACAAAATGCGGATACCGCGTTGATGCGCGCTATCAACCAGCGTCCGTAGATCGGCTTCGTTGCCCATATTGGCATCAAGATTCGTCCAGTCCTGTGTGTAATATCCGTGGTAGGCATAATGTGGGAAATCGCCTTTTGTACCGCCGCCGACCCAGCCGTGAATTTGCTCAAATGGGGCGCTTATCCATAAAGCATTGACGCCCAGCTGCTGGAAATAATCCAGTTTGTTGGTCAGGCCGCGTAAATCACCGCCGTGGAAAGTGCCAATTTCCTCCATGCCGTCTTTATGACGTCCGTAGCTCTGGTCATTGCTGGGATCGCCGTTTTCGAAACGGTCTGTTAGTACAAAATAAATCGTGGCGTTATGCCAGTTGAAAGGGGCAGGTGCGTCAGTTGCCGCGCGTTCCAACAGAAGTAAACCATTGCTGGTGGCGGCAGGTTGTAACGTTATTTGGCCGTTCTTCACCGTCGCGATTTGCTGGCTGTAATAATCCCGGACTACCGTACCTTCCGGGAAAGTGCCGCTGACATTAAGCGTCAGTGGTTTTCCATCCCATTTGGGGCATTCACGAGCCAGGTTCGCTACCGGTTCGGCGGTGTTCTGGACCGAAATCATCAACGTTGGTGTGCCGGAGCGGGTATCTATTTGCAACGTATATTCACCGTTCCTGAACAATCGCCACTGAGGGGGCGTGCTGTCGCAAGGTTTGAGAGAAAGCATCTGATTGAGTTTTATCGCATCCGCAGGCTGCCAGCATTGTTGGTTAAAATTTAGCGTCAGCGGTCGCGTACCTTTGGTCAGCTGGGCATGACTAACAAATGTTCCTGCACTTTGTTCAGCAAAGGTGGGAAATCCCTGAGATGTCCAGTTGGCGGCAATGGCAACACTGGGCAGGAGTATCAGAAAACAGGCGGCAAGTTTCATAACGGATGAGTCCTTGTTGCTGCGAATTTCACCAGTTTGCCAGTGATAATACTGGTAAAACTCCTCCCTGATGAGGATTGCGCCAGGATGAGACGAAAGGGGGAGTATTTCACCTGAGATTTAAGCTTATTTTTTGCGATAAACCCCACATTTTCTGCGATTTAGCGCCAATCTGAACGGTTAACACGTGACATAGTTTCAGATTTGGACTATTCCTTGGGGTGCTCTTGACAGCTATTTTTGATATGATTTGAGATTCAACTCTCAAATTTGTGAAAAATATAAGGTGTTGGAATGATTAAATCCGACCAGGAGAACTGATGATTTTGACTCCCATACGACGATATGGGGCGATGATTCTTATGTTACTCACTCTGATGTTTTCGAGTGAGGTGTTAGCGAAAACGCACACGACAACAGCGAGTCAAAAGTCCCACATAACCAAAGCTAGTAATAAACAGGTAAGCAGTAAACAAGAGTATTCTCGCAATAGTGCAAAGAGCAGTTCACTTCCTGATTTGCGAAAATACCCTTCCGGAACACCAAGGAAAAAAGCGTTTCTCCGGACCGTAATGCCTTACATTACCAGCCAAAATGCTGCCATTACGGCGGAACGTAACTGGCTGATTTCAAAACAGTACCAGGGCCAATGGTCGCCTGCAGAGCGTGCGCGTCTGAAAGACATCGCCAAACGCTATAAGGTGAAGTGGTCTGGTAATACACGAAAAATCCCGTGGAATACGCTGCTTGAACGCGTAGACATTATCCCGACCAGTATGGTGGCGACGATGGCTGCGGCAGAAAGTGGTTGGGGTACGTCGAAGCTGGCGCGTAACAACAACAACCTGTTTGGCATGAAGTGCATGAAAGGGCGTTGTACCAATGCACCGGGTAAAGTGAAAGGCTACTCACAGTTCAGTTCTGTCAAAGAATCGGTGAGCGCCTATGTCACTAACCTGAATACGCACCCGGCTTACGCTTCGTTCCGTAAATCACGTGCACAATTGCGTAAAGCTGATCAGGAAATCACCGCCACAGCGATGATTCATAAGCTGAAAGGTTATTCAACGAAGGGACAGAGTTATAACAACTACCTGTTCGCGATGTACCAGGATAACCAGCGGTTAATCGCTGCGCATATGTAATTGTATTCCCTCGAGCCTTATCCGACTTGTTGGTCGGATAAGGCTTTTGCTCGCATCAGGTGGTTGTGCTGCGTTACCTGATGCGACGCTGGCGCGTCTTATCATGCCTGGCGGCTTTTCTCCTCCTGCTACAGCAGGACCTCGCTGTTTACATCGCGATACTCTTTCGGCGTTGTGTCATATGCTTTTTTAAATACAGAGTAGAAATATTGCAACGATGGATAACCGCACATTTGCGATATCTCGTTGATTGATAAGGTTGTTGAAATTAGCAGGCTGCGCGCTTTCTCCAGCTTCTCGGCATGAATCATTGCGTGTATGGTTTCGCCCACCTCTTCTTTAAAACGCTTCTCAAGATTGGAGCGTGATATGCCGACAGCGTCCAGTACCTGATCCACTTTAATCCCTTTGCAGGCGTGATTGCGGATGTAATGCATGGCCTGAATAACAGCCGGGTCGGTCAACGAACGGTAATCCGTAGAACGTCGTTCAATGACGCGTACTGGCGGGACCAAAATCCGCTGCAACGGCATCGCTTCTTTATCTAACAACCGATGCAGAAGTTTTGCCGCCTGATAGCCCATTTGCCGTGCACCCTGGGCAACCGAAGAAAGCGCGACGCGAGAAAGATAGCGGGTCAGCTCTTCGTTATCGATGCCAATTACGCATAATTTTTCCGGTACGGGAATATGCAGATGCTCGCAAACTTGCAGAATATGCCGCGCCCGGGCGTCAGTAACGGCAATAATCCCGGTTTGCGGTGGCAGCGTTTGCAACCAGTCGGCCAACCGGTTTTGCGCGTGCTGCCAGTTTTCTGGCGCAGTTTCCAGTCCCTGATAAACGACACCACGGTACTTTTCTTCGGCGACAAGCTGGCGAAAAGCATATTCGCGTTCGGCTGCCCATCTTTTGCCACTCGACTCCGGCAGACCATAAAAAGCAAAGCGGTTAACGCCTTTTTCTTTTAAATGCAAAAATGCGCTTTCAACCAGCGCATAGTTATCAGTGGCAATGTAATGTACGGGCGGATAGCTTTCTGCCAGGTGATACGAGCCGCCAACCCCGACAATGGGGACGTCGACATCAGCCAACGCTTGCTCGATTTGTTTATCGTCAAAGTCGGCAATAACGCCATCTCCTAACCAGTCCTTGATTTTATCAATGCGGGCGCGGAAATCTTCTTCAATGAAAATATCCCATTCCGATTGTGACGCCTGTAAATATTCCCCCACACCTTCTACAACTTGACGGTCATAGGCTTTATTAGCATTGAACAGTAATGTGATTCGGTGACGTTTAGTAAACATGGTTCTTTTCCTGCTGAATCATGCAAAAACTCAAAACCGGCAACACGTTACCGGTTTTGAGAAAATTTTTATCAAAATCAGGAACGGCGTTTGGTTGCGGAATCCATCCATACTGCCAGCAACAGAATCGCACCTTTGACGATATACTGCCAGAAGGTCGGAACATCCATCATACTCATGCCGTTATCCAGCGAAGCCATGATGAATGCCCCCATCACAGCCCCCGCAACACTCCCTACGCCGCCAGCCAGACTGGTGCCGCCAATCACGCAGGCTGCAATGGCATCCAGTTCGGCGATATTACCGGCAGAAGGCGAGCCTGCGCCAAGCCGTGAACTGAGGATTAACCCCGCGATGGCCACCATCAAACCGTTGATAGCAAACACGACAAGTTTGGTGCGTTCTACGTTAATCCCGGAGAGTCGCGCCGCTTCCAGATTGCCACCAATAGCGTAAATGCGCCGCCCGAAAGCTGTCCTTGTTGCCATAAACATGTCGCCGAGTAACAGCAACGTCAGCAGCAGGACAGGAGTAGGAACGCCACGGTAATCATTCAGTAGCCAGATTGCGCCTAATACGATGATGGCGGTCAAAGCCTGGCGACCGACCACCGCTGTAGATGCCGGAGACTGTAAACCCAAAGCTTGTCGGCGCATTCTTCCACGCCACTGCCAGCCGACAAAAGCCATTAAGCCAAGCGCGCCAATAATGAAACCGGTGCTGGCGGGTAGATAGCTCTGTCCAATTTGTGACATCGCGGCGCTGGTGGGGGAAACCGTCGTACCGTTAGTGATGCCAATGAGGATGCCGCGAAATGCCAACATGCCCGCCAGAGTGACAATAAATGAAGGCACTTTGCGGTACGCGACCCACCATCCATTCCATGCGCCGAGAAGCAGGCCCAGAACCAGCGTCACAATAATGGTGAGCGGCAGAGGCCAGCCTAACCAGACGTCGCAGATAGCGGCGACGCCGCCTAATAGCCCCATCATCGAGCCGACCGAGAGGTCGATTTCGGCAGAAATTATGACGAACACCATCCCTACCGCAAGGATGCCGGTAATCGCGGTCTGGCGCAGCAAGTTGGAGACGTTACGGGCGCTTAAATAGGCGCCGTCAGTAGTCCAGGTAAAGAACAGCATGATGGCGATGATTGCTGCAATCATCACGAAGACTTGTAAATTCAGTGACTTCAGCACAGAGAAGCCACCGGATGTCGGTACGGCTAATTTCACTTCAGACGGATTGCTTTTCGACATGATGTTCGCTCCTCAATGCGGCTTCCATCACCTGCTCCTGAGTCAGGTTATGATTTATCAGGTTGGCTTTTAGTTTTCCTTCATGCATCACCAGTACGCGATCGCTAAGACCAAGTACTTCAGGTAATTCAGAAGAGATGACAATAACGGCGATACCCTGCTGGACGAGTTGGTTAATTAATTTGTAGATCTCGTATTTCGCGCCAATATCGATACCCCTGGTAGGTTCATCAAGAATGAGAATGCGCGGGTTGAGTAACAGACAGCGTGCCAGGATCGCTTTTTGTTGATTGCCGCCGCTTAAACGTCCAATAGCAAGTTCCGGAGACGACGTTTTCACTTTGAGTCGCTGGATTGATTCCAGAATACATTTTTGCTCTGCGGCATCATCAAGCTGGCTAATACCCCCGGTAAATTTACTGAGTGCGGCGAGGGTAATATTTTTACCAACTGCCATTACCGGAACGATGCCATCACGCTTTCTATCTTCTGGCACCATTGCAATACCCTGGGAGATGGCGTGCTGGCAATTACGAATATCCACTTGTTTGCCATCAATATAGATTTTCCCTTCCCATTGTCCGGGCCAAACGCCAAAAAGGCATTGAATAGTTTCGGTGCGACCAGCGCCGACCAGTCCAGCAATCCCCAGTATTTCGCCACGTTTCAGGGAAAACGAGACATCGTTAACCCGTTTAATATGACGATTAACCGGATGCCATGCCGTCAGATGTTCTATACGTAATATTTCATCGCCAGTGGTATGTGGTTCGTTTGGGTACAGTGCCGTTAATTCTCGCCCAACCATCATGGTGATAATATCGTCTTCGCTCATTCCGGCTGCATCACGCGTACCTATGTGCTGACCGTCGCGAATAACACAAATTGTGTCGGAAATCGCTTTGACTTCGTTGAGCTTGTGAGAAATATAGATACATGCGATGCCGTGTTGTTGCAGATCGCGAATAATATCCAGTAAAACTGTGGTTTCCAGCTCAGTTAATGAGGCTGTTGGTTCATCGAGAATTAATAAACGCACCTGTTTATTTAGTGCCTTGGCAATTTCAACGAGTTGTTGTTGCCCAAGCCCTAAATCACCCACGCGGGTATCTGGTGAAATGGATAAGCTGACTTGCGCTAACAGTTTCTGACAGCGTAGCGTCATCAGGTCATAATCCATGACCCCATTGCGGGTTATCTCATTGCCAAGAAAGATATTTTCCAGCACGGTCAACTCTTTCACCAATGCTAATTCCTGGTGAATGATGGCAATACCTTTGCGTTCGGTATCGCGGATGTGACTTGCCTGTATTACTTCACCAGCAAAAGTAATTTCGCCTTCGTAACTGCCAAAGGGATAAATTCCGCATAGCACTTTCATTAATGTTGATTTACCAGAACCGTTCTCACCGCAAAGTGAGACGATCTCACCAGCATTTAGCCGTAAACTGACGTTATCTATCGCCTTTACGCTGCCGAAAGTTTTGGTAATGCTCTTCATTTCAAGTAGATAAGACATAACGACTCCACCTAAGCCAATCAGTTCATGCGGCATGGAGAGAAATCACGTCCCCGTTGTCGACAGGGACGTAACGCTTAAAGCTCGCTCTCCTTGTGGAAACCGTCTTTAATCACCGTGTCTTTGATGTTGTTTTTATTCACATCAATAGGTGTCAGCAGGCGGGATGGAACATCTTTCAGCCCATTATTCAGCGTGGTATCTGCTTTAGGTTGTTGAGCGTTACCCAGTTCAACGGCAATTTCCGCGGCAGTATTTGCCAGAAGAGTAATCGGTTTATACACCGTCATGGTTTGCGTACCCGCAGCAATACGTTTAATGCCGGCGAGATCCGCATCCTGACCGGAAATGGCGACTTTCCCTGACAAACCTTGCGCGCTTAATGCCTGAATAGCCCCGCCAGCAGTAGCATCGTTAGAAGCAACAACAGCGTCAATTTTGTTATTGTTGGCGGTCAACGCGTTTTCCATAATTTTCAGTGCGTTTTCTGGTAACCAGCCATCAACCCATTGGTCGCCTACGACTTTAATTTTCCCGGAGTCGACGTAAGGTTTTAATACTTTCATTTGCCCGGCGCGGAAAAGCTTAGCGTTGTTATCCACCGGAGAGCCGCCCATCAGGAAATAATTTCCTTGCGGGACGATATCGACCAGCGCTTTTGCTTGTAGTTCGCCCACTTTTTCGTTATCGAAAGAAATATAAAAGTCGATATCAGCATCATTAATCATGCGGTCGTAAGCTAATACTTTAATGCCTTCTTGTTTTGCTTCTTTTACAACGTTACTTAATACCTGTCCGTTATACGGAATAATGACAAGAACATCGACTCCCCGGTTAATCATGTTTTCAATCTGCGACATTTGAGTTTCTTCGTTGCCATTTGCAGACTGCACAAATACTTTTGCGCCGAGAGATTCAGCTTTTTTCACGAAAATATCCCGGTCTTTCTGCCAGCGCTCAAGACGGAGATCATCAATAGCCATACCAATTTTGACTTCTTTAGCATGTGCCGCAACGTTGGTTAGCAGAAGTGAGGTGCACAGGGTGAGTAAAATGTTCTTTATTTTCATGGTTCAGAGGCCTTCTTTTGTTAGAGGGTAGCTTTAAAAAGTAACAATCACCGCGTTAAACGTGACCAATTTTTAGCAACTAAATGGGGGAAAACAATTACAGATTTTTATCTTTCGATTACGATTTTTCGTTTATTTCTTGATTTATGACCGAGATCTTATTTTTGTTGGTTAATCGAATTTGTTGCATTTTTCTCTTCGAGTAATTACCCAATTTCATCATTCCATTTTATTTTGCGAGCGAGCGCACACTTGTGAATTATCTCAATAGCAGTGTGAAATAACATAATTGAGCAACTTAAAGGGAGTGCCCAATATTACGACATCATCCATTACCCGCGGCATTACCTGATTATGGAGTTCATTATGCAAGCTTATTTTGACCAGCTCGATCGCGTTCGTTATGAAGGCCCGAAATCCTCTAACCCGTTAGCATTCCGTCACTACAACCCCGACGAATTGGTGTTGGGTAAGCGTATGGAAGACCATTTGCGTTTTGCTGCTTGCTACTGGCACACCTTCTGCTGGAACGGGGCGGATATGTTTGGCGTAGGCGCGTTTAACCGTCCCTGGCAGCAACCTGGCGAGGCGCTGGCATTGGCGAAGCGTAAAGCAGATGTCGCATTTGAGTTTTTCCACAAATTACATGTGCCTTTTTATTGCTTCCACGATGTGGACGTTTCCCCGGAAGGCGCATCGTTAAAAGAGTACATCAATAACTTTGCGCAAATGGTCGATGTGCTGGCAGGTAAACAAGAAGAGAGCGGCGTGAAACTGCTGTGGGGAACCGCTAACTGCTTTACTAACCCACGTTATGGTGCGGGCGCAGCTACGAATCCCGACCCGGAAGTTTTCAGCTGGGCAGCAACACAAGTCGTTACGGCGATGGAAGCGACGCATAAACTGGGTGGTGAAAACTATGTATTGTGGGGCGGTCGCGAAGGTTACGAAACGCTGCTGAATACCGATTTGCGTCAGGAGCGTGAACAGATTGGCCGCTTTATGCAGATGGTGGTTGATCATAAACATAAAATCGGTTTCCAGGGTACCCTGCTTATCGAACCGAAACCGCAAGAGCCGACCAAACATCAATATGATTACGATGCCGCGACGGTCTACGGCTTCCTGAAGCAGTTTGGCCTGGAAAAAGAGATTAAACTGAATATTGAAGCAAACCATGCAACGTTGGCGGGGCACTCTTTCCACCATGAAATTGCCACCGCCATTGCGCTTGGTCTGTTCGGTTCTGTCGATGCTAACCGTGGTGACGCGCAGTTGGGCTGGGATACCGACCAGTTCCCGAACAGCGTGGAAGAAAATGCGCTGGTGATGTATGAAATTCTCAAAGCGGGCGGTTTTACCACCGGTGGTTTGAATTTCGATGCCAAAGTACGTCGTCAGAGCACCGATAAATATGACCTGTTCTACGGTCATATTGGCGCGATGGATACGATGGCACTGGCGCTGAAAATTGCAGCACGCATGATTGAAGACGGTGAGCTGGATAAACGCGTAGCGCAACGTTATTCCGGCTGGAATAGCGAACTGGGCCAGCAAATTCTGAAAGGCCAAATGTCACTGGCGGATTTAGCAAAATATGCCCAGGAACATAATCTTGCACCGGTGCATCAGAGTGGTCGCCAGGAGCAGTTAGAAAATCTGGTAAACCATTATCTGTTCGACAAATAACGGCTAACTGTGCAGTCCGTTGGCCCGGTTATCGGTAGCGATACCGGGCATTTTTTAAGGAACGATCGCTATGTATATCGGGATAGATCTTGGCACATCGGGCGTGAAAGTCATTCTGCTCAACAAACAGGGTGAGGTAATTGCTTCACAAACAGAAAAACTAACCGTTTCGCGCCCACATCCCCTCTGGTCGGAACAAGACCCGGAACAGTGGTGGCAGGCAACTGATCGTGCAGTGAGAACACTTGCGCGACAATGTTCTTTGCAAGAGGTTAAGGCGTTAGGTATTGCCGGACAGATGCACGGAGCAACGTTACTTGATGCTCGGCAGCAGGTATTACGTCCAGCGATTTTGTGGAATGACGGGCGCTGTGCGCAAGAGTGCGCTTTGCTTGAAGCACGAGTCCCGGATTCGCGCGCTATAACCGGCAACCTGATGATGCCCGGATTTACCGCGCCTAAGCTGCTGTGGGTGCAACGCCATGAGCCAGATATATTCCGTCAGGTAGACAAAGTTTTATTGCCAAAAGATTATTTGCGTCTGCGTATGACCGGAGAGTTTGCCAGTGATATGTCTGATGCGGCAGGCACCATGTGGCTGGATGTCGCGAAGCGTGACTGGAGTGATGTCATGCTGCAAGCTTGCCAGCTGTCCCGTGACCAGATGCCAGCATTATACGAAGGCAGTGAAGTTACTGGGACTTTGCTTCCCGAGGTGGCAAAAGCATGGGGAATGGCGGCAGTGCCCGTTGTAGCGGGCGGCGGCGATAATGCGGCTGGCGCGGTTGGTGTGGGTATGGTTGATGCCAACCAGGCAATGCTGTCGCTGGGAACTTCTGGTGTTTATTTTGCGGTGAGCGAAGGGTTCTTAAGCAAGCCGGAAAGCGCCGTACACAGCTTTTGCCATGCATTACCACAGCGTTGGCATTTAATGTCGGTGATGTTGAGTGCGGCATCGTGTCTGGATTGGGCCGCGAAATTAACCGGCCTGAGCAATGTTCCAGCCTTAATTGCAGCTGCGCAACAGGCAGATGAAAGTGCCGAGCCAATCTGGTTTTTGCCTTATCTTTCCGGCGAGCGTACTCCGCACAATAATCCACAGGCGAAGGGGGTTTTCTTTGGCCTGACCCATCAACACGGTCCTAATGAACTGGCGCGAGCAGTGCTGGAAGGCGTGGGTTATGCGCTGGCCGATGGCATGGATGTCGTGCACGCCTGCGGTATTAAACCGCAAAGTATTACCCTGATTGGTGGTGGAGCACGTAGTGAGTACTGGCGTCAGATGCTGGCGGATATCAGCGGTCAGCAGTTGGATTACCGCACGGGTGGTGATGTAGGGCCAGCACTGGGCGCTGCAAGGTTGGCGCAGATTGCGGTGAATCCAGATAAATCACTCAGTGAATTGTTGCCGCAACTGCCGTTAGAGCAGTCGCATATGCCGAACGCGCAGCATCATGCCGCTTATCAGCCACGACGCGAAACATTCCGTCGTCTCTACCAGCAACTTCTGCCACTAATGGCGTAAACTTATCCCCTGCCTGACCGGGCAGGGATAATTCCTGTCTATATAAATTATCAATTCATTAGTATTCAATATGAATTTATTCTGAAAATCATTTGTTAATGGTATTTTTCAGTTTTGTCTTTCGTTGGTTAATCGTAATGTATCGCTGGTAGATACGGAGATCATTATGAAAACCTCAAAGACTGTGGCAAAACTATTATTCGTTGTCGGGGCGTTGGTTTATCTGGTTGGGCTATGGATCTCATGCCCATTGTTAAGCGGCAAAGGCTATTTTCTCGGTGTGTTAATGACGGGAACGTTTGGCAATTATGCTTATCTTCGTGCTGAAAAACTCGGGCAACTGGATGACATGTTTATTCGCATCTGCCAGTTAGTTGCGTTAATCACTATCGGTCTGTTGTTTATCGGTGTTTTAAATGCACCTATCAATGCTTATGAAATGGTGATCTACCCCATCGCCTTTTTTGTCTGCTTGTTTGGTCAAATGCGTTTGTTTCGCTCGGCATGAGCAACATAAAGCTCTTACACATTCAGGAATGAAAGGAATACTGTGATGGAAAACAAAATATCAACCTATTCTCCAGCATTTAGCATTGTGTCATGGATAGCGCTTGGCGGCGGTATTGTTACCTATTTATTAGGGCTATGGAATGCGGAAATGCAGTTAAATGAAAAAGGATATTACTTTGCTGTTCTGGTGCTAGGACTATTTTCAGCCGCATCTTATCAAAAAACTGTGCGGGACAAATATGAAGGCATCCCCACTACATCCATTTATTATATGACCTGCCTGGTTGTCTTTATCATTTCTGTTGCATTACTGATAGTTGGTCTGTGGAATGCAACATTATTACTCAGCGAAAAAGGGTTTTATGGTCTGGCCTTCTTTTTAAGTTTGTTTGGTGCAGTAGCAGTGCAGAAGAATATTCGTGATGCTGGAGTTAATCCAACAAAAGAAACTGTGGTTGTTCAGGAAGAATATAGCGAATAATCCTTGTAAGCCCGGTCAATGTGACCGGGCTTTTGCTCAACTTACGAATCTGTTGCGGTCGATTCGTTGCACCAGCACAGAAAGTAATAAGCTTGTGGCCAGCGTGGCGCAGAAGATCCAGATAATATCCAGTATTGGCCAGTTTTTAAGCTCAATCCCCCGGGTACGCAGCGCATGGATAATCAATGCGTGGAACCCGTATATACCTAAAGAATGGCGTGATATCAGCCCAAGCCCGGGAACAGTGCGTGTATCCAGCGTATTTTTTACCAGCGTCAGTAACGCGATTGCACAGATAAAAACCATCGGTCCGCAATAGAGATACCAGGTATCGGCAAAATTTCCTCGCCACTGTAATTCATATAATGTCCCGCGAGAGATAATAAATACCCCCGCAACAAACAGCGTGGCGCTCACCCACGACAGTGATTTATGTTGCGTATCCATCATGCCAATGGCGCGGCCCAACATGCCATACAGGATGTAGTAAAAAGTATCGCCATTGATATATAAGTTAATCGGTAGCCATTCGAAGCTGTCGATCTTCTGTGGCACTGTGTTTGGGTTAGCGATGATGCCAATCACCACCATTAGTACCAGCAACATTTTACCGCTAACGTTTTTCACCTGAACCAGCGGCGAAACCAGATAAATCACCGCAATCGCGAAGAAAAACCATAAGTGATAAAACACAGGCTTTTGTAGCAGGTTTTTCAGCGCTAACTCCACATTGATAGCGGTAAAAAGCGCAATGTAGATCAACGCGATGACACTATAAAACAGCAGGCATAAGCCAATACGCAAAAAATGACGCGGCTGGGCACTACGTTCGCCAAAAAAGAGATAGCCGGAAATCATGAAAAATAGCGGCACGCTGACACGGGAGGCAGAATTTAGAACATTCGCGATATCCCAGGTTACGGGGCTAACGCTATGGGCGTTGGTTACATACCAGGTGGTAGTATGAATCATCACCACCATTAAACAGGCTATCCCTCGCAGGTTATCAATCCAATAAATTTTGGGCTGCATCTGTGTCTCTGTAACTGGTTAAAAAAAGGTCTGACCGATAAATCATTCAGCTGGTGCACTGGAATAATCCGAGTTTTATCTCTACAGCTTATAGAGGCTTGAGGAAATTCGTTAGATTCAGCCACTATACCGATATTAATAATAAGACTCACCTGCAAATAAGACGGTAATTTAATGATGATGAACTCTTTCTTTCCAGCAATGGCACTTATTGTGTTAGTGGGATGCTCGACACCGCCACCCGAGCAGAAAGCACAGCGGGTAAAGGTTGAGCCGCTGCGTTCATTGAATATGGAAGCATTGTGCAAGGGTCAGGCAGCAAAACGTTATAACACCGGCGAGCAAAAAATCGACGTCACTGCCTTTGAACAGTTCCAGGGAAGCTACGAAATGCGTGGTTATACCTTCCGGAAAGAGCAGTTTGTCTGTTCTTTTGACGCAGATGGCCATTTTTTGCATCTTTCCATGCGTTAAGCCCTGCTTTTTCCCGTTTCGTACTGTATATCTTCCATCCAGCGGGTATACTGATCCCTTCCTTTAAATCCACACGTATCCAGCACGAAATAATATGCAAAAGTTTGATACCAGGACCTTCCAGGGCTTGATCCTGACCTTACAGGATTACTGGGCTCGCCAGGGCTGCACCATTGTTCAACCATTGGACATGGAAGTCGGCGCGGGAACCTCTCACCCAATGACCTGTCTGCGCGCGCTGGGGCCAGAACCGATGGCGGCTGCTTATGTTCAGCCTTCTCGTCGCCCGACCGATGGTCGCTACGGCGAAAACCCCAACCGTTTACAGCACTACTATCAGTTCCAGGTGGTGATTAAGCCATCGCCGGACAATATTCAGGAGCTGTACCTCGGTTCTCTGAAAGAGCTGGGCATGGACCCGACTATCCACGATATCCGTTTCGTGGAAGATAACTGGGAAAACCCGACGCTGGGTGCCTGGGGGCTGGGCTGGGAAGTGTGGCTGAACGGCATGGAAGTGACGCAGTTCACTTACTTCCAGCAGGTTGGTGGTCTGGAGTGTAAACCGGTTACCGGCGAGATCACCTACGGTCTGGAACGTCTGGCAATGTACATTCAGGGCGTAGACAGCGTTTACGACCTGGTCTGGAGCGACGGCCCGCTGGGTAAAACCACCTACGGCGACGTGTTCCATCAGAACGAAGTGGAGCAGTCCACTTACAACTTCGAATACGCGGATGTGGACTTCCTGTTCACCTGCTTCGAGCAGTACGAGAAAGAAGCCCAGCAGCTGCTGGCGCTGGAAAGTCCGCTGCCGCTGCCAGCCTACGAACGTATTCTGAAAGCCGCCCACAGCTTCAACCTGCTGGATGCGCGTAAAGCCATCTCCGTCACCGAGCGTCAGCGCTACATTCTGCGCATTCGCACCCTGACCAAAGCAGTGGCAGAAGCATACTACGCTTCCCGTGAAGCCCTCGGCTTCCCGATGTGCAACAAAGATAAGTAAGAGGCGGCTATGTCTGAGAAAACTTTTCTGGTGGAAATCGGCACTGAAGAGCTGCCACCAAAAGCACTGCGCAGCCTGGCTGAGTCCTTTGCTGCGAACTTTACTGCGGAGCTGGATAACGCTGGCCTCGCACACGGCACCGTTCAATGGTTTGCTGCTCCGCGTCGTCTGGCGCTGAAAGTAGCTAACCTGGCGGAAGCACAGCCGGATCGCGAAATCGAAAAACGTGGCCCGGCAATTGCCCAGGCGTTCGACGCCGAAGGCAAACCGAGCAAAGCGGCAGAAGGTTGGGCGCGTGGTTGCGGTATTACCGTTGACCAGGCAGAGCGCCTGACCACTGACAAAGGTGAATGGCTGCTGTATCGCGCCCACGTGAAAGGCGAAAGTACCGAAGCACTGCTGCCGAATATGGTTGCGACTTCGCTGGCGAAACTGCCGATCCCGAAACTGATGCGCTGGGGCGCGTCTGACGTACACTTCGTGCGTCCGGTTCACACCGTAACCCTGCTGCTGGGCGACAAAGTTATTCCGGCGACGATCCTGGGCATTCAGTCCGATCGCGTGATTCGCGGTCACCGCTTTATGGGCGAACCGGAATTCACTATCGACAATGCCGATCAGTATCCGGAGATTCTGCGTGAGCGCGGGAAAGTCATCGCCGATTATGAAGAACGTAAGGCGAAGATTAAAGCCGATGCCGAAGAAGCAGCGCGTAAGATTGGCGGTAACGCTGACTTAAGCGAAAACCTGCTGGAAGAAGTGGCTTCTCTGGTTGAATGGCCAGTTGTTCTGACCGCGAAATTCGAAGAGAAATTCCTCGCTGTGCCGTCTGAAGCACTGGTTTACACTATGAAAGGTGACCAGAAGTACTTCCCGGTGTACGCGAACGACGGCAAACTGCTGCCGAACTTTATCTTCGTTGCCAACATCGAATCGAAAGATCCGCAGCAAATTATCTCCGGTAACGAGAAAGTCGTTCGTCCACGTCTGGCAGATGCCGAGTTCTTCTTCAACACCGACCGTAAAAAACGTCTGGAAGATAACCTGCCGCGCCTGCAAACCGTGCTGTTCCAGCAACAGCTGGGTACGCTGCGCGACAAAACTGACCGCATTCAGGCGCTGGCTGGCTGGATTGCTGAACAGATTGGCGCTGACGTCAACCACGCAACCCGTGCGGGTCTGCTGTCTAAGTGTGACCTGATGACCAACATGGTCTTCGAGTTCACCGACACCCAGGGCGTTATGGGGATGCACTACGCGCGTCACGATGGCGAAGCGGAAGATGTCGCTGTTGCGCTGAACGAGCAGTATCAGCCGCGTTTTGCCGGTGATGACCTGCCGTCTAACCCGGTGGCCTGTGCGCTGGCGATTGCTGACAAGATGGACACCCTGGCGGGTATCTTCGGTATTGGTCAGCATCCGAAAGGCGACAAAGACCCGTTTGCGCTGCGTCGTGCCGCACTTGGCGTGCTGCGTATTATCGTTGAGAAGAACCTCAACCTTGATCTGCAAACGCTGACCGAAGAAGCGGTGCGCTTGTACGGTGATAAGCTGACCAACGCCAACGTGGTTGATGACGTTATCGACTTTATGCTTGGTCGCTTCCGCGCCTGGTATCAGGACGAAGGTTACACCGTTGACACCATCCAGGCGGTACTGGCGCGTCGTCCGACTCGTCCGGCAGATTTCGATGCTCGTATGAAAGCAGTATCGCACTTCCGTACGCTGGATGCGGCGGCTGCACTGGCGGCGGCGAACAAACGTGTATCCAACATTCTGGCGAAATCTGCCGAAGTGCTGAGCGATCGCGTGAATGCCTCTACCCTGAAAGAGCCGGAAGAAATTAAGCTGGCGATGCAGGTTGTGGTGCTGCGCGACAAACTGGAGCCGTACTTTGCTGAAGGTCGTTACCAGGATGCGCTGGTCGAACTGGCCGAGTTGCGTGAACCGGTAGATGCTTTCTTCGATAAAGTGATGGTCATGGTTGATGATAAAGATCTGCGTATCAACCGTCTGACCATGCTGGAAAAACTGCGCGAATTATTCCTGCGCGTTGCGGATATTTCGCTGTTGCAGTAATAACACTGTTATTAAATAGCCTGCCACTTGGCAGGCTTTTTTTATCGCTAAATAATACAGCTACCTTTAATAATTTTCTGCTGAATAAAAGTTATCTCATATATTAATTTCATGAGATTTTTTTAGGATTTTATTAAGGAGAGGAAAGGAATTTATTACGCTAGAATAGCTGTGGGTGCTTGAGACTGTTTGTCTCAGGTATTCACCGAAAGGCAGACAGAGAAAAGCCCCACCTGACTATAAATCAAAGTGAGGCTACCTCTATGCCTGAACACCATAAGGTTAGCCTCTTACTCGTTGGAAATCAACACAGGAGGCTGGGAATGCCGCAAAAATACGGATTACTTTCTTTAATAGTGATTTGTTTCACGCTTTTATTTTTCACCTGGATGGTAAGAGATTCACTGTGTGAATTGCATATTAAACAGGAGAGTTATGAGCTGGCGGCGTTTTTAGCCTGCAAATTGAAAGAGTAAGAGTCTTCGGCGGGAAGTTATTCCCGCCTTTCTTACGGTGTTGGGTATTCTCAATGCACCCTAATTTATTTCCTTGATGAATATTATTTAAAAAATGCGAATGGATTTGGCTATTAAATAGGTTTTTAATTGAGAACAGGAATAGTTCGGAGCCTTCATGAATAAACTGCTTTTACTGTTGATAATGCTTTATCAACGACATCTTTCTCCTCGCAAAGGATACCGCTGTGCTTACAGTGTGTTGCACCAAACGCAGGGATGTTCGGGAGCGGTCAAAGAGATTATTCAACAGAAAGGTGTTATTGCAGGCTGGGGCGAGATACGTCAGCGTTTTGCAGATTGCCGACTAGCGGCACAGACAATCAGGCAGAAGCAACACCTGAACGAGGTTACACGTAAAAAGAAGAATAATGATTGTGATTGTTCCGGGTGTGATGGTGCGGCCTGTCGCGATTGCCACATCCCGGTGCCGGATATGGATTGTTCCTGGGACTGTTCTTCTCTACATATAAAGCGGTTTTTCCAATAAAAAAATCCCCGCCAAATGGCAGGGATCTTAGATTCTGTGCTTTTAAGCAGAGATTACAGGCTGGTTACGTTACCAGCTGCCGGGCCTTTAGCGCCGCTTTCGATGGTGAAGGACACTTTCTGACCTTCGTCCAGAGATTTGTAACCATCGTTCTGGATAGCAGAGAAGTGTACGAACACGTCTTTAGAGCCATCGTCAGGAGTGATGAAACCGAAGCCTTTGTCAGCGTTGAACCATTTTACGATACCAGTCATTTTACCGGACATAGTGTATTACCTTTAATAATTAAGTGTGCCTTTCGGCGATATGGCGTGCTTTACAGATTTTGAAGCGTTAAAGGAAATGTGCACTACGAGGGGTATCAACGATAACTCTTGAAGGGACTTGCCTTACTACACTGCTTTAATGGTCTGTACGTCAAACCGTTGATGTGCATTAAGCCACGCATTGGAGGTGGATGCAACAATTATTTTTCAAATTTATGATTAATCGGTCGGAAAACGGCCCTGTCATCAGGACCGTAAACATCAAAAAAGTTAATAAAACTCTATTCCATCAACTGCTTACTTAATGCCGGATTGGCCTGAATCAGACGCATTAATTTTAGTTCAGCACTGGAAGGCTTCACTCGTCTGGATTCCCATTCCTTTACCATCGCAACGGATACGCCCAAAACACGAGCGAAATCATCAATTTTTAACCCCGTTCCTTTGCGTAATTGCTCAATCTCGGTACAGGGCGTAGGTCTGTGCATCAGGGTAATCTTCTGTGTTTCATCTTTAAAAACAATTTGTTCCAGACTGCTCAACAGCTCAAGCATTGGATCTTTATATTCCATTGAAAACTCCTCAAATCACACTGCGGGATCGTGAATTGCATTGAAGCTCATTAAGAATAGTCGGGAAACACAGACTCAGCGGGAAGCAACCAGAGTGTGATTCGATTCAGCCTATCAATAACTGTGACTTATAGTTGCCTAACGATATGATTAATGCCGATATATTTCGCAGAATCCCGGATTGTAAAGATTCCGAAAATTTCACCTACCTAAGAGAAGTAAAGTCCTGGCTAAAAAACGCAATAGCAATGCCTGTTTTTAACAATGAAACAACAAATTAACCTTCCTTCATTTTCTACATCATTTTCCCAGGAAGATTATGCATAAAGGGTATCTTGCAAGCTTGTCCTGGACTATCCTTGTCACGTCAGACACGCGTGTGTCGTTGTGCGCTTTTTTTGGGTGAAAGGAGTAAGAAAATGGCGACAGGAAAGTCCTGCTCTCGCTGGTTTGCGCCTCTTGCGGCGTTATTAATGGTAGTTAGCCTGAGTGGGTGTTTTGATAAAGAAGGCGATCAGCGTAAAGCGTTTATCGACTTCCTGCAGAATACAGTGATGCGTAGCGGTGAACGTCTACCAACCTTGACTGCCGATCAGAAAAAACAATTTGGTCCTTTTGTCTCTGATTACGCGATTCTGTATGGCTATTCCCAACAGGTGAATCAGGCGATGGATTCCGGTCTACGTCCGGTTGTAGACAGCGTTAACGCAATTCGTGCACCACAGGATTATGTCACGCAAAGTGGTCCGCTGCGTGAAATGAACGGTTCGCTGGGTGTACTGGCGCAACAGCTACAAAATGCGAAGTTGCAGGCCGATGCTGCGCACTCTGCGCTGAAACAGACTGATGATCTGAAGCCGGTCTTTGATCAGGCATTCACCAAAGTGGTGACGACACCGGCTGATGCGTTACAACCGTTGATTCCGGCGGCACAAACCTTTACACAACAACTGGTAATGGTTGGGGACTATATTTCCCAGCAGGGTACTCAGGTAAGCTTTGTGGCGAATGGCATTCAGTTCCCGACTTCGCAGCAGGCGAGTGAATATAACAAACTGATTGCGCCATTACCGGCACAACATCAGGCGTTTAATCAGGCCTGGACCGCAGCAGTAACTGCAACCCAATAAAGAGTAAAAGCCCGGGAGATTTTCGGGCTTTTCTCCACGCAGTCGCGGTTATTCCGCGACTTGCGGATTCACACAGTTCTTCTCGACATTCCCTTGTAACGCATTAATCAAATTATCCACCGCACAGGCGGCCATGCCATAACGCGTCTCATGAGTAGCAGAACCAATATGTGGGACTGCGACGACATTTGCCATTGAGAGCAGCGGTGAATCCACTGACAGTGGCTCTTGTTCGAAGACATCCAGTCCGGCGGCGTGAATTTCCCCTTTCTGCAATGCCGCAATCAGTGCATTTTCGTCAACCACCGGTCCACGTCCTGCATTAATGAAGATGGCGGAGGATTTCATTTTGGCGAATTGTTCAGCGCCAAACAGGTGATGCGTTTCTTCAGTTAGCGGCAGGATCAGGCAAACGAAATCCGATTCTTGTAACAGCGTATCCAGATCGCAATAACGGGCGTTAAAGCGTTCTTCAGCTTCTTTATGGTGGCGGCGAGCGTTATAGAGAATCGGCATGTTGAAGCCAAAGTGCGCCCGTTGTGCCAGTGCCATGCCAATCCGTCCCATCCCGACAATGCCAAGAGTTTTATGATGCACGTCGCTGCCGTACCAGTCCGGGCCAATGCTCGCGGTCCATTCGCCTGCTTTTACGCGTTCTGCTACCTCGACAACCCGACGCGCGGTACACAGCACCAATGCCATCAGCGTATCGGCCACCGTTTCCGTTAATACGGTTGGCGTATGCATTAGCAGGATTTTTCGGGCGGTAAGCGCATCGACATCGAAATTGTCGTAGCCTACAGAGATAGTTGATGTGGCACGCAGTTTCGGCATTTTGTCCAGCAACGTGGCATCAACATTTTCATTTGAACCTAACAAGCCCTCGGCTTCGGCAAAAATTTCCGCGTTTTGCGCGACGGTCTGTGGAGTGAGGTCTGTCACCTGGTGAACGGTGAAATGTGCTTGCAGGCGTTGCAGTAAATCATCAGGTAAGGCTTTGTAGAGGATAACGGACGGCTTCATGCTTCTCTCCATTCACTGATAAGGCGATCACCTTAGCCTGAAAAATGAAGCAGGAAAACCTAAGAATACCAGGTGATTGAATCACCACCTGGCATGAAAGTGATTACAGCGGGCTTAAGGTAATTTCTACGCGACGGTTTTGGGCTTTGCCTTCTGCGGTGCTGTTGCTGGCGATCGGGTTAGCCGGACCAAGACCCTGGGTACGAATACGGCTGGCGTCAACGCCCTGGGTAATCAACGCGCTGGCAACGGAATCTGCACGCTGCTGCGACAGACGCATGTTCAGGTCATGACCACCAGTGCTGTCGGTGTAGCCAATCACGTTAACCGCCGTTTTCGGGTACTCTTTCAGTACCATTGCAACACCGGTCAGGGTGTTAGCACCTGCTGGTTTCAGAGTGGCGCTGCTGCTGTCGAAGGTCACATTGTTCGGCATGTTGAGGATAATGTTGTCCCCGCTGCGCGTTACGCTAACGCCGGTGCCGCGCATTTTGTCGCGCAGTTTCGCTTCCTGCACATCCATGTAATAGCCAACGCCGCCGCCCAGTGCCGCGCCTGCTGCTGCGCCAATCAGTGCGCCTTTACCACGATCTTTCTTCGAAGAAGAGAGTGCGCCAATGCCCGCGCCAACGAGAGAGCCCAGACCCGCGCCAATAGCAGATTTACCCGCTTCGCGTTCGCCGGTGTAAGGGTTAGTTGTACAACCAGATACCGCCAGAGCGCCACTCACAACGGCGGCAATAAGATAAACACGTTTCTTCATTGTTAATCCTTAATAACCTTTTTATTCTTTGCCACGGGTTTCGTGGCGGAAGATTATGCCGTGTGAACATGAAGATTATTCCTGGGAATACTCGGAAATTTGTAAGTAATATTTAACTGCTCAATACATCTAACTTTTCAGGAGCCTTCGGTTTGGCCAACTCATCCTCACGTTATTCTGTTCTTACTGCCGCCCACTGGGGCCCAATGCTGGTTGAAACCGACGGTGAAACAGTTTTCACCTCGCGTGGTGCGTTAACCACAGGAATGGAAAACTCCTTGCAGAGTGCGGTTCGCGACCAGGTTCATAGCAATACGCGGGTGCGATTTCCGATGGTGCGTAAAGGCTTTCTTGCGTCACCAGAAAATCCACAAGGAATTCGCGGGCAGGACGAATTTGTTCGCGTGAGTTGGGATGAGGCACTGGATCTTATTCACCAACAACACAAACGTATTCGCGGAACTTATGGTCCGGCGTCGATTTTTGCCGGTTCCTACGGTTGGCGTTCAAATGGCGTGCTGCATAAAGCGTCAACCTTGTTACAACGCTATATGGCGCTGGCAGGCGGCTATACCGGCCATCTGGGGGATTATTCGACCGGCGCAGCACAGGCGATCATGCCGTATGTTGTGGGCGGCAGCGAAGTTTATCAACAGCAGACCAGCTGGCCGTTGGTGCTGCAACACAGCGATGTGGTTGTGCTGTGGAGTGCTAACCCTCTAAATACGCTGAAAATTGCGTGGAATGCGTCTGATGAGCAGGGGCTTTCTTACTTTTGTGCACTGCGTGACAGTGGGAAAAAGCTGATCTGCATTGATCCAATGCGATCGGAAACCGTCGATTTCTTTGGCGACAAAATAGAGTGGGTAGCTCCACATATGGGCACCGACGTAGCACTGATGCTGGGGATCGCCCATACGCTGGTGGAAAATGGCTGGCACGACGAGGCATTTCTGGCACGTTGTACCACAGGTTATGACGTCTTCGCCGCTTATTTGCTGGGCGAGAGCGATGGCATTGCGAAAACTGCCGAATGGGCGGCGGAGATTTGTGGTGTTGGCGCAGAGAAAATCCGCGAACTGGCGGCTATTTTCCATCAAAATACCACCATGCTGATGGCTGGTTGGGGAATGCAACGCCAACAGTTTGGTGAGCAGAAACACTGGATGCTCGTCACGCTGGCGGCAATGTTGGGGCAAATCGGTACACCAGGTGGCGGTTTTGGGCTTTCTTATCATTTTGCCAACGGTGGTAATCCCACGCGCCGCGCTGCGGTGCTTTCATCCATGCAGGGCAGTTTGCCGGAGGGCACCGATGCGGTAGATAAAATCCCCGTAGCTCGCATTGTTGAAGCTCTGGAAAATCCTGGCGGCGCGTATCAACACAACGGCATGAACCGACATTTTCCGGATATTCGTTTTATCTGGTGGGCGGGCGGTGCCAACTTTACCCACCACCAGGATACCAATCGCTTGATCCGCGCCTGGCAAAAACCGGAGCTGGTGGTGATATCGGAATGTTTCTGGACGGCGGCGGCGAAACACGCCGATATCGTCCTCCCCGCGACCACCTCATTTGAGCGTAACGATCTCACTATGACTGGTGATTACAGCAATCAGCATCTGGTGCCGATGAAGCAAGTAGTGCCACCGCGCGATGAAGCGCGTAATGATTTTGATGTTTTTGCTGAGTTAAGTGAGCGCTGGGAGAAGGGCGGCTATACACGGTTTACGGAAGGGAAAAGTGAGCTGCAATGGCTGGAAACGTTCTATAACGTTGCGCGGCAACGTGGGGCAAGTCAGCAGGTACACTTGCCGCCGTTTGACGAGTTCTGGGAAGCCAACCAGTTAATTGAGATGCCAGAAAACCCAACCAGCGAACAGTTTATTCGGTTTGCTGATTTTCGCCGCGCCCCACAGGCGCATCCGTTAAAAACTGCCAGTGGTAAGATTGAAATCTTCTCGCAGCGTATCGCGGATTACGGTTACCCGGATTGTCCAGGGCATCCCATGTGGCTGGAGCCGGATGAGTGGCAGGGCAACGCCGAACCGGAACAGTTGCAGGTACTTTCTGCTCATCCGGCGCATCGTCTGCACAGTCAGTTGAATTACAGTTCCCTGCGCGAATTGTACGCGGTGGCAAATCGAGAACCTGTCACCATTCATCCTGTAGATGCACAGGCGCGCGGTATACAAGATGGCGATACTGTTCGGCTGTGGAACTCACGCGGGCAAATCCTTGCCGGAGCGGTGATTAGCGAAGGTATCAAACCCGGTGTGATGTGCATTCACGAAGGGGCATGGCCGGATCTGGATTTTACTGCTGGCGGGATTTGTAAGAACGGTGCGGTGAATGTGCTGACCAAAGACCTCCCAAGCTCGCGGCTGGGGAATGGCTGTGCAGGTAACACGGCGCTGGCGTGGCTGGAAAAATACACCGGCCCTGAACTTACGCTTACGGCGTTTGATCCGCCTGCCAGTCCATAATCCAGGTAGGGAGTTGAGTTTCCTCCTGCCATGCGCAGTCGACAATGCGAAAGCCTTGCGCATGATAAAAACTTATCGCTGGTTGGTTTTTCTGGTAAACCTCCAGCAATAAATGGGGATGGCGTTGTTGCATATGTTGCATTAACGCCTTGCCGATACCGCGCCTGACAGCCTTCGGTGCGACAAACATCGCTGCCAGAAATCGCCCTTCCATCACGCTGACAAAACCGAGAAATTCACCGCTTTCTTCCCACACCCAGTTTTGTGCGTTAGCAAGATATGCATCACGCACCAGTGGAATGCAGTCACGCCAGTAACTCTCTTCTATAAAGGGATGTCCCCAGGTTGTGCTTTCCAGCCACAGTTCAAGGATCGCGGGCAGCTCAGAACGTTGCGCTTGTCTAATCATGCCTTATTCCCCGGATGGCAACAGCAGCCAACCACATGATCGTTCACCAGCCCACACGCCTGCATAAAGGAGTAACAAATCGTCGAGCCTACAAATTTAAAGCCACGTTTTTTCAATGCCTTAGAGAGTGCGTCGGAGGCAGGTGTCGACGAGGGGATTTCGCTCAACGTTGTGGCTTGTGTCACCTGTGGCTGATGATTTACGAACGACCAGACAAACTCGGCAAACGGTTCGCCGTTCTCTTCCATTTGCAGGTATGCACGCACATTGCCAATAATGGCCTGAATCTTCCCGCGATGGCGGATAATCCCGGCGTCCTGAACCAGTCTTTCGACATCCTCTTCCTGCATTGCCGCAACTTTTACTGGATCGAACTGATGAAAACAGGCGCGATAATTCTCTCGTTTTTTGAGGACGGTAATCCAGGACAGCCCCGCTTGTTGACCTTCAAGGCAGATCATTTCGAACAGTTTTTTACTGTCAGTTTCAGGCACGCCCCACTCTTCATCGTGGTAGGCAATATAAAGCGGGTCCTGACTCACCCAGCCGCAACGTTCCATACTTTCCCTCGCTATGTACCTGTTCGTAAAAATTTCACCGGCTTTTCTTGACGCACCGGTGAAAAAGTCAATATTTAATACAGGACTACTATGCCCGATATCTTTCATACAATGACAATAATAATGCCGAATTCGGCTCTTCCCTGGAGTCGTGTTAATGATCATAAAAAAATGTGGTGGTCGCCAGACGTTAAGTCTACTGGCGAGCGTGGTAATCAATTCCTTTTTTCTCAACACAGCTTACGCCTGGCAACAAGAATATATCGTTGATACGCAACCCGGACATACCACGGAGCGTTACACCTGGGATAGCGATCACCAACCGGATTACAACGATATTTTGTCGCAACGTATTCAAAGCAGCCAAAGAGTGCTGGGACTGGACGTTAATCTGGCGGAAGAAACGCCTGCGGATGTAACCAGCAGCATGAGTATGGGCTGGAATTTCCCTTTATATGAACACGTTACGACTGGTCCGGTTGCCGCATTGCATTACGACGGTACGACCACTTCGATGTATAACGAGTTTGGCGACAGCACGGCAATGCTGACCGATCCGTTATGGCATGCCAGCGTCAGTACGTTAGGCTGGCGTGTTGATTCCCGACTTGGCGATTTCCGCCCCTGGGCGCAAATCAGCTACAACCAGCAATTTGGTGAAAATATCTGGAAGGCTCAATCAGGCCTAAGTCGCATGACAGCGACAAATCAGAATGGTAACTGGCTCGATGTGACCGTAGGAGCCGATATGTTGCTTAACCAACATATTGCCGCCTATGCCGCGTTATCCCAGGCGGAGAATAGCGCCAATGATAGTGATTACTTGTATACCATGGGTGTTAGCGCCAGATTTTAACGAATTAGTCACAATCAAAGCCCGGCAATAACAATCATTGTAATGATAGTGGGTGCTAACTCACTCAAATAATAATTTTAATGAATGTTTGTCATGTCATTCATTCCTTAGTTAAAGCATTTCATTCCGTTCTGATGGCATTTCATGCCGTTTTTCCCCTGGCATAAAATGCACTTCGTTATGGTTGTCGGCAGAGAATCTTCCAATTTACTACTGCAGGACACTGCCATGACACCTTCAAACTATCAGCGTACCCGCTGGCTAACCCTTATCGGTACCATTATCACCCAGTTTGCGCTGGGGTCAGTTTATACCTGGAGCCTGTTTAATGGCGCGCTCTCTGCCAAACTGGATGCGCCGGTCAGTCAGGTTGCTTTCTCCTTCGGCCTGTTGAGTCTGGGACTGGCAATTTCTTCTTCTGTTGCTGGCAAGTTACAGGAACGTTTTGGTGTCAAGCGCGTCACAATGGCTTCCGGTGTTCTGCTGGGATTGGGGTTCTTTCTTACCGCGCACTCCAACAGCCTGATGATGTTGTGGTTGAGCGCTGGTGTGCTGGTTGGTCTGGCAGATGGCGCAGGTTATCTGCTGACGCTCTCTAACTGTGTGAAGTGGTTCCCGGAGCGTAAAGGGCTGATCTCCGCGTTTGCCATTGGTTCCTATGGTTTGGGTAGCCTGGGATTCAAATTTATCGACTCGCATCTGCTGGAGACGGTGGGTCTGGAAAAAACCTTTGTGATTTGGGGCGCGATTGCGCTGGTGATGATTGTCTTTGGCGCGACGTTAATGAAAGATGCACCGAAACAGGAAGTCAAAACCCATAATGGTGTAGTGGAAAATGATTTCACTCTGGCCGAGTCAATGCGTAAACCGCAATACTGGATGCTGGCGGTGATGTTCCTCACTGCCTGCATGAGCGGCCTGTATGTGATTGGTGTAGCGAAAGATATTGCTCAGAGTCTGGCGCATCTTGATGCAATTTCCGCGGCCAACGCAGTGACGGTTATTTCTATTGCTAACCTTTCTGGTCGTCTGGTGTTGGGCATTCTGTCTGACAAAATCGCCCGTATCCGCGTCATCACTATTGGACAGGTGATTTCGCTGGTGGGTATGGCAGCACTGCTGTTTGCACCATTGAATGCAGTGACATTCTTTGCGGCGATTGCCTGTGTGGCGTTTAACTTCGGCGGCACGATTACTGTGTTCCCGTCACTGGTCAGTGAGTTTTTCGGTCTTAATAACCTGGCTAAAAACTACGGTGTGATTTACCTCGGTTTCGGTATCGGCAGCATTTGCGGCTCGCTTATCGCCTCACTGTTTGGCGGCTTCTATGTGACTTTCTACGTCATTTTTGCCCTGCTGATTTTGTCTCTGGCGCTTTCTACTACCATTCGCCAGCCAGAGCAGGAAGTATTGCGTGAAGCACATATTTAGAAATATGTGGCTACTGAAATAAATCCCACAGGGAGACGTCAGCGTCTCCCTTTTTTATAATCGAATATTAAATGAGCAATAATATTCATATAAAGAATGTGTTTTGTTATTTAATATAAATCATAAATATAAATATATTCCTAAAAACACAGTGGCTATTTGATGTGTTATTTGTAATGCATTGAAGTTGAAGTAAATTTAACTTTGTTACCAAAATACACCTTCAGTAAAATAATTTTATTTTTTAGCACCGTTTGTATAATCTGCCCCCCCGTTGTTATGAACAACATCAAGCATATTTATCTATATAAATGGAGTTATAAATGAAAAAGGTTCTGTTTGCCTTATCTGCGCTTGCGCTGACCTCTACTTCCGTATTCGCAGCTGATGCGGGCGACGGTACTGTTAAATTCACTGGTGAGATTGTTGACGCCGCTTGTGTTGTGTCTCCAGACACTCAAAAACAAGAAGTTGTTCTGGGCCAGGTGAACAAGTCTGTGTTTACTGCTACTGGTGATAAATCCACAGCAACTCCGTTCAAAATCAAACTGGAAAACTGCGATATCTCCACGTTCAAAAATGTGGATATCAGTTTTAACGGTGTTGGTGATGCAGACAACAGCAAACTGATTTCTGTGAGCACTGAACCAGGTGCGGCATCTGGCGTAGGTATTGGTATTTATGATAACACCAATACGCTGGTTGAACTGAATACTGGTAAATCCAAAACTACTCTGAAACAAGGCCAGACCGTTCTGTATTTCACCGCTAACTATGTCTCTACTAAAGATGCAGTAACCATCGGTTACGGTAACGCCGAAGTCGACTTCAACCTGACTTACAACTAATCGAGCCTGACGGAACGATCATCTCTCAATGGCAACAGATTATCTGTTGCCATTATTCGCACCAATGACTCAGGGACCGAATCATGAAACGTATTAGCCTTGCCGTGCTGGCACTTTTAATGACCGCACAACAGTGTTTTGCTGGTGGCATAGCCTTAAGCACGACGCGTGTTATTTATGATGGCGGCAAGAAAGAAGCGTCGCTGACCGTTGAAAATCACAATAAAAATGAAGAGTTTTTGATCCAGTCATGGATTGATGATGTGAATGGCAATAAAAAAACACCGTTTATTATTACACCGCCATTATTCAAACTTGATCCCGATAAAAATAACGTCTTACGTATCGTCAATATTGAAGATACTTTACCTAAAGATCGTGAATCTGTTTACTGGATTAATGTAAAAGCGATTCCTGCGAAAAGCGCTGAAAATGAAAATAAAAACGTCTTACAGATAGCCGTTCGCACCCGTCTGAAGTTGTTCTACCGTCCGAAAGGCTTACCGGGAAGTAATCTTGAGGCAATGAAGCAGTTACGTTTTCAACGTCAAAATAACCAAATTGTGGTTAATAACGACTCCGCTTATAACCTGACCTTTAATCAGTTTTCCGTTAATGGACAAAAGATTGAACGGGCGGGAATGGTTCTCGCGAAAGGAAAGTTAAACATTAACCTTCCAGCCGGTACAGGCAATGCGAACGAAGTGAAATACAGCATTATTAATGATTTCGGTGTTGCTGGCGAAATGCTGACGAAGCCGATTAACTGATCCTTTTACAAGGCGCTTTTACTATGCATTGGATGCATTTACCTCTCTATCACTACAGAGCGCATTTTTCTTTCTCACTGCTGGCATTAACGATTGCCAGCTCGTTACCTGCGTATGGCGGAAAATTTAACCCTAAATTTCTCGAAAACGTTCAGGGTATCGATCAACACGTCGACTTGTCGGTATACGACTCACCTGTCGGCCAGCAAATACCCGGTAAATACCGGGTTTCGGTGTTTGTAAACGAAGAAAAAATGGCTTCCCGGACGCTGGATTTTAGTACCGCCAGCGAAGCGAAACGCAAAGCCAGCGGTGAGTCGCTTATGCCTTGCCTTAGCCGGGTGCAACTGGAAGAAATGGGCGTGCGTGTTGACAGCTTTCCGGCGCTGAAGATGTCACCACCGGAAGCCTGTGTGGCGTTTGATGAAATCATTCCCCAGGCCACCAGCCGCTTTGATTTTAATACTCAGACGCTGCATCTTTCCTTCCCGCAGGCGGCAATGATGATGACCGCTCGTGGCACGGTTGATCCTTCTCGCTGGGACGAAGGAATACCCGCGCTGTTGCTGGATTACAGCTTTAGTGGCAGCAATGGGCGCAATGAAGGAACAGGTTCATCTTCAGACTCTACCAGTGACAGTTATTACCTGAACCTGCGCAGCGGTTTGAACGTCGGTCCGTGGCGTTTACGTAATAACAGTATCTGGAACCGTACCGATGGCAAAAACCAATGGGATAACGTTGGTACATCGTTAAACCGGGCGATTATTCCACTCAAGTCACAGATAACACTGGGTGATACCGCCACGCCTGGCGAGATTTTTGACAGCGTACAAATGCGCGGGGCGTTACTGGCATCTGACGATGAGATGTTGCCGGACAGCCAGCGTGGCTTTGCTCCGGTGGTGCGCGGCATCGCCAAAAGCAACGCTGAAGTCAGTATCGAACAGAACGGCTATGTCATTTATCGCACTTTTGTTCAGCCGGGCGCATTTGAGATTAACGATCTCTACGCAACCTCCGGCAGCGGCGACCTGACGGTGATCATTAAAGAAGCCGACGGAAGTGAACAACGTTTCATCCAGCCGTTTTCGGCGGTGGCGATTTTTCAGCGTGAAGGGTATCTGAAATATAGCCTGGCTGCCGGTGAGTATCGTGCGGGTAATTACGACAGCGATAAATCGCGATTCGGGCAGTTTACCGCCATGTACGGCTTGCCGTGGGGAATGACCGCCTATGGTGGTGCATTGTTATCGGCTGACTACAACGCCTTAGCACTGGGGCTGGGGAAAAACTTCGGCACCATTGGCGCGGTATCGGTGGATGTCACCCAGGCGAAAAGTCAGTTACGCAACAATGAAAAAGAGGAAGGCCAGTCTTATCGTTTCCTCTATTCGAAAAGTTTTGACGGCGGCACTGACTTGCGCCTGCTGGGCTACAAGTATTCAACTAGCGGCTATTACACCTTCCAGGAAGCGACCGATGTTCGCAGTGACGCCGACAGTGATTACCGTCGTTATCACAAGCGCAGCCAGATACAGGGCAACATTACTCAGCAACTGGGAGACTACGGCTCTGTTTATTTCAATATGACGCAGCAGGATTACTGGAACGTTGACGGTAAGGAGAACTCCTTAAGCGCTGGTTATCACGGTCATATTGGTCGGGTGAATTACAGTGTGGCCTATACCTGGACGAGAAGCCCGGAATGGGAAGAAGACGATCGCCTGTGGTCATTCAGTGTTTCGATCCCTCTGGGGGGCGCGTGGAGCAGTTATCGCATGACCACCGACCAGAATGGCAGGACGTCGCAACAGGCCTCTGTCAGCGGCACGTTACTGGAAGATCGTAACCTGAACTATAACGTTCAGCAGGGTTACACCAGTAATGGCGTTGGCTACAGTGGCAGCGTCAATATGGGGTATATGGGTGGCTCTGGCAACATCGACATGGGCTATAACTATTCCAAAGATAACCAACAGGTTAACTATGGCGTGCGCGGCGGTGTCATCGTTCACAGTGAAGGTATAACGCTTTCGCAGCCCTTAGGGGAAAGTCTGGCGATTGTTTCTGCTCCGGGCGCGCGTGGTGGACATGTGGTTAATAGCAGCGGCGTAGAAGTTGACTGGATGGGTAACGCGGTGGTGCCGTATCTCACGCCATATCGTGAAACCATTGTGGAACTGCGTAGCGACACGCTGGGGCAAAACGTTGAACTACAGGAAGCGTTCCAGAAAGTCGTGCCAACGCGTGGCGCAGTTGTGCGTTCCCGCTTTGAAACGCGCGTTGGTTACCGCGTATTGATGAGTTTAAAACAGGCGAATGGCAACGCTGTACCGTTCGGTGCTACCGCAGCATTAAGTGATGACAGCAAACCAGCCAGCAGCATTGTGGGTGAAGAGGGGCAGCTCTATATCAGCGGGATGCCGGAAGAGGGCGAGTTACAGGTGAGCTGGGGGAATGAGCAGGCGCAACGTTGCCGTGTGCCGTTCCGTTTGTCAGAGAAAAAGGACAATTCGGCTATCGTGATGGTTAATGCGGTATGTGAGAAATAAGGATATGCAGATGAGCTTTGTGAAATTAGTGTTTGGTGCTGTATTAATAACCTTAAGTTTATTTTCTACGAGTACTTATGCAGCGGATTGGGGACCCTGTCAGACTGATTCAGGAATACCTCACGACTATTGGTTTGATATAACGCAAACCATTATGGTCCCGACTGAAAATAAATCAGGTAAAATCGTCAGTATTCCATTTGATCTAGGGTATACTTATTCCGCTTATTGTCAGTGCCCTGATCCTATACCTCAAACGGGAGTAGTAACTAGATTTAAAGGAGAGTCTACTCTTTTGGATTCAACTCCCCAGTCAAATTATTACAAGTTGAATAATAATATATCAGTATTAACGAAGATTTATATTTTTAGACGTGGGGATTATATTGTTCCATTTACGGACATTGATAATGTTACTCTTGGTCTGGAGTGTACGCGGGGATTGTCAACGGGTTGGACGACAGGGAGTAAAGGTAATGTATTAATAAAAATAACCAAGCCTTTTACTGGTGAACTGGATATTCCAAAAACTCAAATTGCTGCACTTTATGGTTCAAAAAAAGCTTCATCTTACGGCAGTATTCCAATGGCAACAGTAAGTATTTTGGGGAAAATCACTGTCACTCAAGGTTGTGAACTTGCCGCTGGCACCGTGCTGGATATTCCATTCGGAGAATATCAGGCCCATGACTTTAAAGGGCGTGCCGGGCAACCGCCACAAAATGTTCGGAAGGTACAAAAAGAACTGAGTTTTGACTGCAATAATATTTCAGATGGCGTTAAAATTTATCTCAGTATTGATGCAACACCGAATAATGCTTACCCCAACGCAATTGATTTAGGTAACGCCGATGTTGGTGCAGTCATTGAGGACGGTAAAGGTAATATCCTCAAGCCGAATGACAGTAATAGCTTATTAGAAATGAATCCCGGTTCGCTGTACGAAGATGTCAAACGCAAAGCGACAACCACAATTACCGCTTATCCCGTTAGCACGACCGGAAAATTACCCGCTGCCGGTGATTACAGCGGCATTGCTACCATGCATGTCGAACTGGAGTAACAGTCATGAAGCGAACAATACTTGCGTTATGTCTGCTGCCTCTTTCCTTTTCGTCACTGGCGGCAACCACGGACTTAGGGCCGAAAGGAACGTTGAAATTCACCCTTAAAATTAGCCAGGGTGCCTGCGAACTGGTAAAAGACAGTGTTGAAGTCGACATGGGATTAGCGGTTCTCAAAAAACCGGTAAGAATTGGAACAGAACTTAATCCCACTACTTTTTCCATCGGTCTGAAAAACTGTAGCGATGTGGTCAGAGCCTACGTCACTATGGACGGTACGCCCAATGCGGACGACCCGAATCTTTTTGCGCTGGATGCGGGTGGCGCTACGGGCGTTGGGCTGAAAATCAAAACCGCCGCGGGAGTACAACAGTTCCCGGAAAATACGACACCGACACCGGTTGAGTTTGCAATTAACGGTGATGGCGCACATCAACTGAACTATATCGCCAGCTATGTGCCAATTCGCGCTGATGCAACCATTGGTCGCGCGGATGCAACGGTCGATTTTACCGTTCAGTACGAATAATTTCGCATCTTCGGGGCCAGGAAACTGGCCCTTTTTACTGCTTTTTGTAACGCTAAAGTCTTTTTTCATACTTGTATTTTTGTAAATTTGTGCTTCAAGTACACTCTTTCCCCACACTTTTTCCCTTTGCTGTGGTCTACTTATCAGCGTGTGCAGATTTTCCTTATCTGACGACCTTCGCACTTTTCCCTTGCCTGGCTTGAAAGGCCATAATGCAGGGTGTTATCACCTGTTTTTCCAGGGTTTGTTTGCATGAGATATATCAAAACGATAACGCAGCAAAAGCTAAGCTTTTTGCTCGCTGTCTATATCGGTCTGTTTATGAATTGCGCAGTCTATTTCCGTCGGTTTGACGGTTACGCGCATAACTTCACTTTTCTTAATGGCGTCTCGGCGGTTATCGAACTGGCAGGGACGGTTCTGGCAACCTTCTTCTTTTTACGCTTAATTTCACTCTTTGGCAGAACGGCCTGGAAAGTGCTGGCTTCATTGCTGGTGCTGATTTCTGCCGGAGCCAGCTACTACATGACATTTATGAATGTCATGATTGGCTACGGGATTGTTGCTTCGGTGATGACCACCGACATTGACCTGTCGAAAGAAGTGGTTGGCTGGACGCTTATCGCATGGGTTGTACTGGTGAGTATTATCCCGTTGCTATTTATCTGGATGAACCGTTCACAAGACACTTTCTGGCGCCAACTTTGTACCCCGAAAACTCGCTGGCGTAGTGCGCTTACCGTGCTTTTGGCGGGCTTGTTGGTATGGGGCCCAATTCGTCTGATGGATGTAGTGCAAAAGCGTGCAGACCGTTTGGCCGGAGTGGATATGCCAAGCTACGGCGGCGTGCTGGCGAACTCTTATCTGCCTTCGAACTGGCTTTCTGCGCTGGGGCTGTATGCCTGGGCGCAAGTGGATGAATCGTCAGACAATCGGTCGCTGATGAATCCGGCAAAAAAATTCACCTATACCCCGACGCAAAATCTCGACGACACCTATGTGGTTTTCATTATTGGCGAAACTACGCGTTGGGATCATATGGGGATGCTGGGCTACGAGCGCGATACCACGCCGAAGCTGGCCAAAGAGAAAAACCTGGTGATGTACCGTGGTTATTCTTGTGATACCGCGACTAAATTATCACTACGCTGTATGTTTGTACGTGAAGGTGGAACGGAAGATAACCCACAACGTACGCTTAAAGAGCAGAACGTATTTGCGGTTCTCAAACAGCTGGGCTTTAGCTCTGATTTGTACGCCATGCAGAGTGAGATGTGGTTCTACAGCAACACCATGGCTGACAACATTGCCTATCGCGAGCAAATTGCAGCAGAGCCGCGTAACCGTGGGAAAGCGGTGGACGACATGTTACTGGTCAATGAAATCGAGCGTTCTCTGGAGAAAAAACCAGAAGGTAAGCATCTGATTGTCCTGCATACCAAAGGTTCGCACTACAACTATACTCAACGTTATCCCCGTGAGTTTGCCCAGTGGAAGCCAGAGTGCTATGCCATTGACCGCAAATGCCCACGAGCGCCGATGATTAACTCATACGATAACTCAATCACCTACGTTGATCATTTTATCGACACGGTTATCGACAAATTCCGCGATAAGAAGGCCATTATTTTCTATGCAGCGGACCACGGTGAATCAATTAATGAGCGTGAGCACTTGCATGGCACACCACGTGAATATGCGCCGCCGGAGCAGTTCCGCGTACCCATGATGGTCTGGATGTCGGATAAATATCTGGAGAATCCGGCCAACGCGCAGGCATTCGCGCAGCTGAAAAAAGAGGCGGATATAAAAGTGCCACGCCGTCATGTAGAACTGTACGACACCATTTTAGGTTGCCTTGGTTATACTTCACCGGACGGTGGTATCAACGAAAACAACAACTGGTGTCGAATCCCTCAGGCGAAGAAAGCAGAAGCTAACTAAATGCACTGCTGAGTTTCTCGCCGATCAAAAGGCATTTTGCTATTAAGGGATTGACGAAGGCGTATCTGAGCAGTAAGATGCGCCCCGCATTCGGTGATTGGCGCAGCCTGGTAGCGCACTTCGTTCGGGACGAAGGGGTCGGAGGTTCGAATCCTCTATCACCGACCAAATTCGAAAAGCCTGCTCAGTGAGCAGGCTTTTTTGCATTTGTAGCCCATGAGGACGAGAACCTCCGGGGGCAGGGAGGTTCGACTCGAGCGAAGCGAGAGAACGTTGCGTCAGCAACGGCCCGCAGGGCGAGCCACGAAGTGGCGAGTAATCCTCTATCACCGACCAAATTCGAAAAGCCTGCTCAGTGAGCAGGCTTTTTTGCATTTGTAGCCCATGAGGATGAGAACCTCCGGGGGCAGGGAGGTTCGACTCGAGCGAAGCGAGAGAACGTTGCGTCAGCAACGGCCCGCAGGGCGAGCCACGAAGTGGCGAGTAATCCTCTATCACCGACCAATTTAGAAAAACCAGCCTACGGGCTGGTTTTTTGCTTTCTGTAACCCGCTCGAACGTAGGCCTGATAAGACGCGGCAGCGTCGCATCAGGCAATGGCAGCACACATTTCCCTGCCAAAATTGCGCCCCACATCTCACTATCCATTAACGGATTTGTGACAGAAACCATTGTCTTTTTTTATATTTGCTTAAATCTTTTTTTGCGTTACTTATGCCTGGCGCTGGCATTTTCCGTTGTGCGGTTTAGCGTTCATGGTATTAATCGCTCAGATATCCACCTTTTCCTCAGATTTTTTTCATTAAATGCATAAAACTTAATCACCAATTGTTGCTAAATATTAAGCTGATTGTTCTGGTTATGTTGGCGTAGCACAAATTTCTCTGCTGCAAATAGTTGTTTGAAGTTTTTTTAATCTTTGTTTGTGGATTCTCACCGTTGGTGTAAATCCCGGTGGGCTGTATTGACGTTTTCACATTCTGTTGACAGATTGTAGGTCACGAGGGGCATTTTATGGAGGATCCGCACTGTAACACTGATGTTAATTAGTACGGCATCCCCACCTCATAACGTTGACCCGACCGGGCAAAAAACAAAAAAGGTCAGGCAGCGACAACCCACTGCAAAGGGTTAAAACAACAAACATCACAATTGGAGCAGAATAATGCGTATTTCCTTGAAAAAGTCAGGGATGCTGAAGCTTGGTCTCAGCCTGGTGGCTATGACCGTCGCAGCAAGTGTTCAGGCTAAAACTCTGGTTTATTGCTCAGAAGGATCTCCGGAAGGGTTTAACCCGCAGCTGTTTACTTCCGGCACCACCTATGACGCCTCTTCCGTACCGCTTTATAACCGTCTGGTTGAATTTAAAATTGGCACCACTGAAGTGATCCCGGGCCTCGCTGAAAAGTGGGAAGTCAGCGATGATGGTAAAACCTATACCTTCCACTTGCGTAAAGGTGTGAAGTGGCACGACAACAAAGAATTCAAACCGACGCGCGAACTGAACGCCGATGACGTGGTGTTCTCGTTCGATCGTCAGAAAAACGCGCAAAACCCGTACCATAAAGTTTCTGGCGGTAGCTACGAATACTTCGAAGGCATGGGCTTGCCGGAGCTGATCAGCGAAGTGAAAAAGGTGGACGACAACACCGTTCAGTTTGTGCTGACTCGCCCTGAAGCACCGTTCCTGGCTGACCTGGCAATGGACTTCGCTTCTATTCTGTCAAAAGAATATGCTGACGCGATGATGAAAGCCGGTACGCCGGAAAAGCTGGACCTCAACCCAATCGGCACCGGTCCGTTCCAGTTACAGCAGTATCAAAAAGATTCCCGTATTCGCTACAAAGCGTTTGATGGCTACTGGGGCACCAAACCGCAGATCGATACGCTGGTCTTCTCCATTACCCCTGACGCTTCCGTGCGTTACGCTAAATTGCAGAAAAATGAATGCCAGGTAATGCCGTACCCGAACCCGGCAGATATCGCTCGCATGAAGCAGGATAAATCCATCAATCTGATGGAAATGCCGGGGCTGAACGTCGGTTATCTCTCGTATAACGTGCAGAAAAAACCACTCGATGACGTGAAAGTTCGCCAGGCTCTGACCTACGCGGTGAACAAAGACGCGATCATCAAAGCGGTTTATCAGGGCGCGGGCGTGGCAGCGAAAAACCTGATCCCGCCAACCATGTGGGGCTATAACGATGACGTTCAGGACTACACCTACGATCCTGAAAAAGCGAAAGCATTGCTGAAAGAAGCGGGTCTGGAAAAAGGTTTCTCCATCGACCTGTGGGCTATGCCAGTACAACGTCCGTATAACCCGAACGCTCGCCGCATGGCAGAGATGATTCAGGCTGACTGGGCGAAAGTCGGCGTGCAGGCCAAAATCGTCACCTACGAATGGGGTGAGTATCTCAAGCGTGCGAAAGATGGCGAGCACCAGACGGTAATGATGGGCTGGACTGGCGATAACGGGGATCCGGATAACTTCTTCGCCACCCTGTTCAGCTGCGCCGCCTCTGAACAAGGCTCCAACTACTCAAAATGGTGCTACAAACCGTTTGAAGATCTGATTCAACCGGCGCGTGCTACCGACGACCACAACAAACGCGTTGAACTGTACAAACAAGCACAGGTGGTGATGCACGATCAGGCTCCGGCACTGATCATCGCTCACTCCACCGTGTTTGAACCGGTACGCAAAGAAGTTAAAGGCTATGTGGTTGATCCATTAGGCAAACATCACTTCGAAAACGTCTCTATCGAATAATTAAAAGCCATACAAGACTGATGGCAAAGGCAAAACTGCCTGATGCGCTCCGCTTATCTGGCCTACGAAAATTCTGCAATGTATTGAGTTTGCACGATTTTGTAGGCCGGATAAGGCGTTAACGCCGCATCCGGCATAAACAAAGCGCACTTTGTCAACAATCTGCATACCCGGTGGTGCTGTGCCTCTGCGCGCAGCGCCATCCGGCAGCAATACTTCATTCCCTGTCCGGCACGGGCGGGAATTGATTTGTGAGCAATACAGACACGCAGTTCCAGGCTGCGGGTCACTACAGAGAATCCGGGTTATGTTGCAGTTTATTCTCCGACGTTTGGGACTCGTCATCCCCACGTTTATCGGTATTACCCTTCTCACATTTGCCTTTGTCCACATGATCCCGGGCGATCCGGTGATGATCATGGCGGGCGAACGTGGGATCTCCCCAGAGCGTCACGCGCAATTGCTGGCAGAACTCGGCTTGGATAAACCGATGTGGCAGCAGTATCTCCATTACATTTGGGGCGTAATGCACGGCGATTTAGGCATTTCGATGAAAAGCCGCATCCCGGTTTGGGAAGAGTTCGTGCCGCGCTTCCAGGCCACGCTGGAACTTGGTGTCTGTGCGATGATTTTTGCTACGGCAGTCGGTATTCCGGTTGGTGTGCTGGCTGCGGTTAAACGCGGTTCCATTTTCGATCACACTGCGGTTGGCCTGGCGCTGACCGGCTACTCGATGCCGATCTTCTGGTGGGGCATGATGCTGATCATGCTGGTTTCGGTGCACTGGAACCTGACGCCTGTCTCCGGTCGCGTGAGCGACATGGTGTTCCTCGATGATTCCAATCCGTTAACCGGTTTTATGCTGATCGACACCGCTATCTGGGGTGAAGACGGTAACTTTATCGATGCCGTCGCCCATATGATCTTACCGGCGATGGTGCTGGGCACAATTCCGCTGGCGGTTATCGTTCGTATGACGCGCTCCTCAATGCTGGAAGTGCTGGGCGAGGATTACATCCGCACCGCGCGCGCTAAAGGGCTAACCCGGATGCGGGTGATTATCGTCCATGCGCTGCGTAACGCGATGCTGCCGGTGGTGACTGTTATCGGCCTTCAGGTGGGAACATTGCTGGCGGGGGCGATTCTGACCGAAACCATCTTCTCGTGGCCCGGTCTTGGGCGCTGGTTGATTGACGCACTGCAACGCCGCGACTATCCGGTAGTGCAGGGCGGCGTATTGCTGGTGGCGACGATGATTATCCTCGTCAACCTGCTGGTCGATCTGCTGTACGGCGTGGTGAACCCGCGTATTCGTCATAAGAAATAAGGGGACATCATGTCACAGGTTACTGAAAATAAAGTGATTAGCGCGCCGGTGCCGATGACCCCGTTACAGGAGTTCTGGCACTATTTTAAACGCAACAAAGGCGCGGTTGTCGGGCTGGTTTACGTCGTCATCGTGCTGTTTATCGCGATCTTTGCCAACTGGATTGCGCCGTATAACCCGGCGGAACAGTTCCGCGATGCGCTACTCGCCCCGCCAGCCTGGCAGGAAGGCGGCAGCATGGCGCACTTGCTCGGTACAGATGACGTCGGTCGTGACGTTATGTCACGCCTGATGTACGGCGCGCGCTTGTCGCTGCTGGTTGGCTGTCTGGTGGTGGTGTTATCGCTGATTATGGGCGTTATTCTCGGCCTGATCGCCGGTTACTTTGGCGGCCTGGTCGATAACATCATCATGCGCGTGGTCGATATCATGCTGGCGCTGCCAAGCCTGCTGCTGGCGCTGGTGCTGGTGGCTATCTTCGGCCCGTCGATTGGTAACGCCGCGCTGGCGCTGACCTTCGTTGCCTTGCCGCACTATGTGCGCTTAACTCGCGCCGCCGTGCTGGTGGAGGTGAATCGCGATTACGTCACCGCGTCTCGCGTGGCAGGTGCCGGGGCGCTGCGCCAGATGTTTATCAATATTCTTCCCAACTGCCTTGCACCGTTGATTGTTCAGGCGTCGCTCGGTTTCTCTAACGCCATTCTCGATATGGCTGCTCTTGGTTTCCTCGGCATGGGGGCGCAGCCGCCAACACCGGAGTGGGGCACCATGCTCTCCGATGTGTTGCAGTTCGCGCAAAGCGCCTGGTGGGTCGTGACCTTCCCGGGTCTGGCGATCCTGCTGACGGTGCTGGCATTTAACCTGATGGGTGACGGTCTGCGTGACGCGCTCGATCCCAAACTGAAGCAGTAAGAGGTTCGAGATGGCGTTATTAAATATAGATAAATTATCGGTGCATTTCGGCGACGAAAGCGCACCGTTCCGCGCCGTAGACCGCATCAGCTACAGCGTAAAACAGGGCGAAGTGGTCGGGATTGTTGGGGAGTCTGGCTCTGGTAAGTCGGTCAGTTCACTGGCGATTATGGGGCTGATTGATTATCCGGGCCGCGTGATGGCAGAAAAGCTGGAGTTTAACGGCCAGGATTTGCAGCGTATCTCAGAAAAAGAGCGCCGCAATCTGGTGGGCGCCGAAGTGGCAATGATCTTCCAGGACCCGATGACCAGCCTTAACCCGTGTTACACCGTGGGTTTCCAGATCATGGAAGCGATTAAGGTGCATCAGGGCGGTAACAAAAGTACCCGCCGTCAGCGGGCGATTGACCTGCTGAATCAGGTCGGCATTCCTGACCCGGCCTCGCGTTTAGACGTTTATCCGCATCAGCTTTCCGGCGGCATGAGCCAGCGTGTAATGATCGCTATGGCAATTGCCTGTCGGCCAAAACTGCTGATTGCCGATGAGCCGACTACCGCGCTGGACGTGACCATTCAGGCGCAAATCATCGAACTGCTGCTGGAGTTGCAGCAGAAAGAGAACATGGCGCTGGTGTTGATCACTCATGACCTGGCGCTGGTGGCGGAGGCGGCGCATAAAATCATCGTGATGTATGCAGGCCAGGTGGTGGAAACAGGTGATGCCCACGCCATCTTCCGTGCGCCGCGTCACCCGTATACTCAGGCATTGCTGCGTGCATTGCCGGAATTTGCTCAGGACAAAGAACGTCTGGCATCGTTGCCTGGCGTCGTTCCAGGCAAATACGACCGCCCGAACGGCTGCCTGCTTAACCCGCGTTGCCCCTATGCGACAGACAAATGCCGCGCTGAAGAACCGGCGCTGAATATGCTCGCTGACGGGCGTCAGTCCAAATGCCATTACCCACTTGATGATGCCGGGAGGCCGACACTATGAGTACGCAAGAGGCCACCTCGCAACAACCGCTGTTGCAGGCTATCGACCTGAAAAAACATTATCCGGTGAAGAAAGGCATGTTCGCGCCGGAACGTCTGGTGAAGGCGCTGGATGGCGTTTCGTTTAACCTTGAACGTGGCAAAACGCTGGCGGTAGTAGGTGAATCCGGTTGCGGTAAATCGACGCTTGGTCGGTTACTGACGATGATTGAAACGCCCACCGGCGGTGAACTGTATTATCAGGGGCAGGATTTGCTCAAGCACGATCCGCAGGCGCAGAAGCTGCGTCGGCAGAAAATCCAGATCGTCTTCCAGAACCCCTATGGTTCACTGAATCCGCGTAAAAAAGTCGGGCAAATTCTCGAAGAGCCGCTGCTTATTAACACCAGCTTAAGCAAAGAACAGCGTCGGGAAAAAGCGCTGTCGATGATGGCGAAAGTCGGCCTGAAAACCGAGCATTACGACCGCTATCCGCACATGTTCTCCGGCGGTCAGCGTCAGCGTATCGCCATTGCCCGTGGTCTGATGCTCGACCCGGATGTGGTGATTGCCGATGAGCCGGTTTCCGCGCTGGACGTTTCGGTGCGCGCGCAGGTGCTGAACCTGATGATGGATTTGCAGCAGGAGTTGGGGCTGTCTTATGTCTTTATCTCCCACGACCTGTCGGTGGTGGAGCACATTGCTGATGAAGTGATGGTAATGTACCTGGGCCGCTGCGTGGAGAAGGGAACGAAGGACCAAATCTTTAATAACCCGCGCCATCCGTATACTCAGGCACTGCTCTCTGCGACGCCGCGCCTGAACCCGGACGATCGCCGCGAGCGCATCAAACTCACCGGTGAACTGCCAAGCCCGCTGAATCCACCGCCGGGCTGCGCCTTCAACGCCCGCTGTCGTCGACGCTTCGGCCCCTGCACCCAGTTGCAGCCGCAGCTAAAAGACTACGGCGGTCAACTGGTTGCCTGCTTTGCTGTTGATCAGGATGAAAATCCGCAGAAGCCTGCTGTATAACCCACCCGATGAGACCGGCTTTCATGCTGGTCTCATGTCAAATATGACCTTCTTGTACTTTAACTATCACTTATAGATCTTTTTTGACCATTGCTGTTGCCAGTGGATTATATATGAGCTAAATTATAATAATTAATAAAAAATAGTTCATTTGTGATGCTTAACGAACTTCTTTAACCATAAATGATCTTTTTTTGTCTTTAATCAATTGAAAGGTTCTTTAATGATCTACACGGGGTCACAGAATCTGGCTCAAGAGTTGAAAGCGATCGGCGACCAGCTCCAGGAGTTGCAGAAGAAACTTATTCAGGGGCCGAATATTAGTCAACCACGCCCCCTCCGGACCATTGAGACTCCTCGTCATTTGGGGGAACAACTGAACGCACGTCGCAAAGAATTGGGCATTGATTTATACACACTTGAACTACAAACGGGGATCTCAACGTCCACGTTAAAGCGACTTTTTAAGGATCCTGAACAGGTTAAATTCGGCAGTGTGTTTGCGGTGGCGAACGTTCTTGGAGTGAAACTATGCATCGACGAGTGAAAGTGTTGCTCTATGGTCAGGTAGTGGGTGAACTCTCTCAGAACGACAGTGGTTTTTTGTTTCAGTACGCCCCGGATTACCACGGACCGGCAATCTCAATCAGTCTGCCCGTCGCACAGCGTCAGTTTCCTAGTGAGAAGTTGCATCCTTATTTTGCCTCACTGGCGCCAGAAGGATGGCTGCGTCAACGCTACAGCCAGATACAGCATCGTGACGAAAACGATCCGCTGGGAATGCTTATTGATAACGGCAAGAATCTGCTGGGGGCAATCCAGATTTTACCTTGGGAGGAATAATGGCGAATTGTCGCATTCTGTTAACGCCGCTGAATGAACGTGACGAACAGCGCGGATATTCGACACAAGGGTTGAAGCGCCTGAGCGGCACTGCAAAATTGAATCCTCGGCTGGGGTTTACGCGAACTCAGTTTGTGCAGGAACTTCCGCGTCAACAAAAAGGGATGAGTATTTCCGGTTACCAGCCCAAATTGCAATTAGTGCTGGATGAAGGAGAGTTCCGCGTCGTAGATCATCAGGGAAATTTTATCCTTAAGCCCTCTCCAGCCGACTTTCCCGGTTTGGCCGAAAATGAACATGCAACAATGACATTGATGTCTCGTTTGGGATTTGACGTACCTGTGCATGGCCTGCTGAGTTTTGCACCACAATCAGAGGAGGAGCTTGAATACGCGTTTGTTATCCGGCGCTATGACCGGGATGACAAGGGGCAGCCAGTGCATCAGGAGCAGCTTGATGGTGCGATGCAGATTACAGATAAATATGGCAAAACGGGAAATGATAACGAGCAATACGTCAGCTATGAAACGCTGGCCCGATTTTTAATTGCCCATGTTAACGACAACATCGCATTTAAAATCGATCTCTTTCGTCGCATTGTTTACGCCTGGTTGCTGGGTAATAACGACATGCATTTACGAAACTTTGGCTTAGTGTACTCCGATGGTTTGACGCCAGCGTTAGCGCCGGTGTATGACTTTGTTTCTATCGCTCCCAATCCGGAATATTTTCTCTCAAACTATCTGGCGCTGCCGTTATTGATGCGAGAAGAAGGCGGTCGGGAACTGGCTCCTGGATTTGAAAGTGATTATGGTGAGTATATCGGGCAGGACTTTTTGCTGTTGGGTGAATCGATGGGATTAGCGCCCAGATTGCTGGAAAAACTCTTTCAGGATATACGTAAAGAAAATGCCATTGTTATGGAAACGTATGAACAGTCCTTTATGACTCAGGAGCATATCCAGGCTGTACTGAAATGCTATCGACATCGTCTGGGGCTGCTGTGAGCAGCCCCCGTTACTTTTACTCAATCAGCTTCAACAGCGGCGAAAAGCACAGCAAAATGCCATAAAACAGGATAAGCCATGTTTTTAGCCCGCGTAGTTTTTTCAGTTGTGAAACTTTAGAGATCAGGAAAAACGGAATCAGGCACGACACAATGCCATATAACGGGCTTCCTAACTGAAAGAACACCAGCACCGATACACGAAACGAAACCCAAATCGTCAACGTAATGACGATAAAAGCGCAAATTGCCAGAGTCAGCATACGCGAGTTAATTTTCTGGGTATCAATAATTCGGCTTAACAGATTGAGAATAATGCCTTTAATGGCCTCGTGGAAACCGAGGTAAATGCCAAAGAATGCGGTCAGTACGGCAAAGATATTCAGCACCGTAGAGGTGATATGAATGATATGCCCGGGGATCACCTGCGCGGCTAGTGCCAGTGCCGAGATATTTTGTTCAAAGGCAGAAACGGCTTCTTCGTGGCTAATTGAGAAGGTAAACGAAAAGGCAAAAAACAGGATCACCGCGATGAGCGTGATATAGCTAATCCGGTGGGTACGCAGCGCGAGCCGAGTTGCCAGTACTTTATCTGTTTCCCGTTTACGATAGGCAATATTCATCGGGTTAAGCACCTGAATAAATACCGCAGAGAAGAAACAAAATGGAATGGTGAGCAGGACGTCGCGGAAAAATACGGAGGCTTGTGGGAAGGCGGTTATATTGGCGAAATTCCAGTGCGGGATCATCGCAAAACCGAACACGACAATAATGCCGACTTTGACCACCACCATTGGCCCGGAGATCTTAAATAGCAACCTTTCACCACCAGACGCAATCGCCACCAGTACGGCGAAAATAGCGACTTTATAAAGTAGAGATTGTGAAAGATCGGCATCGGTTAAACCGAAGGTTTTCAGGTATGAGGCGCTGTCGAAAACCACGGAGAGAGAGTAGATAAAAATCCCGTGGATAATCATCAAAAAGTAGATAACCCCGAGGAAAATTCCCCAGTTTTTGCCCAGGTAATGACTGATAATATCTGTATAGTCATTACAGGAATCACTTTCTGAAAGTGTCTTTAAATAAATGTCCTGCACTATCCAGGTTGCCGGATAAGCAATGATTGCAGCGGTAATAAATACCCAAATCCCCTTCAGGCCAATTTGTACCGGCATCAGCACGGTTCCGGCACCAATCGCCATTCCTATACATAATAAAACCCAGCCGAAGTCGTAGCGCGTAAACGGCAATTTGTGATCGTGTAATGGTTGTGTGTTGTGCTGCATAAAGTCCTGTCCAGAAAGAAGTCAGCCTCGTAAAAATGAATAACCCCAGCTTCTCTTGCGCAACTGGTAGAGAAGTTGAATACGCAGTGTGTAACGAATGAGACAACAGATTCACTGGGGAGATTGCGAGGAGGCGCAATTCTACAAAATTGCGCATTTCACTACCAGTCTGGAGTCAGCTCGGATATGAACTGCAACTATTGTAAACAAAGAAATTAAGCTGGAAGGCATCACGCAGTGAGGAAAATTGCCAGATGCTGACGGTAAAACGCAATCGTAGAATCAGCGGCAAGCCGGAAGGATTCCGGTGAGGCGCAATGTTGCGGGGGCTTTATCCCCGGCGGCATTGGTTGCTGGAAAGAGAAAACCCCCGCACGTTGCAGGTATGCACCTGACAACATCACGGGGGCCATTCTTGATAGTAGACAACTCAAGGATAGCCGCGAAACGTTGTCATTACAACAGAGGCGGCTATATGACGCTCGCAGAGTTGAGCATGGCCTTCTGGCATGATTTAGCGGCTCCGGTCATTGCTGGCATTCTCGCCAGCCTGATCGTGAGCTGGCTGAATAAGCGGAAGTAATATGCAACGTGGGCGTCAGGCTGCCGTAATGGCAATTTGCGCCCGGACCAGGCCGCAGGGGTGAAACTCTGCGGCCTTTTTCGTAAGAAAAATGCAACGGTTGCAAGCCGGTCATATTCTGCGGAATGCGCAGCACAGAGTGAAGAAGTGACGGATTTCGAAGCAGAAAAACAGCTGTAGAATCAGCCGCAAGCCGGAAGATTCCGGTGAGGCGCAATGTTGCGGGGGCTTTATCCCTGGTGGCATTGGTTGCTGGAGAGAGAAAACCCCCGCACATTGCAGGTATGCACCTGACAACATCACGGGGGCCATTTTTGCATCTAGACCATTCAAGAATAGCCGCGAAACGTTGTCATTACAACAGAGGCGGCTATATGACGCTCGCAGAGTTGGGCATGGCCTTCTGGCACGATTTAGCGGCTCCGGTCATTGCTGGCATTCTTGCCAGCCTGATCGTGAGCTGGCTGAATAAGCGGAAGTAATATGCCATGCGGGTGTCAGGCTGCCGTAATGGCAATTTGCGCCCGGACCAGGCCGCAGGGGGAAACTCTGCGGCCTTTTTCGTAAGAAAAATGCAACGGTTGCAAGTGGATAATATTCTGCGGAATGCGCAGCACAGAGTGAAGAAGTGATGGATTTCGAAGCACAAAAATGGTCGTAGAATCAGCGGCAAGCCGGAAGGTTCCGGTGAGGCGCAATGTTGCGGGGGGCTTGATCCCTGGTGGCATTGGTTGCTGGAGAGAGAAAACCCCCGCACGCTGCAGGTATGCACCTGACAACATCACGGGGGCCATTCTTGAAACTAGACGACTCAAGGATAGCCGCGAAACGTTGTCATTACAACAGAGGCGGCTATATGACGCTCGCAGAGTTGAGCATGGCCTTCTGGCATGATTTAGCGGCTCCGGTCATTGCTGGCATTCTTGCCAGCCTGATCGTGAGCTGGCTGAATAAGCGGAAGTAATATGTCATGCGGGCGTCAGGCTGCCGTAATGGCAATTTGCGCCCGGTCCAGGCCGCAGGGGGAAACTCTGCGGCCTTTTTCGTAATTACTGCGGATAAGGCACCCAGTCGCCACCGTTCAGGCGAACATACGGTTTATTTTGATATTGAATGACCACCGCATTCGAGTTCTCGGAAACAGGCGCAGTCTGTGGTAATCCACTAGTGAGTTTTTTCCAGTCAACATTGTCTTCGGTGAAAATCTTGCCGTCGAGAACGCGAACCACCAGATCAGAGATTGCCAGGAAGCTGCTTGGTTGGTCGATGACAATTGGTGCGCCCTGATGTGGTGTTTTCATGCCGAAGAATTTCACGCCAACCGGTACATCAGTGATTGCCGGGCTGGGGATATCACGCAAACCAGAAACTTGCATTCTGTCACCTTTCAACGCGCCACCGTGTTCCGGTACTACGACGACCATCACTTTACGACCCGATTTCTCCAGTTCAGTAAAGAAGGCGTCCAGTTCATCAAAGAACTTCTGCGCTCGCGCTTTGTAATCCGCTGTTTTGCTGACGCCCGGATAATGGTTGCCGTCATGCAGTGGAAGCGTGTTGTAGAACGTGGCGCTACGGCTGTTTTTATCTTTTTCGGTAACGTCCAGCCAGCGGTTAAGCACGGCAGTATCGTCATAAACCGGCGAACCATCAAAGCCCAGCAAAATGACGGGAAGATTTGTTTGATCCATCAATTCGGTCTGCATACCGCCGTTTTCGCGAACTTCTTTCAGGAAGCCGCCAAACTGGCCGTTATGTCCCATCATCAGGTGCTGGGTAAAGCCCAGTTTTGACAAGTTATCGAACAGATAGCAGTCATTATTTGCTGGTTGATACAGATTGGTGTGCGATGGCTGACCGCAACTGGCGCGCAGCAGACGAATCGCCGCCGGACCGCTGTATGAGGTTGCAGAGTTGAAATTCTTGAACTCAATATCAAAATGCGACCACAACGGATGTGACATTAATCCGGCAGCTTCAATATCCGACCATGAAAGCGAACAGATATTAATCACCAGAAGCTCAAATGGCTGCGCATCCGCTGGCAGCGCGGATGGGAAGGTCGATTTACGTTTCGCCTCGGCGTTATAGAAATTATTCAGCCAGGCATTGAGGTTTGCGGTTGTCGGTGGTGCAGTTTGCGCTGGCATATCTCCAACTACTGGCGTGCCGCCGGTTGCCGCGACTGTTGCCGCAGCGTTACCGCCCGTCGTTGTTACCGTGGTGGTCGGTTGACCGGCTGGCCACAGGGAGAAACTTGGACCAGCCAGCGTAAGTACGTTCAGCCATACCAGAATGGCGACCACAAAAACGGTGATGCGAATCCATTGCGACAAGAATAACCAGGCCACTAACAAAACAAAGACAGCACCAATCATCTGCCAGTTAATAAAGCGCGTGACCAGATCGATTAAATAATCGGGACTAAAGCCTGCCACTTGTGACCCCTGGCTCATAATACTTTCCGGGCCAGGTAGCCAGGTATCATGCCAGAAGAGGGCAAAGCCGATTGGCAGGGCGATCCAGTGGCGCAGGCGATGCAGGCTGTAGCGCGGAATCGGCATCAGCAGGAACGCGGCAAATACCAGATTGAGTAGCGGATGGAAGTTAAGGTAGCCCGCCCACAACAGGCCGAACTTAACCAGAAAATAAAAGTTCCAGCCAGAAAGGCCGCGCCAGTATTGCCAGAGGGAAGAAGGCATAGCGGTATTTTGGGTAAATTGAGTCATTTTTTGGTAGCCCTGGCTTTTTCTGCACGGCGTAACGTACCGGCCGGTTTTACATAACGAGGTTTCGCAAATAACAAACGCAGGGTGTCACGAATGCGCCGTAGGGAATGGCGCGCCAGATAGCCCAGCGGGAAAAAAACAATCGCACAAACGATAATGATTTCAATGATATCGCTGATGGTCATCATGATGAATGCTCCACAGGATCACTCAACAGTCGCAGCGGTTCCGGTATTCGTCGCCAGTTACGCCCATCATGCTCGGCATTGATTACCGGCATGGAGGCCTGAGTTAAAGGCAGTGGCACCCCCCATTGTTCCGGGGCCAGCAGACGCATTTGCACCAGCTCGGCGCTGATTTGGTCATCTTCAAACCAGACCATGCGGTTAGAGAAAATATCGCCGGTAGGTAACGGGAAAATGTGATTCAACGCAGTATCCAGATCGTTGATCCTGCAGAATGAGAGGAACAGGACCAGTCGATTTCCACCAACGGTCATAATGTCGCCAGTGCGATTTGGACGGCACAGCGTCAGGGCTTGCTCAACGCGGATGCCCGGTACTGGGCGTAAAGCGACCAGCACGCCTTTACCATGAGCAGGCAACAACGTGTTATTCATCATGTTATTGACCGCCTCACAGAACACATCCCACTTTTGAAAACCGCGCAGTTTCAGCGGTTGGGTCATGGATAGCAGGGTAGTGATATCTTCCGGAACATAGCGGCTGAACTTCTGCCCTTGCACGCTTTCAATCATCGTCAGACAACGGGAGAGCGGAGCATTCCACGGAATCACCATATTCGCACCGCAGGCCAACAACAAACGTTCATCCGTGGCACGCAGGCTGGCGGTATTTTCCCGCACGAGGATCTTCATCGCACTACCACGCTGGCGACGCAGGGTATGAATGCTGCGGGCCAGTGGTTCAATTTGCCCATTTTGCTGTAAAGAGAAAACGACGGTTGCAGCCTGTGCAGTCCGGGCTTCATTGAACAGAGTTTCGTTGTTGTCGAACAGTTGCCAGTGTTCTGATAAAGGGGGGGCGCCTTCCAGCACAGCAATATTGCTAAGAATGCGTTTTTCATCGCTGCGTGGTTGGATCTCCGCTTCTTCACGCTGAACTAACGTCCAGATACCCTCTTGCTGCTGAACGATGAGTTGCTGACGGGCGCTAACCCCTTTTTCGTTGCACCAGAAGGCGATATCCAGCAGATGTTGATCGCCCTGAAAACGCAAACTGGCAAGCCCAAAAAGTGAGCGGTATTCCTCCAGCAACAATGAAAATTGTTTATCGTTATTATTTCCTGGATTAATTACCAGCAGTGAGCAATGGTATAATCTGCTCCACTTGTTCATTTTATCCAGCCATGAACGAAGCCGCTCAGTTGGAATGTTTTGCCATGCATTATTGGCACAAACAAGAATGAAAAGATAATTTTCGGGATCAATAGAACATTGTAAATCACGGGGCAAATAGTATAGCCCCTTTTCATGATTTAGCATTGAAAATAATTTTATTTTTTCCGGTCCGTGAGAATCATCTAATTTGAAGGTTTTTTCGGGATCGTTATCCATGCTAATGACCGCGACTTTCGCGGTTTCAGCTTGAGAAGCCATCGTTTGATTCACAAGGCTGATAGCATCTTCTTGACGATCGACGTTAAACCACCAGACGCCGCCTGCTGGCATATGCCGCAACTCATCCCACAAAGATGAGATACCGATAGAGAATACAGGGTCCACAACGTCCCTCAAGTCACCATTTTGTCTGATTATTAGTTTACTAGCGAAAGCTAAGAAATAAACCTACCATTGAAATTAAAACTTATCAGATTTAGCATGTGAATCAATTTAGCAGGCTGGAAGCCTTATGATATCAGTCTTTTCGTTTTTTACTTTCGTTAGTTGCGTACATGAAAGTTAAAAAATGAACGGATTACGTATTGCCGTCTGGCATTATACGGGCAAAATTCTGTCGATTAGAATTGACTGATGCGTGGCGGGTATATTTTATCGAGATTAAGCATAATGAATAACAACGAACAGGATACTCTGCCTGATCCCGCGATAGGCTATATCTTTCAGAATGATATTTTGGCGTTAAAGCAGGCGTTTTCACTGCCTGATATCGATTATGCCGATATTTCTCAGCGTGAGCAGTTAGCAGCGGCGTTAAAACGCTGGCCATTGTTGGCTGAGTTTGCGCAACAGAAGTAGGGGAGTAGTGAATGGCCGTACTGGGATTACAGGGGGTGCGGGGAGGTGTGGGTACAACAACCATCACCGCCGCGTTGGCCTGGGCATTGCAAATGTTGGGAGAAAATGTCCTGGTGGTTGATGCCTGCCCGGACAATTTGTTGCGCTTGTCGTTCAACGTTGATTTTACCCATCGTCAGGGCTGGGCCAGAGCCATACTGGATGGTCAGGACTGGCGAGATGCCGGGATGCGCTATACCTCTCAGCTCGATCTGCTGCCTTTTGGTCAGTTAACCATTGAAGAGCAAGAGAATCCCCAGCACTGGCAAACTCAGTTGGGTGCAATTTGCGAAGGCTTGCAGCAGCTGCAGGCCAGTGGGCGTTATCAATGGATTTTGATCGACTTACCGCGCGACGCCTCGCAGATAACGCATCAAATCCTGAGCCTGTGCGATCACTCGCTGGCAATCGTTAAAGTGGATGCTAACTGCCATATTCGGCTGCATCAGCAAGCATTGCCTGCTGGCGCGCATATATTGATTAATGATTTCCGCATTGGCAGCCAGGTACAGGAAGATATTTACCAGTTGTGGTTGCAAAGCCAGCGCCGGTTACTGCCAATGTTGATTCATCGCGATGAAGCGATGGCTGAATGCCTGGCGGCGAAACAGCCGTTAGGTGAATACCGCAGTGATGCGCTGGCGGCGGAGGAAGTTCTGACGCTGGCAAACTGGTGCCTGTTGAACTATTCCGGTCTGAAAAAGCCAGTCGGGAGCGCGTCATGAGTATCTTGACCCGGTGGTTGCTTATCCCGCCGGTCAACGCGCGTCTTATCGGGCGTTATCGGGATTATCGTCGTCACGGCGCATCGGCTTTCAGCGCGACGCTTGGCTGTTTTTGGCTGATCCTGGCCTGGGTGTTCATTCCGCTTGAACACCCGCGCTGGCAGCGTATCCGCGCAGAACATAAAAACCTTTACCCACATATCAACGCTTCGCGTCCGTGCCCGTTGGATCCAGTCCGTTATGTCATTCAGACTTGCTGGTTGTTGATCGGCGCTTCACGCAGAGAGACGCCAAAACCACGCTGGCGGGCATTTTCTGGCCTGCAGAATATCCGTGGGCGTTACCATCAATGGATGGACAAACTACCAGAACGTGTCAGCCAGAACACGCAACATCTTGATGAGAAAAAAGAACTTGGCCATCTGAGCGCCGGAGCACGGCGTTTTATTCTTGGTGTTATTGTGACTTTCTCGCTGATTCTGGCGCTAATTTGCGTCACTCAGCCTTTTAACCCGTTGTCGCAATTTATCTTCCTGATGTTGCTGTGGGGCGTGGCGCTAATGGTGCGGCGTATGCCAGGGCGCTTCTCGGCGTTGATGTTGATTGTGCTGTCGCTGACTGTTTCGTGTCGCTATATCTGGTGGCGATATACCTCGACGTTGAACTGGGATGATCCGGTCAGCCTGGTATGTGGCTTAATCCTGCTATTTGCGGAAACTTATGCGTGGATTGTGCTGGTGCTTGGCTACTTCCAGGTGGTATGGCCACTGAATCGTCAGCCAGTACCGCTGCCGAAAGACATGTCGCAATGGCCGTCGGTGGATATCTTTGTACCGACCTACAACGAAGATCTCAGCGTGGTGAAAAATACCATTTATGCTTCGCTGGGTATCGACTGGCCGAAAGACAAACTCAACATCTGGATCCTCGATGACGGCGGCAGGGAAGAGTTTCGCCAGTTTGCGCAAAACGTGGGGGTGAAATATATCGCCCGAACGACGCATGAACATGCGAAAGCAGGCAACATCAACAATGCACTGAAATATGCCAAAGGCGAGTTCGTGTCGATTTTCGACTGCGACCACGTTCCCACACGCTCGTTCCTGCAAATGACCATGGGCTGGTTCCTGAAAGAAAAGCAGTTGGCGATGATGCAGACGCCTCACCACTTCTTCTCACCAGATCCGTTCGAACGCAACCTGGGGCGTTTTCGTAAAACGCCGAACGAAGGCACGCTGTTCTACGGTCTGGTGCAGGACGGTAATGACATGTGGGATGCCACTTTCTTCTGCGGTTCCTGTGCGGTGATTCGTCGTAAGCCGTTGGACGAGATTGGCGGCATCGCGGTCGAAACCGTGACTGAAGATGCGCATACTTCTCTGCGTTTACACCGTCGTGGCTACACTTCCGCTTATATGCGTATTCCCCAGGCGGCGGGGCTGGCGACTGAAAGCCTTTCGGCGCACATTGGGCAACGTATCCGTTGGGCGCGTGGAATGGTGCAAATCTTCCGTCTTGATAACCCGCTTACTGGTAAAGGACTGAAGTTCGCTCAGCGGCTGTGCTACGTCAACGCTATGTTCCACTTCTTGTCGGGGATTCCACGGCTGATCTTCCTGACCGCACCGCTGGCGTTCCTGCTGCTGCACGCCTACATCATTTACGCGCCTGCGTTGATGATTGCCCTGTTTGTGCTGCCGCATATGATTCACGCCAGCCTGACCAACTCGAAGATTCAGGGTAAATATCGCCACTCCTTCTGGAGTGAAATCTACGAGACGGTGCTCGCCTGGTATATCGCCCCGCCGACGCTGGTGGCGCTGATTAACCCGCACAAAGGCAAATTTAACGTCACCGCCAAAGGTGGTCTGGTGGAGGAAGAGTACGTCGACTGGGTGATCTCGCGACCGTACATCTTCCTCGTATTACTCAACCTGGTCGGTGTTGCTGTCGGCATCTGGCGTTACTTCTATGGCCCGCCGACTGAAATGCTCACCGTGGTCGTTAGTATGGTTTGGGTGTTCTACAACCTGATTATTCTCGGCGGCGCAGTAGCGGTATCGGTAGAAAGCAAGCAGGTACGTCGTTCACACCGTGTTGAGATGACCATGCCAGCGGCGATTGCCCGGGAAGATGGGCATCTTTTCTCCTGCACCGTTCAGGACTTCTCTGACGGCGGCCTGGGGATCAAGATCAACGGTCAGGCGCAGATTCTGGAAGGACAGAAAGTGAATCTGCTGCTCAAACGCGGTCAGCAAGAGTATGCCTTCCCGACTCAGGTTGCGCGCGTGATGGGTAACGAAGTGGGGCTGCAATTGATGCCGCTCACTACCCAGCAACATATCGATTTTGTGCAGTGTACGTTTGCCCGTGCGGATACATGGGCGCTCTGGCAGGACAGCTACCCGGAAGATAAGCCGCTGGAAAGTCTGCTGGATATTCTGAAGCTCGGCTTCCGTGGCTACCGCCATCTGGCGGAGTTTGCGCCTTCTTCGGTGAAGGGCATTTTCCGTGTGCTGACTTCTCTGGTTTCCTGGGTTGTTTCGTTCATTCCGCGTCGCCCGGAGCGGAGCGAAACGGTACAACCATCGGATCAGGCTTTGGCTCAACAATGATGATAACGCGATGAAAAGAAAACTATTCTGGATTTGTGCAGTGGCTATGGGGATGAGTGCGTTCCCCTCTTTCATGACGCAGGCGACACCGACGACGCAACCACTGATCAATGCTGAGCCAACTGTGCCTGCCCAGGCGGAGCAAAATCCGCGGGTCGGACAGGTGATGCCAGGCGTGCAGGGCGCGGACGCGCCCATCGTGGCGCAGAATGGCCCTTCGCGCGATGTGAAGCTGACCTTTGCGCAAATCGCGCCGCCGCCGGGTAGCATGGTACTGCGTGGCATTAACCCGAACGGCAGCATAGAGTTTGGTATGCGCAGTGATGAAGTAGTGACGAAGGCGATGCTTAACCTTGAATATACGCCGTCGCCATCACTGCTGCCGATACAGTCGCAGTTGAAAGTCTATCTGAACGATGAGTTGATGGGCGTGCTGCCAGTGACCAAAGAGCAGTTGGGTAAAAAGACGTTGGCGCAAATGCCGATTAATCCGCTGTTTATCACCGACTTCAACCGCGTGCGGCTGGAGTTTGTTGGTCATTATCAGGATGTCTGTGAAAACCCGGCCAGCACAACGCTCTGGCTGGATGTTGGACGCAGTAGCGGACTGGATCTGACATATCAATCACTGAATGTGAAAAATGATCTGTCGCACTTCCCGATTCCGTTTTTCGACCCGAGGGATAACCGAGCCAATACGTTGCCGATAGTTTTTGCTGGTGCGCCGGATGTTGGTCTGCAACAGGCTTCGGCGATTGTTGCGTCGTGGTTTGGTTCGCGTTCTGGCTGGCGCGGACAGAACTTCCCGGTACTCTATAATCAGCTTCCGGACCGCAATGCGATTGTCTTTGCGACCAATGACAAGCGACCGGACTTCCTGCGCGATCATCCGGCAGTAAAAGCCCCGGTGATTGAGATGATCAACCATCCGGAGAATCCTTACGTCAAATTGTTGGTGGTCTTTGGGCGTGATGACAAAGATCTATTGCAGGCGGCGAAAGGCATCGCTCAGGGCAATATTTTGTTCCGCGGTGACAGCGTAGTGGTGAACGATGTTAAACCGCTATTGCCACGTAAACCGTACGATGCGCCAAACTGGGTGCGAACCGATCGTCCGGTCACCTTTGGTGAGCTGAAAACCTATGAAGAACAGTTACAGTCCAGCGGGCTGGAGCCGGCAGCGATTAATATCTCGCTGAACTTGCCGCCAGATCTCTACCTGATGCGCAGCACCGGTATCGATATGGATATCAACTATCGCTACACCATGCCGCCGGTGAAAGATAGCTCGCGGATGGATATCAGCCTGAACAACCAGTTCCTGCAATCTTTCAACCTGAGCAGTAAACAGGAGGCGAACCGCCTGCTGCTGCGGATCCCGGTGTTGCAAGGTTTGCTGGATGGTAAAACCGATGTCTCCATTCCGGCGCTGAAACTGGGGGCGACCAACCAGTTGCGTTTCGATTTTGAGTATATGAACCCAATGCCGGGTGGTTCGGTGGATAACTGTATTACCTTCCAGCCGGTGCAGAATCACGTCGTGATTGGTGACGACTCTACCATCGACTTCTCGAAGTATTACCACTTCATCCCGATGCCGGATCTGCGCGCGTTTGCTAATGCGGGCTTCCCGTTCAGCCGGATGGCGGATTTGTCGCAAACCATTACCGTGATGCCAAAAACACCAAACGAAGCGCAGATGGAAACACTGCTTAATACGGTGGGCTTTATTGGTGCACAGACGGGCTTCCCGGCGATCAACCTGACGGTGACCGATGATGGCAGCACCATTCAGGGGAAAGACGCCGATATCATGATAATTGGCGGTATCCCGGACAAGTTAAAAGATGACAAGCAGATCGATCTGCTGGTGCAGGCTACCGAAAGCTGGGTGAAAACGCCGATGCGCCAGACTCCGTTCCCCGGCATTGTACCTGACGAAAACGACCGCGCAGCAGAAACTCAGTCCACGCTGACCTCTTCTGGTGCGATGGCGGCGGTGATTGGCTTCCAGTCACCGTATAACGACCAGCGCAGCGTAATTGCGTTACTGGCGGATAGTCCACGCGGTTACGAGATGCTCAACGATGCGGTGAACGACAGCGGTAAACGCGCCACTATGTTTGGTTCCGTAGCGGTGATTCGCGAGTCCGGTGTTAACAGCCTGCGCGTTGGCGACGTCTATTACGTCGGTCATCTGCCGTGGTTTGAACGTTTATGGTACGCACTGGCGAACCATCCGATTCTGCTGGCGATACTGGCGGCAATCAGCGTGGTGCTACTGGCATGGGTACTGTGGCGTCTGCTGCGCATCATCAGCCGTCGTCGTCTTAATCCGGATAATGAGTAATCGATGATGAAAGTTTTGCGTAGTGGGATCGTGACGATGCTGCTGTTGGCTGCCTTCAGTGTTCAGGCAGCCTGCAACTGGCCTGCCTGGGAGCAGTTCAAAAAGGATTACATCAGTCAGGAAGGGCGCGTCATTGACCCCAGTGATGCACGCAAAATTACCACCTCTGAAGGGCAAAGCTACGGCATGTTCTTTGCCCTGGCGGCTAATGATCGTGCGACATTTGACAACCTACTTGACTGGACCCAGAACAATCTTGCTCAGGGGGCCTTAAACGAACATTTGCCTGCCTGGCTGTGGGGCAAAAAAGAGAACAGCAAGTGGGAAGTGCTGGACAGCAATTCGGCCTCTGATGGTGATATCTGGATGGCCTGGTCGTTGCTTGAGGCGGGGCGATTGTGGAAAGAGCAGCGTTATACCGACATCGGCAGCGCATTGTTAAAACGCATTGCGCAAGAGGAAGTGGTGACGGTGCCGGGGCTGGGGTCCATGCTGTTACCGGGAAAAGTCGGCTTTGCCGAGAATAACAGCTGGCGTTTGAATCCGAGTTATCTACCACCGACGCTGGCGCAGTATTTCACCCGCTTTGGCGCGCCCTGGACTACGCTGCGCGAAACGAATCAACGTTTGCTGCTGGAAACTGCACCGAAAGGTTTTTCGCCTGACTGGGTGCGTTATGAAAAAGATAAAGGCTGGCAGCTGAAAGCTGAAAAAACGCTGATCAGCAGCTATGACGCCATTCGCGTTTATATGTGGGTCGGCATGATGCCAGATACTGATCCGCAAAAAGCACGGCTGTTAGCGCGTTTTAAACCGATGGCGACATTTACTGAGAAGAACGGCTATCCGCCGGAGAAAGTTGATGTCGCTACGGGTAAAGCGCAGGGGCAAGGGCCGGTAGGTTTTTCTGCGGCTATGTTGCCATTTCTTCAGGACCGTGACGCGCAGGCTGTACAGCGCCAGCGTGTGGCAGATAACTTTCCTGGCAGCGATGCCTATTACAATTATGTGCTGACCCTGTTCGGACAAGGCTGGGATCAACACCGTTTCCGCTTCTCGACAAAAGGTGAGTTATTACCGGACTGGGGCCAGGAATGCGCAAATTCACACTAAACATCCTCACACTTTCCCTCGGTCTGGCTGTGATGCCGATGGTCGAGGCGGCGCCAACCGCCCAGCAACAGCTACTGGAGCAGGTACGAGTTGGCGAAGCGACTCACCGCGAAGACCTGGTGCAGCAGTCGCTGTATCGTCTGGAACTTATTGATCCGAATAACCCGGACGTCGTTGCTGCCCGTTTTCGCTCTCTGTTACGGCAGGGTGATGTTGATGGGGCGCAAAAACAACTCGACCGATTGTCGCAATTAGCGCCGAGTTCAAACGCTTACAAATCGTCGCGGACGACGATGTTGCTTTCCACGCCGGATGGTCGTCAGGCATTGCAACAAGCACGATTGCAGGCCACCACCGGGCATGCGGAAGAAGCCGTGGCGGGTTACAACAAACTGTTCAACGGGGCGCCGCCGGAAGGTGACATTGCCGTCGAGTACTGGAGTACCGTGGCGAAAATTCCGGCTCGCCGTGGCGAAGCGATTAATCAGCTAAAACGCATCAATGCGGATACGCCGGGCAATACGGGCCTGCAAAACAATCTGGCGCTATTGCTGTTTAGCAGCGATCGCCGTGACGAAGGTTTTGCCGTACTGGAGCAGATGGCGAAATCGAACGCCGGGCGCGAGGGGGCTTCTAAAATCTGGTACGGGCAGATTAAAGACATGCCTGTCAGCGATGCCAGCGTGCAGGCGCTGAAAAAATATCTCTCAGTATTTAGCGATGGCGACAACGTGGCTGCTGCACAATCGCAACTGGCAGAACAACAAAAACAACTGGCCGATCCTGCTTTCCGTGCCCGTGCGCAAGGTTTAGCGGCGGTGGATTCAGGCATGGCGGGTAAAGCTATCCCCGAGTTGCAACTGGCGGTGCGTGCTAACCCGAAAGACAGTGAAGCGCTGGGGGCGCTGGGCCAGGCGTATTCTCAGAAAGGCGATCGCGCCAATGCGGTGGCGAATCTGGAGAAAGCCCTCGCGCTGGACCCGCACAGCAGCAACAACGACAAATGGAACAGCCTGCTGAAAGTGAACCGTTATTGGCTGGCGATCCAACAGGGCGATGCCGCGCTTAAAGCGAACAATCCTGATCAAGCGGAACGGTTATTCCAGCAGGCGCGCAATGTAGATAATACTGACAGCTATGCGGTGCTGGGGCTGGGTGATGTGGCGATGGCGCGCAAAGATTACCCTGCAGCCGAACGTTATTATCAGCAGACGCTGCGGATGGACAGCGGCAACACCAACGCCGTGCGCGGTCTGGCGAATCTTTATCGCCAGCAATCGCCGGAAAAGGCTGAAGCATTTATTGCCTCGCTCTCTGCCAGCCAGCGGCGCAGCGTTGACGATATTGAACGTAGTCTGCAAAACGACCGTTTGTCACAGCAGGCCGAAGCGCTGGAAAAACAGGGCAAATGGGCGCAAGCAGCAGCACTTCAGCGCCAGCGACTGGCACTGGACCCCGGCAGTGTGTGGATTACTTACCGACTTTCGCAGGATCTCTGGCAGGCCGGACAACGCAGCCAGGCTGATACTCTGATGCGCAATCTGGCGCAGCAGAAGCCGAACGACCCGGAGCAGGTTTATGCCTACGGGCTGTATCTCTCCGGTCATGATCAAGACCGGGCGGCACTGGCGCATATCAACAGCCTGCCGCGCGCGCAGTGGAACAGCAATATTCATGAACTGGTGAACCGACTGCAAAGCGATCAGGTGCTGGAAACAGCCAATCGCCTGCGTGAAAGCGGCAAAGAAGCCGAAGCGGAAGCGATGCTGCGTCAGCAGCCACCTTCCACACGCATTGATCTCACCCTGGCCGACTGGGCGCAGCAACGGCGCGATTACACCGCCGCCCGCGCGGCTTATCAGAACGTCCTGACGCGCGAGTCGAATAACGTCGACGCCATTCTTGGTCTGACGGAAGTGGATATCGCTGCTGGTGACAAAGCGGCGGCACGTAGCCAGCTGGCGAAACTGCCCGCCACCGATAACGCCTCTCTGAACACTCAGCGGCGCGTGGCGCTGGCGCAGGCGCAGCTTGGCGATACCGCAGCGGCGCAGCAGACATTTAACAAGCTGATCCCGCAGGCAAAATCTCAGCCGCCGTCGATGGAAAGCGCGATGGTACTGCGCGATGGTGCGAAGTTTGAAGCACAGGCGGGCGATCCAAAGCAGGCGCTGGAAACCTACAAAGACGCGATGGTCGCATCCGGTGTGACCACGACGCGTCCGCAGGATAACGACACCTTTACCCGACTGACCCGCAACGACGAGAAAGATGACTGGCTGAAACGCGGCGTACGTAGCGATGCGGCGGACCTCTATCGTCAGCAGGATCTTAACGTCACCCTGGAGCACGACTACTGGGGATCGAGCGGCACTGGCGGATACTCCGATCTGAAAGCGCACACCACCATGTTGCAGGTAGATGCGCCCTATGCGGACGGACGAATGTTCTTCCGCAGCGATTTCGTCAATATGAATGTCGGCAGTTTCTCCACCAACGACGACGGCACGTGGGACAACAACTGGGGGACCTGTACGTTACAAGATTGTAGCGGCAATCGCAGTCAGTCGGATTCTGGCGCAAGCGTGGCGGTCGGCTGGCGAAATGACGTCTGGAGTTGGGATATTGGCACCACGCCGATGGGCTTCAATGTCGTGGACGTGGTCGGTGGCGTTAGTTACAGCGATGATATCGGGCCGCTTGGCTACACCGTTAACGCCCATCGCCGACCTATTTCCAGTTCATTACTTGCCTTCGGCGGACAGAAAGACTCTCCGAGCAATACCGGGAAAAAATGGGGCGGCGTACGTGCCGATGGTGTGGGGTTAAGTCTGAGCTATGATAAAGGCGAGGCAAACGGCGTCTGGGCATCACTTAGCGGTGATCAGTTAACCGGAAAAAATGTCGAAGATAACTGGCGCGTGCGCTGGATGACGGGCTATTACTATAAAGTCATCAACCAGAATAATCGTCGCGTCACTATCGGCCTGAACAACATGATCTGGCATTACGACAAAGACCTGAGTGGGTACTCACTTGGGCAGGGCGGCTACTACAGCCCGCAGGAATATCTGTCGTTTGCCGTACCGGTGATGTGGCGTGAGCGCACGGAAAACTGGTCATGGGAGCTGGGCGCGTCTGGCTCATGGTCGCACTCGCGCACTAAAACCATGCCGCGTTATCCGCTGATGAACCTGATTCCGAATGACTGGAAAGACGACGCCGCTGACCAGACCAACGGTGGCAGTAGCAGCCAGGGCTTTGGCTATACGGCGCGGGCGTTACTTGAACGACGCGTTACATCCAACTGGTTTGTCGGCACGGCGATTGATATCCAGCAGGCGAAAGATTATGCGCCAAGCCATTTCCTGCTCTACGTACGGTATTCTGCCGCCGGATGGCAGGGCGATATGGATTTACCGCCACAGCCGCTGATACCTTACGCCGACTGGTAAGTTTTCAGATAGCGCCTCTCTTAATGCCGCTGCGATCGGGTATACTCGGGCGGCAGTCTGGGATTTCCGGGGGAGAGATAATTTGCGCGTTAGTCGTTCGTTAACAATCAAGCAGATGGCAATGGTGGCGGCCGTTGTTCTGGTGTTTGTCTTTGTTTTTTGCACCGTTTTGCTGTTCCACCTGGTACAGCAGAATCGCTATAACACGGCTACGCAACTGGAAAGCATTGCTCGTTCTGTCCGCGAACCCTTGTCCTCAGCCATCCTCAAAGGGGATATTCCCCAGGCGGAGGCCATTCTCTCCAGCATCAAACCTGCGGGCGTGGTCAGCCGCGCAGATGTGGTGCTGCCTAACCAGTTCCAGGCGCTGCGTAAAAGTTTTATTCCTGAACGCCCGGTGCCGGTAATGGTTACCCGACTGCTCGAACTACCGGTGCAAATCTCGCTGGGCGTTTACTCGCTGGAGCGCCCGGCAAACCCACAACCGATTGCCTATCTGGTGTTACAGGCGGATTCCTTCCGCATGTATAAGTTCGTGATGAGTACGCTCTCAACGTTAGTGACCATTTACTTACTTTTGTCGCTCATCCTGACAGTGGCGATTAGCTGGTGTATTAACCGACTGATATTACATCCTTTACGCAATATTGCTCGTGAGCTGAACGCCATTCCACCGCAAGAGATTATCGGCCATCAGCTGGCGCTGCCGCGTCTGCATCAGGACGATGAAATAGGTATGCTGGTGCGCAGTTATAACCTTAACCAGCAACTGTTGCAGCGTCATTATGAAGAGCAGATCGAAAACGCGATGCGCTTCCCGGTGTCGGACTTGCCAAACAAAGCCCTGCTGATGGAGATGCTGGAACAGGTGGTGACGCGTAAACAGACTACTGCGCTGATGATTATCACCTGCGAAACCCTGCGCGACACCGCCGGTGTGCTGAAAGAGGCGCAGCGGGAAATCCTGCTACTTACGCTGGTGGAAAAACTCAAGTCGGTGCTGTCGCCGCGCATGGTTCTCGCGCAGGTCAGTGGCTATGACTTCGCTGTTATCGCCAACGGTGTGCAGGAGCCGTGGCACGCTATTACGTTAGGTCAGCAAGTACTCACTATCATGAGCGAGCGCTTGCCTATTGATCGCATTCAACTGCGCCCACACTGTAACATCGGCGTGGCGATGTTCTATGGCGATATCACCGCCGAACAACTTTATGGTCGTGCTATTTCTGCGGCGTTTACCGCGCGTCATAAAGGGAAGAATCAGATTCAGTTCTATGATCCGCAGCAGATGGAAGCTGCTCAACAGCGGCTGACGGAAGAGAGCGATATCCTTAATGCGCTTGAAAATCATCAATTTGCGATTTGGCTACAACCACAAGTTGAGATGACCAGCGGCAAGTTAGTCAGCGCGGAAGTGTTATTGCGTATCCAGCAACCGGATGGGAGTTGGGACCTACCGGATGGGTTAATTGATCGTATTGAGTCTTGTGGACTGATGGTTACCGTCGGTCACTGGGTGCTGGAAGAGTCATGCCGACTGCTTGCCGCCTGGCAGGAGCGCGGCATTATGCTGCCATTATCGGTGAACATCTCAGCGCTGCAACTGATGCATCCGAATATGGTGGCGGATATGCTGGAACTGCTAACGCGCTATCGTGTTCAGCCAGGAACGTTGATTCTGGAAGTGACAGAAAGCCGACGCATTGATGACCCTCACGCGGCGGTGGCAATCCTTCGTCCGCTGCGCAACGCCGGAGTACAGGTGGCGCTGGATGATTTCGGTATGGGCTATTCAGGGTTGCGTCAGTTGCAGCATATGAAATCTCTCCCGGTGGACGTTTTGAAAATCGACAAAATGTTCATTGATGGGTTACCGGAAGATAGCAGCATGATTGCCGCGATTATCATGTTGGCGAAAAGCCTGAATCTGCAAATCATTGCTGAAGGCGTAGAGACAGAAGCACAACGTGACTGGTTGGCAAAGGCTGGCGTTGGTATTGCCCAGGGCTTCCTCTTTGCACGTCCACTTCCCATTGAAATCTTCGAAGAAAGTTACCTGGAAGAAAAATAGCTACCCCAAACTGATTACAAAACTTTAAAAAGTGCTGGTTTGTGCGAGCCAGCTCAAACTTTTTAACATTTTTGTTTCAATTATGATCCAGGTACATTTCTGTGATGTTGTCTGGGTGTTATTTTAAGGCCGCAGGTACCCCATAACCTTACAAGACCTGTGGTTTTACTAAAGGACACCCTATGAAAACCTCTCTGTTTAAAAGCCTTTACTTTCAGGTCCTGACAGCGATAGCCATTGGTATTCTCCTTGGCCATTTCTACCCTGAAATAGGCGAGCAAATGAAACCGCTTGGCGACGGCTTCGTTAAGCTCATTAAGATGATCATCGCTCCCGTCATCTTTTGTACCGTCGTCACTGGCATTGCGGGCATGGAAAGCATGAAGGCGGTCGGTCGTACCGGCGCAGTCGCACTGCTTTACTTTGAGATAGTCAGTACCATCGCGCTGATTATTGGTCTTATTATCGTTAACGTTGTACAGCCAGGTGCTGGAATGAACGTCGATCCGGCGAGTCTGGATGCGAAAGCGGTAGCCGTTTACGCCGCGCAGGCGAAAGACCAGGGCATTGTCGCCTTCATTATGGATGTCATCCCGGCGAGCGTCATTGGCGCGTTTGCCAGCGGTAACATCCTGCAGGTGCTGCTGTTTGCCGTACTGTTTGGTTTTGCGCTGCACCGTCTGGGCAGCAAAGGCCAGCTGATTTTTAACGTTATCGAAAGTTTCTCGCAGGTCATCTTCGGCATCATCAATATGATCATGCGCCTGGCACCGATTGGGGCGTTTGGGGCGATGGCATTTACCATCGGTAAATACGGCGTCGGAACACTGGTGCAGCTGGGGCAGCTGATTATCTGCTTCTACATCACCTGTATCCTGTTTGTGGTGCTGGTACTGGGTTCAATCGCTAAAGCGACCGGTTTCAGTATCTTCAAATTTATCCGCTACATTCGTGAAGAACTGCTGATTGTGTTGGGAACATCGTCTTCCGAATCGGCGCTGCCACGTATGCTCGACAAGATGGAAAAACTCGGCTGCCGGAAATCGGTGGTGGGGTTGGTCATCCCGACAGGCTACTCGTTTAACCTTGATGGCACATCGATATACCTGACGATGGCGGCGGTATTTATCGCCCAGGCTACCAACAGTCAGATGGATATCGTCCACCAAATCACGCTATTAATCGTGTTGCTGCTTTCTTCTAAAGGGGCGGCAGGGGTTACGGGCAGTGGCTTTATCGTGCTGGCGGCGACACTTTCAGCCGTAGGCCATTTACCGGTGGCGGGGCTAGCGCTGATCCTCGGTATCGATCGCTTCATGTCGGAAGCTCGTGCGCTGACTAACCTGGTCGGTAACGGTGTAGCAACCATCGTGGTCGCTAAGTGGGTTAAAGAACTGGACCACAAAAAACTGGACGATGTGCTGAATAATCGTGCGCCAGAAGGCAAAACGCACGAATTATCCTCTTAATCTCACCTCTTATGCCCGCACTCCCTTCCCCGAGTGCGGGTGTTTGCGCATAATTGCCCCCTGTGCCTGAACTTACCACCTGGGTGAGTTCAGGTTTATTTCACTTCTTCCGTGACATTTCCATGTTCTTGCGGTCTAACACGAAGTGTTTTTAACGTTATTCAGACTGACCGATAACGGGCAGTCTTTTATTACCAGGATAGTTGATCAGGGGTTCACATGCAGGGCACAAAAATTCGACTTTTAGCGGGCGGTTTGCTGGTGATGGCCACTGCTGGCTATGTGCAGGCAGATGCGCTCCAGCCTGATCCAGCATGGCAACAGGGGACGCTCTCCAACGGTTTACAGTGGCAAGTGTTGACCACGCCCCAGCGTCCCAGCGATCGTGTTGAAATTCGCCTGCTGGTTAATACTGGTTCGCTCGCCGAAAGTACCCAACAGAGCGGTTATAGTCATGCCATTCCCCGCATCGCGCTGACGCAAAGCGGTGGCCTTGAAGCGGCACAGGCACGTTCATTGTGGCAACAGGGGATCGACCCTAAGCGCCCGATGCCACCGGTGATCGTTTCTTACGACACCACGCTGTTTAATCTTAGTCTGCCAAATAACCGCAACGACTTGCTGAAAGAGGCGCTCTCTTATCTGGCAAATGCCAGTGGCAAACTGACCATCACACCAGAAACCATCAACCACGCGCTGCAAAGTCAGGACATGGTGGCAACCTGGCCTGCCGACACCAAAGAAGGCTGGTGGCGTTATCGCCTGAAGGGATCGACTTTATTAGGTCACGATCCTGCCGATCCGCTGAAACAACCCGTTGAAGCGGAAAAGATTAAAGATTTCTACCAGAAATGGTACACCCCGGATGCAATGACGCTGCTGGTGGTGGGGAACGTTGATGCGCGCTCGGTTGTAGACCAAATCAACAAAACGTTTGGCGAACTGAAAGGCAAACGTGAAACACCGGCTCCGGTGCCGACGCTTTCTCCTCTGCGTGCGGAAGCGGTGAGTATTATGACCGATGCGGTACGTCAGGACCGGTTATCCATCATGTGGGATACGCCGTGGCAGCCGATTCGTGAATCAGCCGCACTGCTGCGCTACTGGCGTGCGGACCTGGCCCGTGAGGCGCTGTTCTGGCACGTTCAGCAAGCATTAAGCGCCAGTAACAGTAAAGACATTGGTCTTGGATTTGACTGTCGTGTGCTGTATCTGCGTGCGCAGTGTGCCATCAACATCGAGTCACCAAACGACAAGCTGAACAGCAACCTTAATCTGGTGGCGCGTGAGCTGGCGAAAGTTCGTGATAAAGGTCTGCCGGAAGAAGAGTTCAACGCTCTGGTTGCGCAAAAGAAACTGGAGTTGCAGAAATTGTTTGCTGCTTATGCGCGAGCTGATACCGATATTCTGATGGGCCAGCGGATGCGTTCGTTGCAAAATCAGGTTGTCGATATCGCGCCGGAGCAATATCAGAAACTGCGTCAGGATTTCCTCAACAGCCTGACGGTAGAAATGTTAAATCAGGATTTGCGTCAGCAACTGTCGAACGACATGGCGTTAATTCTGTTGCAGCCGAAAGGTGAGCCGGAATTTAACATGAAAGAGTTGCAGGCCGCATGGGATCAAATCATGGCCCCATCGACTGCGGCTGTGACTACATCCGTAGCCACGGATGACGTCCATCCTGAAGTTTCGGATATTCCACCCGCGCAGTAATAAATAACCCGGCAGCGTTTCTTCTGCGCTGCCGGGATTAACGGTAATGAATAACGTAGTCTGAATGATATGCGTCAGCAGTTTTCGCCAGTCCGTAAGGAGGGCCTTTCTCATCCCTGTAAGGTTATTTCTTCAGATCCTTCTTAAACACTGGTTCTGGACAATCACGACCAAAATGTGCAGCCCAGTCAAAAGCTTTACCGTTTTTCACATAGCGTTGATAAATTAATGCACCGGTTTCTGGATCAAGGTATCTGACCCAACTTGCAGCATGGCATAACACGGCGGCCCATGTCTGGGTTTTGGGGTGAAGTAAATCGGCAGATTGTCCAGCCCATTCCGCAGCTTGCCAGCGGTAATGCAAAAAGTGATTATTTTTGTCAGGTACTGCATTAGCAAAACGACGGTTTTCTTTCTCACTTATCCAGCCGCTATCATTAGTGTAGGAATAAGGTGTGGAATATGCTCCGCTGGTAATAGCATAGTCGGGATACATTTCATAGGCGACGAGTTCGATGCCATTATATCGTAATAATCTTGCCGCCTCGTATTGCGCCTGCGCGCGCTCCTGATTATTGATATTATTATTTTGGCTTTTTTCCATTAAATCTGCCAGTTGCTGCGCCATTTTACGGTAATTTGGAATATCAAAGTAGCTGACGGCTTGCTGATATTGACCATTGCGAATAAACCTTCTGGCCAGTAATGCACGTAATTTTACGTCAGTTGGAATGAGCGTTGGGGGAACGAAGTAACCGCTATATTCTCTGTCATAATCATTTTCAGATGACTGCAAATTAAAGGGTTTTAGCTGTTGGCTGGGCGGAGGTACATTTTTATCAACAAACGTTTTTAACTCCTGTAACGTTAATACACTTTCCCCCACATCAGCTAAATCTGCCCAATAAGTATCTTTGCCTTTATAAAACAGCGTCATTGCTTGCAAGTAATCATCGCGCTTCAACGCCAGAATTGCTTGCTCGCCAGCAATACGACATGATGGCATAATGATCTCATTACCGTGGTAGTAATCACTTTCTGTCATCGGGTTGCCCCACGTTTCATTTTCCGGGAAGAATTTTGCCGCACTGGCATAATAGCGGGTCGCTAAAGGAATATTACCTTCACGCAGCGCCATTTTTGCGTTTAACCATTCGCGGAGGCCGCTTTCTGGCGCATCCTCTAATAAGACTTTCGTTAACGAGTAATCACCATTACGATAAGCTAATGCGGCCAGTCGATCGCTATAAGAAAATCCTTTTATCCGATGGTTCACCAACAAGTTGATCAATTTTTCACGTTGTGTTGTGCAGAAATATTCACTGTTTTCGGTAATGCACCCATCCTGGCTATACCCTCTGTCGTGACGAATAAAAAGCTCTGCGATGACCAGTTTCTGAACTATGGGATCATCAATAATATTTTCTAAAAGGGCGAAATTTTTTTCATTTGTCAGATACAGTGCAATTCTACGTAATGAGATTTTACCTACGGGGGAACCTTGTGCAGCCTGTTGCGCATAATATGTGATGGCTCCATTCATATCTGCTTTATTCAGCCGGTAAAAACCTAACTGCCCCAAGCTGGCGAGAGAGAGTTGTTCGGGGTCTGGCTCACCATTGCGAACTTCTTCTATAATTTGTTGATAAAGTTTAATCCCCTTTATGGATTCCTCACTATGATACGCGCCAGTATTATAAGCTAACTCGTCATTTTCACCTGAATCGAATATTTTACGGGCCTGGGTATACATTGCCTTCAGCCGCCATTCACCTTGTTCGCTTTTGGGTAAGGCTAATAATTTATCGAACCAGGGGCTGTCATAGATGAAGTGATAAAAGTCTATGGCTCCCAGATAATAGAGTCGTTCTGCTGTAGGTAGTTTTGTCTTCAGTTTCTCTGCTATCTCTTGTAGACGTTTTTCGCGAGTGTAATGCTGATAATCGGTATCCTTTTGCGTTTCTCTGTACTGATAATAGTCCTCTAAATCGTTTGGTTCGATCTCTGGCTGCCATAAAGGTAAACGTGGATCGCGTTCGACTAAATGTCGAGCTTCATATATGAAACTGCCATTAGGCATTTCTGTTAATGTGTGTTGTCGATCATGCAAAAGTGAGTTCGGCGCATAAGGCCCGCAAGCATAAGCGTTCTCGCAAATGAGCGTGAATAACACAACGCTGGCAATCCGCGATATCTCATGGCGTAACATTAAACTCTCCTTGTAGTTTTTGATTGCAGCGCGCCCATCCCAGCGGACTGCTTTCTCCGGCGCGCAGTTGCCTGGCGCTTCCTCTCACAAAATTCAGGCTGGATGGCCCGGGTTGCACCTGATAGTGGCTGGCTCCATCAGCGAATAGACAATCTGCATTGGGCAGAATTATTTTTTTTGGCAACGGCGCATCAATTTCGCCGCTGTTTTTAATAGCCAGATCAAAAAGCTGTTCGTCTGCATGTTGAGCAATAATTAACGACCAGCGTGGGGTCAGCGGTTGATGCTGAATCACGGCTTCCAGCGTCGTCAGTGACCAGGCGCGGCGATCGCCTGCTAGCGGTAGCCGAAACCATACCAACCCCTGTAATCCATGCGGTGGTTGCTGTTCTAAATATTGAATGAAATCGGCAATGGTTTGCGGTGACACACTTAATTCACGCATCTCTTCGGCAACGTATAACGGAGCTTCACTCTCGACGCGATTATCACTGGTGAGCGCAGAACCGTAAGCGGGCAATGCGACGAAAAAAGGATGCGAGGTTTGTCTGGCATATTGCTTTACCCAACGCTGCGCCAGACTGGCATCTAACAGGCCTTTTTCGGGCGATAGCACGTTATGTACCTGCAAAACCGAAGTGTCCGCAATGCGCAATAATCGGGCGAGATGTGGTGATTCAAGCCAGGTCGGCAGGGCGGTAACGCTAAGTTTTATATTTGCAGGAAGCGTCTGATGTAACGCACTAAGAAGTGTCAGATATTCCGGCAATTTTGCTGTTGGCGCGTCATAATCAATTTCCACACCTGCCAGCGTAACCCCTGCCTTTTGCCACTCACGTAGGGTCTGTTGAATATGCTGGATAACTTGCTGGTTATTAAACCGTGTAAGCTGGCCATCGAGTCGCGCGACCAGCCAGACCGGGCGCCCATCTTGCTTAATAAGTGAAGTATTAACCGTAAAGTGTCGGATGCCTTCTTGCGGGTGAAATTGCATCCCAAGTATGCGTAGCGTAGAGAAAAGTGGGCGGCTTCGTTTTAGTGCCTCGTTATGTTCTGCTGTCCAGACGCGTTGCCAGATATAGACTTGCTGATCAAAGCGAAGCGGTTGTGAAGGGGTAAATAAAATATGCAGCCCGTAGCCCAGGCCGATCAGAAGAAGTGAAGCTGCAAAAATCCTTTTGCAAGATGGCATATTGTTACGGCATTACGATTATCAACAGGCTGATAGTGTACCGCTGTAACTATTAACGGAGAACGAATATCTATCCGTTCTCCGTCAAAAACCATTATTCCGGCATTGCTTCACGCGGGATAATCGCGCCGCGATACTGAATAACGGTACTTGCAGTCAAATGCCCACGTTTCGCGGCATCTTCCGCACTACCGCCTGTCAGACGTACCGCCAGATAACCGGCGCTGAAAGAGTCGCCAGCTGCGGTGGTATCGATCACTTTTTCTTTCGGCAGTTTCACCGCCGGAACATCCACTAACCCTTCACCTGCAATGGACACCAGGCAAGAATCAGCCCCGCGTTTCACCACCACTTCTTTCACGCCTGCTTTATGGGTGCGCGCAATGACGTCTTCCACCGGTTGTTGACCCCACAGCGCGTCTTCATCGTCCAGCGTCAGGAAGGCGATATCCGTGCATTCCAGCATTTGCTGATACACCTGCTGCGTCTCTTCTTTGCTGGCCCACAGGCGCGGACGGTAGTTATTGTCGAAAATCACTTTTCCGCCATTGGCGCGGCATTCGCGCAGCAGGGAAAGCAGTTTTTCGCGGCTGGTTGGGCTTAAAATCGCCAGGCTAATCCCGCTAAGGTAGAGATAATCGAATTTCGCCAGCTCTGCGCAAATCGCCGCTGACTGCTCGCTTTCCAGCCAGAATTTGGCCGCGGCTTCGTTACGCCAGTAGTAGAACGTACGTTCGCCAGTGTCATCGGTTTCAATGTAGTAAAGGCCCGGCAGGCGGTTTTCCATCCGTTGGGTCAGGGAAGTATCAACGTTCTCGCCGTGCCAGGCGTCCAACATCTGCTGACTAAAACTGTCCGTTCCCAGCGCCGTCACGTAATGAACGGTTAATGCCGCAGGATCGACCTGACGGGCGATATAGACGGAGGTGTTCAGGGTATCGCCGCCGAAACCGCGCTTAACGTCTGCGCCTTTCTCGGAAAGCTCAATCATGCATTCGCCAATCACGGCAATCTTTTTGGACATAGTCGTGAACCTGATCTGTAAAAAAATTAGCGTTAGTTTGCGCTGTGGTGGTTTGTTGGTCAACTATATTAAAACACTGTTCCATTATTTTTTTGAGCCAGAACGTATTCCTGGACGATTTCGCCGCAGGACGGGCAAATTTAGCCGCTTCGGGCGGTAAAGTTCTGGCGTTGCGCGCCGATAACATTTGTCGAGTCCGGGCAGCATCACTTTTAAACACAGGACATCTTCGATGATAAGGCAGGTTATTCAGCGAATAAGCCATCCTGAAGCAAGTATCGAAAGCTTGCAGGAACGACGCTTTTGGTTGCAGTGTGAACGTGCTTACACCTGGCAACCGATTTACCAGACATCCGGTCGGTTGATGGCCGTAGAGCTATTAACGGTCGTTACTCATCCCGAGGATCCTTCGCAACGACTGCCGCCGGATCGTTATTTTGCTGAAATCACCATCAGACATCGTATGGATGTGGTGAAAGAACAGATTGATTTGCTGGCGCAAAAAGCCGTGTTCTTTGTTGAGCATGGCCTGCTGGCATCGGTTAATATCGATGGTCCGACACTTCTCGCCCTACGTCAGCAGCCGGAAATTTTGCGTCAGATTGACCGCCTTCCCTGGCTGCGTTTTGAACTGGTAGAACATATCCGCCTGCCAAAAGATTCAACCTTTGCCTCGATGTGCGAATTTGGTCCGCTATGGCTTGATGATTTTGGCACTGGGATGGCAAATTTCTCCGCGCTCAGTGAAGTCCGTTATGACTACATTAAAATCGCTCGCGAACTGTTTGTGATGCTGCGCCAGTCGCCGGAAGGCCGCACGCTCTTTTCGCAGCTTTTACATCTAATGAATCGCTATTGTCGCGGGGTGATCGTCGAGGGCGTGGAAACGCCGGAAGAGTGGCGCGATGTACAGAACTCGCCCGCATTCGCCGCACAAGGCTGGTTTCTTTCGCGTCCGGCACCGATAGAAACGCTGGATACGGTGGCTCTGGTGGTGTAGCCGCCTCATTTTCCGCCTGGCTGGACTATCTTTAGGACTGGCCCAGGAAGAATATGAGGAAGCGAACTATGAGCAAGGCAGGCAAAATAACCGCCGCGATTTCAGGTGCTTTCTTGTTGTTGCTCGTCGTGGCGATCATTTTGATTGCGACTTTTGACTGGAATCGACTCAAACCGACCATCAACCAGAAAGTCTCTGCGGAGCTGAATCGCCCGTTCGCTATTCGTGGCGATCTGAGCGTGGTATGGGAGCGGCAAAAACAGGAAACCGGCTGGCGCAGCTGGGTGCCGTGGCCCCATGTACACGCGGAAGACATCATTCTCGGCAACCCGCCAGACATTCCCGAAGTCACAATGGTGCATCTGCCACGGGTAGAAGCAACGCTGGCCCCTCTGGCGCTGCTGACCAAAACGGTCTGGCTACCGTGGATCAAACTGGAAAAGCCCGACGCACGCCTGATTCGCCTCTCAGAAAAGAATAACAACTGGACGTTTAATCTCGCCAGCGATGACAACAAAGACGCGAATGCAAAGCCGTCGGCGTGGTCGTTTCGGCTGGATAATATTCTGTTCGATCAAGGGCGGATCGCCATTGATGACAAAGTAAGCAAAGCGGATCTGGAAATTTTTGTCGATCCATTAGGCAAGCCGTTACCGTTCAGTGAAGTCAGCGGATCGAAAGGTAAGAACGAGAAAGAAAAGGTGGGCGATTATGTTTTTGGCCTGAAGGCGCAGGGACGTTATAACGGCGAACCGCTCACAGGCACGGGAAAAATTGGCGGCATGCTGGCGCTGCGTGGCGAAGGGACGCCGTTTCCGGTACAGGCTGATTTCCGCTCTGGTAACACCCGTGTTGCTTTTGATGGCGTAGTGAATGACCCAATGAAAATGGGCGGCGTCGATTTACGGCTTAAATTTTCCGGCGATTCGCTGGGCGATCTCTATGAACTGACGGGCGTTCTGCTGCCTGATACCCCACCGTTTGAAACCGATGGTCGGCTGGTAGCGAAAATCGACACGGAAAAATCGTCGGTCTTTGATTATCGTGGCTTTAACGGGCGTATTGGCGATAGCGATATTCACGGTTCTCTGGTCTACACCACCGGTAAGCCACGGCCAAAACTGGAAGGTGACGTCGAGTCGCGCCAATTGCGGCTGGCAGATTTAGGGCCGTTAATTGGCGTTGATTCCGGTAAAGGAGCGGAAAAGTCGAAACGGTCTGAACAGAAGAAGGGCGAAAAAAGCGTTCAGCCTGCGGGCAAAGTGCTGCCGTATGACCGCTTCGAAACCGATAAATGGGACGTCATGGATGCCGATGTTCGATTCAAAGGCCGTCGTATTGAGCATGGCAGCAGCCTGCCGATTAGCGATCTTTCTACCCATATCATCCTCAAAAACGCTGACCTACGCCTGCAACCGCTGAAATTTGGCATGGCGGGCGGCAGCATTGCGGCGAATATTCATCTGGAAGGCGATAAAAAGCCGATGCAAGGGCGGGCAGATATTCAGGCTCGTCGACTGAAACTGAAAGAACTGATGCCGGATGTGGAATTGATGCAGAAGACGCTGGGGGAAATGAACGGTGATGCGGAACTACGCGGTAGCGGTAACTCAGTGGCGGCGCTTTTGGGGAACAGTAACGGTAACCTGAAACTGTTGATGAATGACGGGCTGGTGAGCCGCAACCTGATGGAGATTGTCGGGCTGAACGTCGGTAACTACATTGTCGGTGCGATCTTCGGTGATGATGAGGTGCGGGTGAACTGCGCGGCAGCAAATCTGAATATTGCCAATGGCGTGGCGCGTCCGCAGATTTTTGCTTTTGATACTGAGAACGCGTTGATTAATGTTACCGGCACGGCAAGTTTTGCGTCGGAACAGCTGGATTTGACTATTGATCCGGAGAGTAAAGGGATTCGGATTATCACACTGCGTTCGCCGCTGTATGTGCGTGGGACGTTTAAAAATCCGCAGGCTGGGGTGAAAGCCGGGCCGCTGATTGCCCGAGGTGCCGTTGCGGCGGCACTGGCAACGCTGGTGACGCCAGCTGCGGCCTTGCTGGCGCTGATCTCGCCTTCCGAAGGGGAGGCTAATCAGTGCCGGACAATTTTGTCGCAGATGAAGAAGTGATGGAAATTGCCGGATATCTGGCATCCGGCAATTAAACAGATTTAGATTGTTGGCAAAGTGCGCTTTGTTCATGCCCGATAAGCGTAGCGCATCAGGCTTTTCACTCTTATTACAACGACTGATGTCGCGTCTCATGCGTCAGCAGCAGGGCGATTAACGTCAAGCCAGCCATTGCCGCCAGATATAACCCCACCGCACCTAACCCGTAGTTAGTTTGCAACCAGGCCGCGATATATGGCGCAACGGAAGCCCCGAGAATCGACGCTACGTTGTAAGAGAATGATGCTCCGGTGTAACGCACTTCTGTCGGGAACAGCTCTGGTAACAGCGCGCCCATCGGCCCGAAGGTCAGCCCCATCAGGCTTAACCCCAGCAGCAGGAAAGCAAAAACCAGAATAGGATTGCCAGAACCGAGCAGTGGATTAAAGGCGAACAGCGCGAACAGGATGATTAGCGTCGTGATGATCACCATGCTTTTACGCCGCCCAAAGGCATCGGCCAGCAATCCGGCTACTGGTACCATCACGCCAAAACCAATAACTGCCATCATCAGCATCCACAGCACTTCATTGCGCGGCAGGCCAAGCCCAATTGGCGCGGCGGCGGTACTGAAGGTCATTGAGTAGACGGTCATGATATAAAACAACGTGTAGGTTGCCAGCATGATAAAGGTGCCGAGTACCGTGACGCGCACGTGTTTGGTCAGCAGTGTACCCAGCGGGATCTTCACCTGCTTTTTCGCTTTAGCGACTTTTTCAAACACCGGCGACTCATGCAGCGACACGCGAACATACAGGCCGATAATGACCAGCACCGCCGAGAAGATAAACGGCACGCGCCAGCCCCAGCTCATAAACTGCTCATCGGTCAGCAGCCAGGAAAGCAGCAGAAAAGTGCCGTTAGCAAAGAAGAAGCCAATCGGTGCGCCCAGCTGTGGGAAGGAGCCGTACAGCGCACGTTTACGCGGTGGTGCGTTCTCGGTTGCCAACAGCGCTGCGCCACCCCATTCACCGCCTAATCCCAGACCTTGACCAAATCGAGCCAGTGCCAGCAGCAGCGGGGCGAAAATACCAATCGTGGCGTAGCCCGGCAGCAGACCAATCACCACTGTTGAAATCCCCATCGTTAGCAACGAGGCGACCAGCGTCGCTTTACGCCCAACGCGATCGCCAAAATGACCAAATACGGCAGAACCGATTGGGCGTGCGACGAAAGCGATGGCGAAGGTGGCGAGCGATTGTAGCGTCGCTGCCGCCGGATCGCCCTGCGGGAAGAAGATATGCGGGAACACAATAACGGCCGCAGTGGCGTAAATGTAGAAGTCGAAGAACTCAATGGCCGTGCCAATGAGGGAGGCGACAAGGACTTTATTACGTGAGTTTATCGGCTTGTATTCTTGCTCGTTGTCGAGTGTTGTGGCTGTTGCTTGCATAATCTTTTCTTATTTTTTGGCGAACGAATAGCCATATTACGCACAGCAAAAGTGATATTTCAATGTGTAACAAATCGCGGAAAAGGTTAAAAACCAGGCAAAAAGCGGATAATGTTTAGACTAGTGATTTTTCTTCTATGAAATGCTTCACACAATTTCATAAATGGTGGATAAAACTGGTTTCAGGTTAAATAAAAGTTACCAACTGGATTTATATGCTGGGTTTATGAGTTGATGTGAAATTGTTGGCTCCCAAAGAGATGGCTGAAGAGGTCCAGGGGAAGAGTTTCAGGTGGTTATGTGCGCATTATAGCCGGATGCGATGCTGGTGCATCTTATCCGGCCTACGGGGAGCCAGGTTGAATAAATTCGTAGGCCGAATAAGGCGTTTATGCCGCATCCGACCTATTTTAATGCTGCGTTTTCCCCGGCATTCGCGGGTCGTCTTTGTATTCGGCGGTGGCAATCCACGCCGCGCAAAACAACGTCAGACGGGCAAAGAAGTAAAAAAACGCCATCAGCCCCAGCACGGAACCAAATGCCGCGCCAGACGGGGATTTCATCAACGACGGCAGGGTATACGTCATCACGATTTTAATGACTTCAAAACCAATAGCCGCGATGAATGTTCCACGAATCAGCGCCTTTTTACGCGGGCGATGACGCGGAAGACGCCAGAAGATCCAGAAGAAAAGCAGATAGTTAGCGAAGATAGAAATCGCCATGCCAATCAACCGCCACGTCGGTTTCAGCCACTCAATACTGTTAAGGTGCAGGGCGCTAATAATCATTTGCTGCGCCGAACCGGCAACCGAGGTTATTGAAAGCGTGACAATCAGCGCAATCAATAAACCAATTAGCGAAATAAAATCACGCAGATACTTAACCCAAAACTTCTCCTGATCTTGCGGTGAACGTTCCCAAACATCACGCGATTGAGCGCGAATTGCTTCACGCAAATTTCCCATCCAGTTGATCCCGGAATAAAGCGCCACCGCCAGGCCGACAAGCCCTACGGTCGTTCGCTGCTGAACGGCGGTGTTGATGGTATTTTTCAATGTGGCCGCCAGCGTCGGATCGCTGATGTTTTGCAGAATTTTGTCGAAGATATCCTGCAGCAGCATCGGGTGGGAGGCCAGCACAAAGCCCCCTGCGGCAAACGACACCATCAAAATCGGGATCATCGATAAAAACGAGAAATAAGTGATTGCCGCGCCAAACTGGTTACCCAGCCGATCATTGAAGCGTTCTGTCGCGCGTATCAGGTGCGCGATGATTGGTTGACGTTGGACTTTCCCGGCAGTGGTGGTAACGGTTTCCAACGCCTGACTGACTTTGCTGCCTTTATCGCTATTATCCAGATGTTTAATTTGCTCGTGCTCCAGATCCTGGGTGGGACGTTTGATCTCGTTTTCCTGCGTCATCCGCTCTTTAGTCCTTCTGTCGTTGTCTGTCTTAAAAAGTATAGTCGGTCAGTCCAGGTGCTCTTTTATTACGCCAGCCAGCCACTGCATAAACAGATTTACACGGCGGGAAAGCTCCCGACGCTGGGGATAAACCAGAGAAATGGATAGCGGCTCGGCGCGGTAGTTGGGCAACACTTCAATAAGCCGCCCGGCACGTAGGGCTTCGCGTACGGCGACGCGGGGGATTTGAATGATACCCAGACCCGCCAGGCCGGCGGCGAGATAGGTTTCGCTACTGTTTACCGTCAACATGCCGCCGGACTTAAACCACTGGACGCCATTACTAGTGGCAACCTCAAAACCTAATGGATGCGCGCCCAAATGCGGGGTGTAATGCACCACTGCGTGCGAAGTCAGATCGTCCACACTTTGCGGATAACCAAAACGCGTCAGATAGTGCGGGCTGGCACAGTTGACCATTGTCAGTCTGCCGAGGGGGCGGGTAATAATACCCTCGTCGGGCAACGAGCCCGTGCGCATCACGCAATCATAGCCATCACGAAGAATATCAATCGCCCGGTCACTGCTACTTAATTCCAGTTCAATCCCTGGGTACTGATGAAGAAATTCTGGCAGGCGCGGCAGCAACAGGTTTTTCGCAATTCCGAGCGGGATATCGACGCGTAATTTGCCGCTGATGCTGGTGGTATCCTGCTGAAACAGGCCGTCCAGTTCGTTGAGATTACTCAACACATCTTTCGCTCGTTGGTAATAGGTCATGCCGTCGGGGGTAAGTTTGACCCGCCGCGTAGTGCGATGCAGCAACTGGGTGCCAAGCTGATGTTCCAGTGCCTGTATCTGGCGCGAAACACTTCCCTTTGGCAAAGCAAAGAAATCCGCTGCACGGGAAAAACTTTCCAGCTCTGCGACCTTAATGAACAACTGCATTGCGTGAATTTTATCCATTTCTTTGACCGATTGTTGTTCACAGCGAAACAGTAACGCGCATAGCGCATTATTTATTGTTTTTTCTAGCATCTAATGCAAGGTTTCACAATGTAGTAATGATTAATACCGGTATTTTTTAGAAGGAAATGGCTGATAAGCTTCACTGGAAAGGAAAAATAACGCTTGAAGGACTGTCTTTTCAGCAATTTCCTGCAAAATAGTAAATGCAGTATTGGCTTTTCGTGCGCAATTTAATCATTTTGCGGTCAGGTATTTAGCCAGCTCTCGCGAAAATCACAGTTTATTTGAATGCTTGTCAGACGAAGATATAAGGATTTCCTCAAAAATGTTTTAAATAATGCCCTCGACATGTAATTTCAGGCTGTCAGCTGTAACTATTTATATCGGTAACTATTTTCCACATTGCATATCTGTAGAATGGCCACCGCCAAATGGCGAATTCTTATTTTGCCTCTCGGGTAATACCCTTCCCCTACTTAAGAGTTTTAACGTATCCAGGTGGAGATTCAGTAATGCATATAATCATGTTTGACAGGCAGTCAATATTTATTCACGGAATGAAAATCAGCTTACAGCAGCGTATTCCAGGAGTGAGTATTCAGGGCGTCGATCAGGCAGATGAACTGTGGCAAAAACTGGAAAGCTCCCCTGAAGCCTTGGTCATGCTTGATGGCGATCAGGATGGTGAGTTTTGCTACTGGTTACTGCAAAAAACCGTAGTGCAATTTCCTGATGTTAAAGTGTTGATAACGGCGACAGATTGCAGCAAACGATGGTTACAGGAAGTTATCCATTTTAACGTGATGGCAATTGTACCGCGTGATTCAGCCGTCGAGACGTTTGCATTGGCGGTAAATAGCGCGGCAATGGGAATGATGTTTCTGCCCGGAGACTGGCGAACGACACCGGAAAAAGACACAAAAGACCTCAAATCGCTAAGCGCCCGCCAACGGGAAATTTTAACTATGCTGGCGGCAGGTGAATCAAATAAAGAGATCGGCAGGGCGTTAAATATCAGTACCGGAACGGTTAAAGCGCATCTGGAATCGCTTTATCGCCGTCTGGAAGTGAAAAACCGCACTCAGGCGGCGATGATGTTAAATATCGCCTCCTGAAGAGGATAGTTTTATAGCCAGCAGGTTGTTAGTGGCTGGCTGTTAAAATATTACGGTTCGCCGTACAAACCTATCAGGCGCCGTACCACACCGTTGGTCCAGCCAAATCCATCCTGCAACGGATATTCGCCCCCGCCGCCCTCACGGGGAATGCCATCGGCAATATGGTATTTCTCGATCAGTTTGTGATGTTCCAGGTAAAACTGGTTCACTGTCTTCAGCCAGCTACGCGCGATTTCATCACCCAGATAGTCATCGCCGTACATTTTAAATCCCTGAATCGCCATCCACTGCAATGGCGCCCAGCCGTTGGGTTTATCCCACTGTTCTCCGGTTTCGTACTCGCTCGCCAGAATCCCACCCGGCGTTAGTAAACGGCTACGTACGGCGTTTGCCAGGCGGTCTGCCTGTTCGTGATTCGCCATGCCCACGTATAACGGCACAATAGCGGCAGCGGAAAAGAGGGCTAACTGCTCGCGCCGCCAGTCGTAATCGCGGTAGATGCCGTTTTCATCATCCCAGAGATAACGGTTAACTGCATCGCGGCGGGCGCTGGCTTTCTGGCGGAACAGCGTTTCTGTCTCTTTCTCACCTTTCAGCGCCGAGATGTTGGCAATGGCGCTCTCCAGTTTAAACAGGAAAGCATTAAGGTCGATGGGGATGAATTGGGTAGTGCGAATGCTTGCCAGACGGCCCGCGTCACGTAGCCAGCGTGATGAGTAATCCCAGCCAGAAGCGGCACCTGCGCGTAAATCGCGATACACCTCGTTAGGCGGGCGACCGGAGTGTTTCGCGGTTTCCACATCTTCCAGCCAGGATTCATCGCGCGGCGTGTCGCGGTCATCCCAATAACGGTTGAGCAGGGCGCCGTCCGGCATCCGCACCACATGGCGATAGGCCTGATTCGGAATCAGTGATTCTGCGCCGTCCATCCAGAAGGCATATTCCATTTTTAGATGATCAAGGTAGCGGCGTGCACCGCGCACACCATCTTCTTCAAATAGCTCCACCATCAACGCAAAAACCGGTGGCTGCGAGCGGCTCAAATAATAGGTGCGGTTGCCGTTGGGGATGTGGCCATAGTTTTCTATCATCCAGGCGAAGTTGTCGGCCATGCATTTCAGTAAATCCTCACGCCCGCTCTCTGCCAGCCCCAGCATGGTGAAATAGGAATCCCAGTAGTAGGTTTCGCTAAAACGGCCCCCCGGGACAATGTACGATTGCGGTAGCGCCAGCAGGGAAGACCAGGGAATATGATCCTGGGGTTCGCGGGTTAACACCGGCCATAGTTGGTCGATATGCTCTTTCAGTGAGTTTTGCGGGTCCGATACATACTCGCTGGAGTAGACTTCCGGCTGCCAGAAGTGCTTTTCAACAAACTGGCGTAAGTCGAAATCGCGATGACGGCGCACTTTACGATAGCGGATTAAGATATCCAGCGGGTCCATTTTGGGGGCGCAGTCAGGGAAGGTTTTGCTGTCAGGGAAAATTTTCGCCGACTGGACATGCTCGAACAGTTCGAGATAACGATCGGCAGGGGTCAGCGCATCAGAGGCGGGTAGCCCCTCAATCATCTCGGGTTCTGGCTCTGCCTCCATCATCTCATCCAGTTTTAATTCATACGGATCCAGCTCATAGCAGAGATCGACTTCGATCATCCGTTCATCTGGATTAAGGTTTTGAATTTTCTGATTGAGCATAAGGATCCGACCTCCGAAATTCGTCTCTAATTATCGGGCTTTCCTTTAAGAGTAGTCATTCGCTACGGTCGATGGGGGATGAAGTGTGCGGAAGATCACGTTTATTAATGTGTCAAAAAATATAACCCATTAATATACAAAGAAAATGAGTGATAAACGTTTTTTTGCAAAATTTCATTTTCGGAACATTCACGCTACTCCATGATAAAAGCAGGTGTATCGCTGTTATTACAAATAAGAGTAGCGGTAATCTGTGTAAGAATGCAGAAGGAAGTAAACTCTTTTTGGTTATTAAAATAAATAACAGGAATTCCTTAAATATATATTTAAAATTAATCTGGTGTTTTCTGGTGTAAATATTATTGGTGTTAGTTTGTTATATAGATAAATCAATTTCATGCTTAGGATTTTGTTATTTAAATTATACCTGTAACCCCTTGCGTCCATTCCAGATAAATCCTACTTTTTTATTGCCTTCAAATAAATTTAAGGAGTTCGAAATGGACCAGAAGCTGTTAACGGATTTCCGCTCAGAACTACTCGACTCGCGTTTTGGCGCGAAGGCAATTTCTACTATCGCGGAATCAAAACGTTTTCCGCTGCATGAAATGCGTGATGATGTCGCATTTCAAATTATCAATGATGAATTATTTCTCGACGGTAACGCTCGTCAGAATCTGGCAACTTTTTGCCAGACCTGGGACGACGAAAATGTCCATAAATTGATGGACCTGTCGATCAATAAAAACTGGATCGACAAAGAA
>NZ_VATN01000019.1:0-297099 GCF_005781105.1 Escherichia sp. E2586
TCGTACGAGCTCTTCTTTAAATATGGCGGTGAGGCGGGGATTGACTCGCTTCGCTCGCCCTGCGGGCAGCCCGCTCACTACGTTCGCGGTCTGTCCAACTGGCTGTCGCCAGTTGTCGAACCCGGTCCGGGATTCTCATCCCCGCCAGGTTGTGCAATATGCGAAAAAAAAGCCCGTACTTTCGTACGAGCTCTTCTTTAAATATGGCGGTGAGGCGGGGATTCGAACCCCGGATACGTTGCCGTATACACACTTTCCAGGCGTGCTCCTTCAGCCACTCGGACACCTCACCAAATTGTTGTTCCTGTCTTGCTGGAACGGGCGCTAATTTAGGGAAATAGTCGCCTCGGGTCAACAAACTTTTTTAAAAAAAAGTGCGTTTATTCAAACTTCAATCAATTTGCGGCTTAAATAAGCAAGTTTCGCTTTTTTTGCCACCGACAGCAGATTTGCTATTCTGATGTTCCTTGCAGATCATAACAATAAGCGCGAATAAATTCCGCTCAACTCTTTTCGGGAGCCAATATGGATATCATCTTTTATCACCCAACCTTTGACTCAAAATGGTGGATTGAGGCGCTGAGTAAAGCGATACCTCATGCCAGGGTCAGAGCCTGGAAAAACGGAGATAACCAGGGCGCGGATTATGCGTTAGTCTGGCATCCTCCAGTTGAAATGCTGGCAGGACGCGATCTTAAAGCTGTGTTTGCACTAGGCGCCGGTGTGGATTCTATATTGAGTAAACTACAGGCACACCCTGAAATGCTTAAACCCTCCATTCCGCTTTTCCGCCTGGAAGATACCGGTATGGGCGAGCAAATGCAGGAATATGCTGTCAGCCAGGTGCTACATTGGTTCCGACGTTTTGACGATTATCGAATCCAGCAAAATGCTTCACACTGGCAACCGCTGCCTGAATATCATCGGGAAGATTTTACAATTGGCATCCTGGGCGCTGGCGTGTTGGGCAGTAAAGTCGCACAGAGTCTACAAACATGGCGCTTTCCGCTGCGTTGCTGGAGTCGCAGTCGTAAATCCTGGCCAGATGTACAAAGCTTTGCTGGAGGCGAAGAGCTGAAGGCATTTCTGAGTCAATGCCGGGTACTGATTAATCTGTTACCGAATACGCCCGAAACCGTCGGCATTATTAATCAACAATTATTCAATCAATTACCAGATGGCGCGTATCTTCTCAATCTGGCGCGTGGCGTCCATGTGGTGGAAGATGACCTGCTCGCGGCGCTGGAAAGTGGCAAGATTAAAGGAGCAATGCTGGATGTTTTTAATCGTGAACCTTTACCGCCGGAAAGCCCGCTCTGGCAACATCCACGCGTCACGATAACGCCACATGTGGCAGCTATTACTCGCCCCGTCGAAGCAGTGGAGTATATTTCGCGCACCATTTCCCAGCTAGAAAGAGGTGAGGCTGTCAGCGGGCAAGTCGACCGAGTTCGAGGCTACTAATAAAGCGCCAGGATTCCTGCTATCCTTGGCAAGAATTGAATACAGGAGAGAGTTATGTATCCCGTCGACCTACATATGCATACCGTTGCCAGCACGCATGCATACAGCACATTAAGTGACTACATTGCCCAGGCTAAACAGAAGGGAATCAAGCTTTTTGCAATTACCGATCACGGCCCGGATATGGAAGATGCGCCGCATCACTGGCATTTCATTAATATGCGTATTTGGCCACGAGTGGTTGATGGGGTAGGGATCCTGCGCGGCATTGAAGCCAACATTAAAAATGTTGACGGTGAAATTGACTGTAGCGGCAAAATGTTTGAGTCGCTGGATTTAATCATTGCTGGTTTTCATGAACCGGTTTTTGCACCACATGATGAAGCGACCAATACGCAAGCGATGATCGCGACTATCGCCAGCGGCAATGTGCACATAATAAGCCATCCGGGCAATCCGAAATATTCCATTGATTTCAAAGCAGTTGCGGAAGCAGCCGCGAAACACCAGGTCGCGCTGGAAATCAATAATTCGTCCTTCCTACACTCGCGCAAAGGCAGTGAAGATAACTGCCGTGCAGTTGCCGCTGCGGTGCGCGATGCTGGCGGTTGGGTGGCATTAGGCTCGGATTCTCATACCGCGTTTACTATGGGTGATTTTGAAGAGTGTCGTAAAATTCTTGACGCGGTTGATTTTCCAGAAGAACGCATTTTGAATGTTTCACCGCGCCGTTTACTCAACTTCCTGGAATCCCGCGGTATGGCGCCGATTGCGGAATTTGCTGAACTTTAATTGCTTTTATGGAAATAAATAAATGAACGAGTTTTCTATCCTGTGTCGTGTACTGGGGTCACTTTATTACCGCCAACCGCAGGACCCTTTACTGGTTCCGCTGTTTACCCTGATTCGTGAGGGAAAATTGGCAGCGAGCTGGCCTCTGGAGCAGGATGAGTTGCTGGCACGCTTGCAGAAAAGTTGTGATATGGCGCAAGTATCTGCCGATTACAATGCGCTGTTTATCGGCGATGAATGTGCAGTACCGCCTTACCGCAGTGCCTGGGTTGAGGGCGCGACGGAAGCGGAAGTGCGTGCTTTTCTTTCAGAACGCGGGATGCCGTTAGCAGATACGCCAGCCGATCACATCGGCACGTTACTGCTTGCGGCTTCCTGGCTGGAGGATCAGTCAACGGAAGATGAAAGCGAAGCTCTGGAAACGTTGTTCAGCGAGTATCTGTTGCCGTGGTGTGGCGCATTTCTCGGTAAAATTGAGGCCCATGCAACCACGCCGTTCTGGCGCACTATGGCACCACTGACCCGCGATGCTATCGGCGCAATGTGGGATGAACTTGAGGAAGAAAAAGAAGAATAAGTGTGATCTTGATCACTAATGAATGCAACATCAAACTCTACGTTGCATAAAATGTGTGCTCGATCTCATTCATGGCCGCGTTTTCTGCTATCATTCGCGGCATGAACATACTTCTCTCTATTGCAATCACAACAGGCATTCTCTCCGGTATCTGGGGATGGGTGGCCGTTTCCCTTGGTTTACTCAGCTGGGCGGGTTTCCTTGGCTGCACGGCCTACTTTGCCTGTCCGCAAGGTGGCCTGAAAGGGTTGGCGATCTCCGCTGCGACGCTGCTTAGCGGTGTGGTGTGGGCAATGGTCATTATTTACGGTAGTGCGCTGGCACCCCATCTGGAAATAGTTGGCTATGTCATGACTGGCATTGTCGCTTTCCTGATGTGTATTCAGGCCAAACAGCTATTGCTGTCATTTGTTCCGGGTACATTTATCGGTGCGTGTGCGACGTTTGCCGCGCAGGGAAACTGGAAACTGGTATTGCCATCTCTGGCGCTTGGGCTGGTGTTTGGTTACGCGATGAAAAACAGTGGGCTTTGGTTGGCGGCGCGCAGTGCTAAGACCGCTAACCATGAGCAACAAGTAAAAAATAAAGCGTGAGAGAATCACGCTTTATATTGAATACGTAAAAGCCGGATTAATACTCCGGCTTTTTTATGGATCAGGATTCCGGCGGTACTGACAGATGGCGGTATTTCACCAGAATGTCATTCTGCAGATCTGCTTTATTCTGCAAATCCCACAGACCGCGGTCGATACCATCATTAATCAGGAAGATAACACCGGTTTCAATCGCCGACATCAGGCATAGCATAACGGGTTCGTTTGAGGTATATCCTACTTCCCCTTCCAGTAGCCGCTGGTAGTCGATAAAGCGGAAGACGCCGGCCTGGACTTCATAGGAAAGAATGGTCTTACTGGTGTTCACTGATGACAGGATTTCACCGGTGCTGACATTAACGACACGCAAGTTCACCGCGATTTGGTCAAGTTGGTACTGCGTATCGGCGCCAATACCGAAGTATCTCGCCCCGGCACCGCCCGATTTCACGTTACTTTCATAACCAATAATCGACCCTTCAACCATGATATTGGCTGCCGTCAGCGACTGTAGCGGGATCCGGTTATTGAGCGCAACGGTGCCATTTTCCTGTGCCGCACGAATAATCTTACGTTCGTTCAGTAAGTTTTGTAGGCCCTGACGCTCCAGCGGTACAAACCAACGCGAATCTTTCAATGCGGTGACCAACATAGCGGTCGCGCTTTGCGGAACTGCGGTGGAGAAGTTACTTGCCGGATAGGGTTTAAATTGTCCAGTTTCATCCTGGATGTTGTATACCGAGACAAAGATTTTGCCCGTTGGCGAAGGTAAATGGGTTAAATCTTTGTAGCTTTGAGCTCGAGGCATTAATGTCGGCTTGGCGGCTTCTTTTGGTGGTGCGGTTAAGCATCCACTCAGCAACATGACTGCAACCAAAACAAATAAGCGCTGCATATTATTTTCCTTACAAAGCTGGGGCTTAAAAATCGGTTGAGTTATTTTGTAATCCCGAAACCTGAATCGTGGACGTTTGACCCGTTTTACGATCGGTTACGTTCAGTTGCAGCTGACCATCCCGGTTGGCAATATCGACGATATATTCGTTAGTCACCATTCGTCCTGGCTGACCTGTATTAATATTTGTCAGCAGCCCACCTAATATTTGTGACTGAATGGCCTGGGTGAAGTTATCTAACGCCGAGGGTGTTTCAATACCAAAGTCATCATTATAGCTAGGGTCTTTATACGAGTTCTGTGCCTGGGCGCTGTTTAGTAAAAAAGCACCATTATTGGGGTTGCCACCAAAATTAGGATTGCGGAACTGGAAGGTCATATTCCCGGCCCAACTTATTGGCGAAATTAGCATGAGTAGAATTACTGCATGTTTGACACGCATTGCAGCCTCCGGACAATTTAATTTAAAATTCATCAGGCGCTAAATCGCCCGTACTCAGTAAAGCCTGACTAATCTGTCGACGGTTCAGTGCTTCTTCAGTTTGTGCCAGTGCAAAGACAACAGTTTTCTCGAAGTCTCTTTTCAATGGGAATAAAAAAGTCTGGAAAATAACGTCCTGATTTACCGTTATGGTGATCCAGCTTCCCCATCGTGCACTGGGCCTTTCATTAATCGTCAAGTTCCCGGTATAGCTACTTTCCCATTTATCACTAAAGGCACGATAAAAATCATGTCCAATGGATGAAACAGTATGGTCAGTTAACAATCCCGGTACTTCTACCTCTACGGCGTGAACATTCCCCGCAGCGAAGAAAATATTCGCTGCTACAATCCAGCATAAATAACGTTTCATGGCTTTATCGCCTGAGGTTATCGTTTGCCCATGAGACTGCTTGAGTCCGGTTTTTGACTGCTATCTTCTTGAAAAGATTATAAAGATGCGTTTTAACCGTATTTTCGCTGATGAACAGCGAACGAGCAATCTCGTTATTGGAGGCGCCGATACGCAGTTTATTAAGGATCTCTTTTTCCCTATGAGTAAGGAGGGCAGATTCCGTGCTGTTATAACGATAGTTACCTGAATGTGTAATCAGATAGCTGGCAAGTTTTTGCGTAAAGTAGCATTCCCCGCGTAAGACGCCTTGCAACCCATTGATGACGCGTTCTTGATCCTCCAGGGCGTAAAAAACACCGTTGATATGAGGCCAGTTTTCAATGTCGCGGTACGGGTAATCGTCTGGAGTATTTAACAACAGTGTTTTGATGTTGTTGTGTTTTCTGCTTAATGTATCTTGCCAGTAATGGATGAGTTTTTTATCTGCTTCCATCATATCCAACAAAATAATGCAGCCAGAAGATATATCGTCCAGAGAACGTTGAATGTTATGTAGTTTTCCTGTGATTGCCAGCGATTGTTTTAAATGCTGCAATAACGCAGTTGCTTGCAAGGAAGGTTTAGTGATTAACAGTAATGTATGACCATGAATACTATGGACTTCATTAAACATGATGAAACCCCGCTCTTTTTATTAATCGCACACCTGACAGCTGCCTTTATTCAATAAAGGCACCAGAAGTACTGACAGATGTTGCACTGCTGTGTGTAGTAATAAATCAACCCTAAATGGGTAAAAAATAAAACTAATGGATTACATCTGATTTCAATCTAGCCATTACAAATCTTAAATCAAGTGTTAAACATGTAACAAAATGTAATCTGGTAATTAAATTTGTTAACATTAAGGGATTGTTAAGTTTGGTAATGATAGAAAAGTTGTACATATGGCTTTTATTGCACAATTTTGAAAAGTCATACAAATACACGTAACTACATGATTATTTTAATAAATGTTATTTATCTCTGGTCCTTTTGTTGCGCTAAAATTGTCTGCATTTTCAGATTCTCTTCATGGACAATTTTTGGCTGCAAATAAACGATGTTTGTGACGGCTTGTCAGGCAAACATATCGACAGAATCTTCGTGAATCATGAGGAGAGATAGTTTGTCGAATTTTCGCGGTCAAAAAACGACGGTTTAAAAGTAAACAAAATAATTTTTGCGTAAATAACAGCGTATTTACGCGAGTTTTAATACTTTGGCATGAGTAAAAAAAGAAAAATACAACGCGCGGGTGAGTTATTAAAAATATTTCCGCAGACATACTTTCCATCGTAACGCAGCGTTAACAAAAAACGGTTTGCGTTAACAACCAAGTTGAAATGATTTAAATTTCTTAAATGTACGACCAGGTCCAGGGTGACAACATGAAAAACAGATTGTTATTTATGATGTTAACAGTACTGGGTGCGCCTGGGATTGCAGCCGCGGCAGGTTATGATTTAGCTAATTCAGAGTATAACTTTGCGGTAAATGAATTGAGTAAGTCTTCATTTAATCAGGCAGCCATAATTGGTCAAGCTGGTGCTAATAATAGTGCACAGTTACGGCAGGGAGGCTCTAAACTTTTGTCGGTTGTTTCGCAAGATGGTAATAACAACCGGGCAAAGATTGACCAGACAGGAGATTATAACCTTGCGTATATTGATCAGGCGGGCAATGCCAACGATGCCAGTATTTCGCAGGGCGCATATGGTAATACAGCAATGATTATCCAGAAAGGTTCTGGTAATAAAGCAAATATTACGCAGTATGGTACTCAAAAAACGGCAATTGTAGTGCAGAGACAGTCGCAAATGGCTATTCGCGTAACACAGCGTTAATTTCCATTCGACTTTTAAATCAATCCGATGGGGGTTTTACATGAAACTTTTAAAAGTAGCAGCAATTGCAGCAATCGTATTCTCCGGTAGCGCTCTGGCAGGTTCTATTCCTCAGTACGGCGGTGGCGGCGGCAACCACGGTGGTGGCGGTAATAACAGCGGCCCGAATTCTGAACTGAATATTTACCAATACGGTGGCGGTAACTCTGCTGTTGCATTGCAGGCTGATGCCCGCAACTCTGATCTGACTATTACCCAGCACGGCGGCGGTAACGGCGCAGACGTGGGACAAGGTTCTGATGACAGCTCAATTGAACTGACCCAACGTGGCTTTGGTAACAGCGCGACACTGGATCAGTGGAACGGTAAAAACTCTGAAATGACTGTTAAACAGTTCGGTGGCGGCAACGGTGCAGCAGTTGACCAGACTGCATCTAACTCCAGCGTCAACGTAACTCAGGTTGGCTTTGGTAACAACGCGACCGCTCATCAGTACTAATATAGAATTTGTATTACAGAAACAGGGCGCAAGCCCTGTTTTTTTTCGGGAGAATAGTATGAACGCGTTATTACTTCTCGCGGCGCTTTCCAGCCAGATAACCTTTAATACAACCCAGCAAGGTGACATGTACACCATTATTCCTGAGGTTACTCTGACGCAATCATGCTTGTGCCGGGTGCAAATATTATCTCTGCGTGAAGGCAGTTCGGGACAAAGTCAGACGAAGCAAGAAAAAACCCTTTCATTACCCGCTAATCAACCCATTGCCTTGACGAAGTTGAGTTTAAATATTTCCCCGGACGATCGGGTGAAAATAGTTGTTACTGTTTCTGATGGACAGTCACTTCATTTATCACAACAATGGCCGCCCTCTTCAGGAAAGTCTTAATGTATTGATAGTTGAGCATAAAATGAGCCGGAAGAGAATGGTCTGATACGAATCGACCACCTGAAAGCATGGATAACACACCCTCAAGGATGATTAATCATTGAGGAAATAGAAGAGATGTTCAGACCGTTATTAAACTCCCTTATGCTTGGCAGCCTGGTTTTTCCTTTTTTTGCAACAGCGGAAAGCAATGCGCAAGGTGGCGTGATTCATTTTTATGGTCAAATTGTGGAACCGGCGTGTGACGTGAGCTCCCTACAAGCGCCAGTTGAAATGACCTGTATGCAAAATGGTCCTGTACAGAGCGAAACGTATTCCAGCAAAGAGCTAATGAGCGGCAAAGTTAAAAATGCGCAAATTGCCTCAGTAAAAGTGCAGTATCTTGATGAGCAGAAAAAGCTGGCTGTGATGAATATCGAATATAACTAAGTTTCTGAACCACTCACGTCGCCGACAAGAAAAATGCGATTTCTCTAAAAACCCTGCTGTACACTTAAGAAACAAGATGGTGTAAGGAGGCGTTATGAAATCGCGTATTCATGTTGTACAGGGCGATATTACCAAACTGGCTGTTGATGTGATTGTTAATGCGGCAAATCCATCGTTGATGGGGGGAGGCGGCGTCGATGGCGCTATACATCGCGCTGCCGGTCCGGCGCTGCTGGATGCCTGTTTAAAAGTCAGACAACAACAGGGCGATTGCCCTACGGGACACGCAGTAATTACCCTCGCAGGCGATCTCCCCGCCAAAGCTGTTGTACACACTGTTGGACCCGTGTGGCGCGGCGGAGAACAAAATGAAGATCAGCTATTGCAGGATGCCTATCTCAATAGTCTGCGACTGGTGGCGGCGAACAGTTATACATCGGTAGCTTTCCCTGCCATTAGTACTGGTGTTTATGGATACCCACGCGCAGCAGCAGCTGAAATAGCAGTAAAAACCGTTTCGGAATTTATTATCCGTCACGCTTTACCCGAGCAGGTATACTTTGTCTGTTATGATGAAGAAAACGCCCATCTCTACGAAAGACTCCTTACCCAACAAGGAGATGAATGATTTGCCTCGGCTGGCGAGCGCGGTGTTGCACTTGTGTTCGCAACATCCAGGACTGTGCGGCATTTTCCCCCTTGATAAAGGTCTGGATGCGTTTGCCGCACGTTATCGCCTGGCAGAAATGGCGGAACATACGCTGGATGTTCAGTATTACATCTGGCAGGACGATATGTCGGGGCGGTTACTGTTTTCCGCTCTGTTAGCCGCCGCGAAGCGTGGCGTTCGCGTTCGTTTGTTGCTTGATGACAACAATACCCCCGGACTTGATGACATTTTACGCTTGCTCAATAGCCACCCGCGGATTGAAGTTCGACTTTTCAATCCTTTCTCATTTCGCTTATTGCGTCCGCTTGGCTATATCACCGATTTTTCCCGTCTCAATCGACGTATGCACAATAAGAGTTTTACCGTCGATGGCGTGGTGACGCTGGTGGGGGGGAGAAACATTGGCGATGCATATTTTGGTGCAGGAGAAGAACCGCTTTTTTCAGATTTAGATGTGATGGCAATGGGGCCGGTTGTTGAGGACGTCGCTGATGATTTTGCCCGCTACTGGTATTGCAAATCAGTTTCACCCTTGCAGCATGTTCTGGATGTGCCAGAAGGTGAAATGGCTGATCGTATTGAACTCCCCGCATCCTGGCATAATGACAGCATCACGCATCGCTATTTGCGTAAACTGGAATCAAGCCCTTTTATGAATCAACTCGTTGAGGGGGCGTTACCGCTTATTTGGGCAAAAACGCGTTTATTAAGTGATGATCCTGCGAAAGGGGAGGGCAAAGCAAAACGCCATTCCCTTCTGCCGCAGCGTCTGTTCGATATCATGGGGTCACCCGGCGAGCGGATTGATATTATCTCTTCCTATTTTGTGCCGACGCGTGCAGGTGTAGCGCAACTGTTACGGATGGTAAGAAAAGGGGTAAAGATAGCAATCTTAACCAACTCACTTGCCGCCAATGATGTCGCTGTGGTGCATGCTGGCTACGCACGCTGGCGCAAAAAATTGCTCCGTTATGGCGTGGAACTCTATGAACTAAAGCCGACGCAGGAACAACCCGGTACACTGCACGACCGCGGAATAACCGGGAATTCCGGTGCCAGTCTGCATGCCAAGACCTTCAGTGTCGATGGCAAAACCGTATTTATTGGTTCATTCAATTTCGACCCGCGTTCAACATTACTCAACACTGAAATGGGCCTGGTAATAGAGAGCAAAATGCTGGCGCAACTGATCGATAAACGCTTTATTCAGAGTCAGTATGATGCGGCCTGGCAGCTGCGTCTGGATCGATGGGGGCGGATTAACTGGGTCGATCGTCGCGGGAAGGAAGAAATTATTCTCAAAAAAGAACCCGCAACCAGTTTCTGGAAGCGGGTTTTGGTCAGACTGGCGTCAATATTACCCGTTGAATGGTTATTGTAAGTGTGGCTCAGCGGGCTGGCGCTTTATCATTCTCGCGCTTAGTGGCCGGTTTTCCGGAGAACAAAAACTTCAACAACGGAATGCGTAAATGAATTTCATACAGAATTATCGCAATCCCTATCACAAATATCAGGCCGCAGAGAAAACCAAGCCAATTTGAGGTGATATGCGGGGTGATGTATGCGCCGAAAAACAGCGTTAACGGGTGGTGAACCAGGTAGATAAACAGCGATGCGTTTACAAAATAGGTCACCCGCGCCGACTGAAAATTGAGCAAACGGTGACCAAAGGAGAAAACCACATTCACCATCCACAAGCCGAGTACCATCGTGATCACCGACTCGGTTTCATACATCCAGGCATCGCCGCTACCGTAACGTTGATTGAGCAAATAGGCGACAAATGCCATTGCTGCAGCGAGTGTGCAACCACGAGAAGGTGTGGTAAACAAGGCTTTAAGATTAGGGAAAATAAAAGCTAATGCACCAAGGATAAAAAACGGCATATAAAACAGCGTCTGCATGAAAATAAAATTGAACATGCCATCGCTTAAAATGGGCGGATAAACGATAAAGAGCGTTCTTCTTATTGCCGCATAGCCGATGCCGAGGCATAAGAAGATCACCGATAGTTTAGCCATTGAGAATTTTTTATTTTTGTTATCGGAATTATCTAAATTGTCTTTGATGCGCTTAAATATCCATATGCAAAGTGTCGTCATGACCACCAATACCAGTAAAAACCACAGGTGCGAAATTAATTCCCAGGCCAGTGTATTATATTTGTCATACAATGACAGGCCAGGCCAGCTTTCTGCTTTGCCTTTGACATACTGCAGCATAATGAATTGCGGCAAGGTCAGCAGAGGAATGGCCGTTAACATCGGGATCCCCACGCGTTCGACACGAACTTTCCACCATTTTTTCAATGGGTAGCGCAAAAAAAGCATGTAGGAAAAATAACCAGAAATAACGAAAAATACCTGCATGCGGAACGAGTGGATGAAATCGTTAAAAAGTGTCAGCCACCAGGACGGCTCTGCGCTATTCACATGCCAGGTGTGGCTTGAATAGATTAAAGAAATATGAAAAGGGATCCCTAACAACATCAACCAGGCGCGGATGGAGTCGAGGAAATATTCACGCTGCGCGGGTACTGGATTCATATATGGTTAACTAATCTCGGATTTTTCGTCTTATCCCTGCCGGGGAATGCCTTTAGGCTTTTGCCATAACAACATCGACCTGACCGCATCTGGCACAGGCTTCGCGGGTGTTTTTGCGCGGCATAGTCACTACCACTAACCAAAATGGAAGCGTCTGTAAGACTGTTGATAAATAAATTTGCTGGCAAACCCTACACGAACTCGCTGCTTCTGTCTTTAGGAGAAGCACGGAAAGTGAAAACGGCCGCAATCAAGTGCTTAATCCATGAGCCAGCATGCTGAATAACGCCGGGATTCTGTTGTCGTAATGGCTGGTTATCCATTAAAATAGATCGGATCGATATAAGCACACAAAGGGGGAAGTGCTTACTTATTATGAAACATAAACTACAAATGATGAAAATGCGTTGGTTGAGTGCTGCAGTAATGTTAACCCTGTATACCTCTTCAAGCTGGGCGTTCAGCATTGACGATGTTGCAAAGCAAGCTCAATCCTTAGCCGGAAAAGGCTATGAGGCGCCTAAAAGCAACTTGCCCTCCGTTTTCCGCGACATGAAATACGCGGACTATCAGCAGATCCAGTTTAATCATGACAAAGCCTACTGGAACAATCTGAAGACCCCATTCAAGCTCGAGTTCTACCATCAGGGTATGTACTTCGACACGCCGGTCAAAATCAATGAAGTTACTGCAACGGCAGTAAAAAGAATCAAATACAGTCCGGATTATTTTACATTCGGCGATGTTCAGCATGACAAAGACACGGTAAAAGACCTTGGTTTTGCCGGTTTTAAAGTGCTTTACCCGATCAACAGCAAAGATAAAAACGATGAAATCGTCAGCATGCTCGGGGCCAGCTATTTCCGCGTGATTGGTGCAGGTCAGGTTTATGGCCTTTCTGCCCGCGGCCTGGCAATTGATACCGCGTTGCCATCCGGTGAAGAGTTTCCGCGCTTTAAAGAGTTTTGGATCGAGCGACCAAAACCGACTGATAAACGTTTAACCATTTATGCATTGCTTGACTCACCGCGAGCGACAGGCGCTTACAAGTTTGTGGTTATGCCAGGACGTGACACGGTTGTTGATGTGCAGTCTAAAATTTATCTGCGCGACAAAGTCGGCAAACTGGGTGTTGCGCCGCTAACCAGTATGTTCCTGTTCGGACCGAACCAGCCGTCTCCGGCGAATAACTATCGTCCGGAATTGCACGACTCAAACGGCTTGTCTATCCATGCCGGTAACGGCGAGTGGATCTGGCGTCCGCTGAATAACCCGAAACATCTGGCGGTTAGCAGCTTCTCTATGGAGAATCCGCAAGGGTTTGGTCTGTTACAGCGTGGCCGCAACTTCTCTCGTTTTGAAGATCTCGACGACCGTTACGATCTGCGTCCAAGCGCCTGGGTAACACCGAAAGGGGAGTGGGGCAAAGGTAGCGTTGAGTTGGTAGAAATCCCGACTAACGATGAAACTAACGATAACATCGTCGCTTACTGGACGCCGGACCAGCTGCCGGAACCGGGTAAAGAGATGAACTTTAAATACACCATTACCTTCAGCCGGGACGAAGACAAATTGCATGCGCCAGATAACGCCTGGGTACAGCAGACGCGTCGTTCAACGGGGGATGTGAAACAATCAAACCTGATTCGTCAACCTGACGGTACTATCGCCTTTGTGGTCGATTTTACTGGTGCAGAAATGAAAAAACTGCCAGCGGATACGCCAGTCACCGCACAAACCAGTATTGGCGATAATGGTGAGATTGTAGAGAGTACAGTGCGTTATAACCCGGTCACCAAAGGCTGGCGTCTGGTAATGCGCGTGAAAGTGAAAGATGCCAAGAAAACCACTGAAATGCGTGCTGCGCTGGTGAATGCCGATCAGACGTTGAGTGAAACCTGGAGCTACCAGTTACCTGCCAATGAATAAAACAACTGAGTACATTGACGCAATGCCCATCTCCGCCAGTGAGAAAGCGGCATTGCCGAAGACCGATATCCGCGCCGTTCATCAGGCGCTGGATGCCGAACACCGCATCTATGCGCGGGAGGATGACTCCCCGCAAGGGTCGGTGAAGGCGCGTCTTGAACAAGCCTGGCCGGATTCACTGGCTGATGGGCAGTTAATTAAAGACGACGAAGGACGCGATCAGCTGCAGGCCATGCCGAAAGCAAAACGTTCTTCTATGTTTCCCGACCCGTGGCGAACTAACCCGGTAGGGCGATTCTGGGATCGTCTGCGCGGACGCGATGTGACACCGCGCTATCTGGCTCGGTTGACCAAAGAAGAACAGGAAAGCGAGCAAAAGTGGCGTACCGTCGGGACAATCCGTCGTTATATCCTGCTTATCCTGACACTGGCGCAAACCGTTGTCGCTACCTGGTACATGAAGACGATTCTGCCGTACCAGGGGTGGGCGTTTATTAATCCGGTTGATATGGTCGATCAGGATCTGTGGGTTTCCTTTATGCAGCTCCTGCCCTATATGCTGCAAACCGGCATTCTGATCCTCTTTGCTGTTCTTTTCTGCTGGGTGTCTGCCGGTTTCTGGACCGCGTTGATGGGGTTCCTGCAACTGCTCATTGGTCGCGATAAATACAGTATTTCTGCGTCGACCGTTGGCGATGAACCGCTAAATCCGGAGCATCGTACGGCATTGATCATGCCCATCTGTAATGAAGACGTGAATCGCGTCTTTGCAGGCTTGCGCGCAACGTGGGAATCGGTAAAAGCCACCGGCAATGCTAAACACTTTGATGTCTACATTCTGAGTGATAGTTACAACCCGGATATCTGCGTCGCAGAGCAAAAAGCCTGGATGGAGCTTATCGCTGAAGTCGGCGGCGAAGGGCAGATTTTCTATCGCCGCCGCCGCCGTCGTGTAAAGCGTAAAAGCGGTAATATCGATGACTTCTGCCGTCGCTGGGGCAGTCAGTACAGCTACATGGTAGTGCTGGATGCCGATTCAGTGATGACCGGTGATTGCTTGTGCGGCCTGGTGCGCCTGATGGAAGCCAACCCGAACGCCGGGATTATCCAGTCTTCGCCGAAAGCATCTGGTATGGATACGCTGTACGCGCGCTGCCAGCAGTTTGCGACCCGTGTTTATGGGCCATTGTTCACTGCCGGTCTGCACTTCTGGCAACTTGGCGAGTCGCACTATTGGGGGCATAACGCGATTATCCGCGTGAAACCCTTTATCGAGCACTGCGCGCTGGCGCCGTTGCCGGGTGAAGGCTCTTTTGCCGGTTCAATCCTGTCGCACGACTTTGTAGAAGCGGCACTGATGCGCCGTGCAGGTTGGGGAGTATGGATTGCGTACGATCTCCCGGGCTCTTATGAAGAGTTGCCACCAAACTTGCTGGACGAGCTAAAGCGTGACCGTCGCTGGTGTCACGGCAACCTGATGAACTTCCGCCTGTTCCTGGTCAAAGGGATGCACCCGGTACACCGTGCGGTGTTCCTGACGGGGGTAATGTCTTATCTCTCTGCGCCGCTGTGGTTTATGTTCCTCGCGCTCTCGACCGCATTGCAGGTAGTGCATGCGTTGACCGAACCGCAATACTTCCTGCAACCACGGCAGTTGTTCCCAGTGTGGCCGCAATGGCGTCCTGAACTGGCGATTGCACTGTTTGCCTCAACAATGGTGCTGCTGTTCCTGCCAAAATTGTTGAGTATTTTGCTCATCTGGTGCAAAGGGACTAAAGAGTATGGTGGCTTCTGGCGCGTCACTTTGTCGCTGCTGCTGGAAGTTCTGTTCTCCGTACTGCTGGCGCCGGTGCGCATGCTGTTTCATACGGTATTCGTGGTTAGTGCCTTCCTCGGCTGGGAGGTGGTGTGGAATTCACCGCAACGTGATGATGACTCCACTTCCTGGGGAGAAGCGTTTAAACGTCACGGTTCGCAACTGTTACTGGGCCTGGTGTGGGCGGTTGGCATGGCATGGCTGGATCTGAGATTCCTGTTCTGGCTGGCGCCGATTGTCTTCTCGCTGATCCTGTCACCGTTTGTTTCGGTGATCTCCAGTCGTGCGACCGTGGGGCTGCGTGCTAAACGCTGGAAACTGTTCCTGATCCCGGAAGAGTATTCACCGCCGCAGGTGCTGGTAGATACCGATCGTTTCCTTGAGATGAACCGTCAACGTTCTCTCGACGATGGCTTTATGCACGCGGTATTTAACCCGTCGTTTAACGCCCTGGCAACGGCAATGGCGACCGCTCGTCACCGCGCCAGTAAGGTGCTGGAAATCGCCCGTGACCGCCACGTTGAACAGGCGCTGAACGAGACGCCAGAGAAGCTGAACCGCGATCGTCGTCTGGTGCTTTTGAGCGATCCGGTAACGATGGCACGTTTGCATTTCCGCGTATGGAACTCTCCGGAGAAATATTCTTCATGGGTGAGTTACTATGAAGGGATAAAGCTGAATCCACAGGCATTGCGTAACCCGGATGCGGCTTCGCAATAAAAACGTAGTTGCCTGATGCGCTACGCTTATCAGGCCTACATCGTTCCTGCAATATATTGAGTTTGCAAGATTTTGTAGGTCGGATAAGGCGTTCACGCCGCATCCGGCAAAAACAACGAGCCAATAAAAATACCGGCGTAATGCCGGTATTTTTTTAGGAAAGAGGTATCAAATGCGTTTCATTGTGGTAGGCATCATGGTTACCTTACTGAGTGGCTGTGGCAGCATCATTAGCCGCACTTTACCGGGGCAGGGGCATGGCAACCAATATTATCCCGGGGTGCAATGGGATGTTCGTGACTCGGCATGGCGCTATGTTACGATCCTCGATCTGCCGTTCTCCCTCGTCTTTGATACCTTACTGCTGCCCATTGATATTCAACATGGGCCATATGAGTAATTAGCGCTCATCCCATTCATCGGCGGCAGCGCGTCCTTCTTCAGTATCCAGAGGCGGCTCAAGCTGAAATTCGCCTTCGTCCCATTCATGCAGCGTATTTTCATCCTGCCATTCCTGGCGGATTTCAATTTCATCATAATCGCCGTCAAAGACGCTTTGTGCAGCTTCACCGCTGAACATTGGCAGACATTCACCTTCTTCGCCTTCATCAGCAAAAAACTCAACCTGCCACATAATGTCGCCATCTTGCAGAATATATTTCTGGACATTGAACTGTTGCACATTTGCTTCATCTGCATCGATTCCGGGGTTGTCAGCAAGAAATTCTTCCCGTGCGGCATCAATGGCTTCTTCAAGCGTTGCGTACATAGTCATCACGATTCTCCCTTTGATTTGATGATGTATTCAGGGAAAGAATAGCTGATTATGCGCTTTTGCAAGTATGAAAGGCGAAAAATCAGCCTGTCACTTGGGGCAATCGGCGGCGACGCAAACTGTTCCAGGAATAAACCGCGTTAAACAACACAACTCCTGCGGTGACCAGAAACACTGCGCGGAAACCATAGTTTGCCGAGATAGCCGCGCCCATCAATGGTCCCGTAACGTTGCCAATATCACGAAATGACTGGTTGTAGCTGAAAATTCGTCCGGCGATTTGGTTTGTTGAGTTATAGACCAGTAGCGTTTGTACTGCGGGGAGTAACGCACCATCGGCGGCCCCGAGTAAAAAGCGTAAAACCCCCAGTTGGAATGGTGTCTGGACGTAAGACATAGGGATTAACAGCAGCACAGAAAAGAGCAGCGCCGTTATCAGGATCTTCTCTGGCCCGATACGATCCCCCAGTTTGCCAAGTCGTGGCGCGCTAAGTAGCGCAGCCACGCCGGGGACCGAGGCAATCATGCCGCTGATAAAAGCAACATTACTGACATTCCCCGCCAGTTCGCGGACATAGAGTGTCAGGATTGGCGCGATTGAACCGGTGGCGACCTGGATGATTAATGTTGTGACAAACAGGCTAAGTACCAGCTTCGGGTTTTTAAGCGATGTCACGACATCCCGCATGTGCAGCATCTCTTTTTTGCTGACTGGCTGGAATTTCTCTTTGATACAAAATAGGGTGACGAAAAAGCAGAGTATTAGCACACTGGCGGTAATAAAAAATACCGGACGTAAGCCGTAGTTATCGGCGAGCAGGCCGCCAGCCATGGGGCCGAGCAGCGCGCCGCTAACCCCACCGGTAGAGAGCGTACCCAGCGCCCAGCCGCTTTTATTGCGTGGAACCTGAGTGGCGATTAGTGCGTTGGCATTAGGGACAAATCCACCGAGCAGACCCAGCAATGCTCGCAGGATCAGAAATTGCCAGATATTTTGCACTACCCCCATCAGCACCATCACGATACCCATCCCGAGGGCAGAGCGCAGGAGCATAATTTTTCGACCTTTGCGGTCAGCTAATCCTCCCCAGAACGGAGAAGCAATGGCAGAAAATAGAAAGGTAATACTGAAGACAATCCCTGACCACATATTTAGCGCCGAGTGGCCCGTAACGCCGAGTTGCTCAACGTAGAGGGGTAAGAACGGCATTACCAGACTGAAGGCGGCGCCGGTAAGAAAACAGCCAAGCCAGGCAACGAGCAGGTTTTGTTTCCAGTTTATGGGAGTGTCATTTTCACAGGGTGACATAGCAATCCGCTGTTGGTGCGCCAGGGCGCGGTGAACAAGAGAATAAAAGATAAGCACACTAATTATGCGCCTGACTTATAAGTGACGCAATGCAGAGAGCTTTTATCGCTAAATCAGGGAATTTGATGCTGATGTGCCGGATGCGATGCTGCGCATCCGGCATAAAGAAGGTTAGTAACGTGAAGGAACGCCTTCCGGGCGCGTTTTGAAGCGGCGATGCAACCACATGTATTGTTCTGGCGCCATCATGATGCATTTTTCGACCACTTTGTTCATCCACGCGGCGGTGGTTTCAGCGTTATCCAGAGGCGGTGAACACTCTGGCGGTAGCATGATCAACTGATAACCTTTGCCGTCCGGCTTACGACGAGGGACAAATGGCACCAGACATGCGCCGGACATTCGTGCCAACATCCAGGTACCGCTAGTGGTTGCCGCCTGCTCAACGGCGAACAACGGCACAAAAACGCTCGAGCGCGGACCGTAATCGTGATCCGGCGCATACCAGACGACTTCACCTTTTTTAAGTGCTTTAATCATCCCTTTTAAATCTTTGCGATCGAGCATCGATTTATTCGAACGCAGGCGGCCCCAGGTTTGCAGCCAGTCGATCAATGGGTTGTCATTCGGGCGATAAACCCCGATCCCCGGCTCCTGCATTCCAAATTGTCGTGCACCGAGTTCCAGCGTCAGAAAATGGATGCCAACTAACAGGATGCCACGCTTTTGCGCCTGCACGTCACGGACATGCTCCATGCCGATAACTTCCGTCCAGCGGGCAACCCGACTTTCTGGCCAGAACCATGCCATGCCGGTTTCCATCAGTCCCATGCCAACGGATTCAAAATTCTTAATCACCATCTGCTGGCGCTCTTGTTCGCTCATTTCCGGGAAGCACAGTTCCAGGTTGCGATGCACAATTTTGGCGCGTCGTTTCATTAAACGTAACGCCAGTCGCCCCGTCGCAATGCCAAGGCGGTAGATGATTGGGTAGGGTAACTGAACGACTAACCAAAGTACGCCAATACCCAACCAGGTTAACCAATAACGCGGATGAAGCAGTGCGGTGGAGAACTTGGGTAGATTCGTCATATCAATCCTGTCTTTCAACCTATACGGGCAATTGTATGTATTGTCGCATTTTTTCGCCCTCAACCAAAATTTGAGGCTGAAGACTGGGCGAAAATGCCGCGCATGTAAACTATTAATAATTTTTAATGCGCAAATGTAGCGTAAAATGTGTGGATGTTAATTTGCGATTATTGCTATATCATGCGCCGGATTTTACTTTCCCACCTCGCAGGAACCGTACACCATGCCAGTGTTACACAACCGAATTTCCAACGACGCACTGAAAGCCAAAATGCTGGCCGAGAGTGAACCGCGCACCACCATTTCGTTTTATAAATATTTCCATATTGCCGATCCTAAAGTGACCCGCGATGCTTTATATCAGCTATTTGCTTCGTTGGATGTTTTTGGCCGGGTCTATCTGGCACATGAGGGGATCAACGCGCAAATTAGTGTACCAGCGAGCAACGTCGAGACATTTCGTGCACAGCTTTATGCTTTTGATCCTGCGTTAGATGGTTTACGCCTGAATATCGCGTTGGATGATGATGGGAAATCCTTCTGGGTGCTGCGCATGAAGGTCCGCGAGCGGATTGTCGCCGACGGGATTGACGATCCTCAATTTGATGCCACCAATGTCGGGGAATATCTGCAAGCGGCGGAAGTGAATGCCATGCTTGATGATCCCGATACGCTGTTTATCGACATGCGCAACCACTATGAATATGAAGTCGGTCATTTCGAAAATGCGTTGGAAATTCCGGCTGATACCTTTCGTGAACAACTGCCGAAAGCGGTTGAGATGATGCAGACGCATAAAGATAAAAAAATCGTCATGTACTGCACTGGTGGCATTCGTTGCGAAAAGGCCAGTGCCTGGATGAAGCATAACGGCTTTAATAAAGTCTGGCATATTGAAGGCGGCATTATTGAATACGCCCGTAAGGCGCGTGAACAAGGCTTACCAGTGCGTTTTGTTGGCAAAAATTTCGTTTTTGACGAACGGATGGGCGAGCGCATCTCTGATGAAATTATTGCACATTGCCATCAGTGCGGCACGCCATGCGACAGCCATACCAACTGTAAAAATGATGGCTGTCACTTGCTGTTTATCCAGTGTCCGACGTGTGCTGAGAAATTCAAGGGGTGTTGTAGTGAGATTTGCTGCGAAGAGAGCGCATTACCGCCAGAAGAACAACGACGCCGTCGAGCCGGGCGAGAAAATGGCAATAAAATCTTCAATAAGTCGCGGGGACGCCTGAATACGACACTGGGCATACCTGATCCTGCGGAATAAACATCATTGCCGGATGCGCGTCATCCGGCAACATTTCAGCATTATTTCTGCTGTACACCTTCCACCGAAATAATCAGATCAACTTCCTGAGAGGCCGGACCTAAATCTGACTTGATATTGAAGTCTTTCAGCTTAATTTTACCTTCAGCTTCGAAGCCTGCACGTTTACCACCCCATGGGTCGTCGCCCTGACCAATCAACTTCGCTTCCAGCGTTACTGGTTTAGTTACGCCATTCAGTGTCAGATCACCTGTGATATCCAGCTCGTCACCGTCTTTTTTTACGCTAGTGGACGTAAAGGTTGCCTGCGGATATTTTGCTGTGTTGAGGAAATCCGCGCTGCGCAGATGTTTATCGCGCTCGGCATGGTTGGTATCTACGCTGGTGGTGTTAATGGTGACATTGACTTTATCGGCAGCCGGATTCTTTTCATCAAACGTAAAAGTACCGTCGAAATCTTTAAAAGTGCCGTAAACCCAGCTGTAGCCCAGATGTTGAATGCGGAAATTGACAAAGGCGTGCTGGCCTTCTTTGTCAATTTTGTAATCGGCAGCGATAGCTGAACCGGCAGAGAACAACAGGGAAGCGAAGGTTAAACCAAGCAGGCTTTTTTTCATTTTTTATACTCCATAGTCAGATGACGACTTTCCCAGAATGCGCTTCAGGGTGTCGTCTTTATCGATGAAATGATGTTTCAGCGCCATAAATCCGTGCATAACTGACAGGACGACGACACTCCAGGCAAACCAGAAATGTAGAGCGCCTGCTAAGTCAGCTTGCGTGCCTGCGTCGGCAAGCGTTGCGGGGATTTCAAACCAACCAAAGATGCTGATGGGTTTGCCATCGGCGGTCGAGATAAGGTAGCCGCTCATGCCAATAGCAAAGAGCAAAAGATAAAGTGCCAGATGGCCTGCTTTCGCTCCGTAGCGTATACCGGGAGAATAGCTTTTCAGTGGGCCAGGCGGAGGAGAAATTAAACGCCAGAGAACGCGAATAACCAGCCCCATCATTAATAGAATACCGATGCTTTTATGCAACTCTGGCGCCTTATGATACCAACCGTCGTAATAACTTAACGTTACCATCCACAAACCTAAAGCAAACATGCCATAGACAATAATTGCCGTTAGCCAATGCAAAGCGGCAGAAATAACACCATAGCGTTGAGGGGAATTTATGAATTGCATAACTGCATCCAGAACATATTCACGAGGTAATGAAAATGGCCTGTCATGAGATGAATTGCAACTTAAAAACAACAATCCGAATGATATTTATTTTTATTTCAATAATTTTGATTTAATAATGAAAGAATCTTCATAAGTTTAGTGGTTCCAGGCTGAGGGATGTCTGGTGAATGCTGTTGCGACTGGAATAAGCTTATTCAAATTTTCACGCCAAATGAAAGGGAGATTAAATTTTTGTCAGTTTGTGTCAGCGCCTGGTGATTAAAAATAAAACACATAGATCAGATCCATAATCGCCAATACCCCCCAGAGAAAAAGATAAAGCATGAGATGTTCGCGAATATTATTGATGAGATAGTTCACCAGGCGACGCATTAAAAGCTCCTGTAAAAACGGCCTCAACTTAGAGGCCGTGATGATGATTATTGGAAGCGGGAAAGCCGGAATGGCGTTAAATCAAAATCGATTTTTTTGTCTTGCGCAAAATCAGCGGCTATTTCCCCTAATACCGAAGCAAATTTAAAGCCATGCCCACTCAGGCCGGTAATCAGTAGCGTATTAGCGTGTCCTGGTAGGGTATCGATAATAAAATCTTCGTCAGGCGAATTATCATAGGTGCAAGCAGCGCCATACAGGCAGCAGCCGATACCTGGCAACACACTACGTAAGAATGGGAAAGCTTCGGAACCGTCACTGTCGATTTCCGCAAACGGAACACGTTCATCCGCTGAATGAATGACCTGACCACCGTTATGTTTCCCAATCTTCAGAGCATCGTTTTCCGCCGGAAAACCGTAGTATTGATCGCCATTGGGCAATTCACCGGTAAAGGCCGGGAATTTATTCTTCACGCTATAGCGGCCATCGGCCTGATACCAGGCGAATACTTTACGTACGGGCTGGATGGGCAGTTCTGGTAGCAGCTCTTTTACCCAGGTACCTGCACAGACGATCGCTTTCTTTGCCTGGTACTCGCCGTCCGCCGTTTCAATAGTTACGCTGTTATCGTCATGACGAATTGCGGTGACCGGACAGTTAAACAGTTGTGCGCAGCCAGCTTCATTCGCCAGTTTGATCCAGGTTTTAATCGCCAGTTCGCTGCGTAAAAAACCGGAATCGGCCTCAAATAGCCCGATATAGTTGTCAGGGACGCGTATTTCCGGCCAGCGGGCCATAATTGTCTGTGCATCCAGTTTTTCGACGTTGAGTTGCCATTGTTCCGCGCTGTGGGCGACATTGGCGAGAAACTCGGAGTCAGCAGGGCCGAGGTTGATGACGCCGGAGCGCACAAAAACGGGGTCTTCTTCGTTGTGACGGGAGAGTTCTTCCCACAGGGTTTGCGCACGGAGTACTAGCGGGACATACTTTTCGCCTTCGCCATAAGCATGGCGAATTAATCGCGTATCTCCGTGGTGGCTGCCGTGTTGATGTGGCGGCATATGGCTGTCGGTCATCAGCACTTTCAAACCGGCCTGGGTGGCATAATACCCGGCTGCAGCGCCTACGGAACCGCTGCCAATAATGATGAGATCGTATTTCATTTTTTTCTCTCTGCTCTCATGGTTTAAGCAGAGTAAATAAGTAACAAACGATATACAACCCAGAAATGGTAAAGGCACCGTTAAGGTGCCTTTTGGGTGGATGGTCATGTCATGTTAATGACGCCGATACTCATTGACATGGAAATCACCAGATTCAATTTTGGCGATTCCTGCTTCTAATATCGAAATAAATTGTCTGGCAACATCAGTAGTTAACCAGAGTGTCTGACCAACTTCAGTCCCTTCCTGCTCGGACTTATTTGGGGTCTGGTAGTGCAAACGCAACATCAGCGCATCATAGCTATCAACGGTGCTGATGTCCCACCCTACGAGCGGATGAGTCTGAATGACTTCATTGTTTTTTTCCATCATGGCCCCCTAATTCGTGTTACTAGACAACGTTATTCGAGGTTCAATGCGTTTTTATCTGAAGCAACTTCAGTATATCAATAAATATGGGTATTCACCGAAATTTTAAAGGGGTAGTGAGATATTTTTTTTCTTTTAAGATTTATATGAACAATAAAACAGCATGTCGTTCATATTTTTTTAGCATATTGTGCAATTATTTTGAGGGAGTGTAAAATTTGTACAAACAATCTTAAAATATAAAAAAGCCGGGGCGACCCGGCAAAAACAAACATCACTGCATATTATTCGCTAACAAACCAGTCATCGGCGCTTTCCCACGTTTCTTGTAGAATTTCGCTAATGCGCTGTTTATCTTCTTTTGTTGCGCCAATAACCGATAAATTATTTGCCGCAGCATATCGTACCGATACGTGACCTTCATTGTCCGGAAACGCATACTGAATACGACGAGAAAGTTCACCCGCCAGAGCGTCAATGGCCCCAGTGGGTAGTGGAGAAGTTTTCGCTATGGTGACTTCAATTCGCATAATAGCCCCCTGTTGAATATACTGGTTATTTATACAGGCAAAATAAGCTAAAGACAACAGGTGGCTACGTTTTTTATTGCTTAAAAGACCAACGTACAGTTTCCCCAGCCAGGAAAGGAACAAGCGTGTCGTCTGTCAGAGCGATGCTTTCAGCAATTTGCTGCTCTTCACGTATTAGTTCAATAAACGATTCATTGACCGGCAATCCATAGAATTTCGGCCCGTTTAAAGAACAGAATGCTTCAAAATGCTGTAGTGCATTCATCTCTTCAAATACGGTGGCGTAACTACCCAGCGCCGATGGCGCATTAAAGCAACCTGCACAGCCGCAGCTACTCTCTTTACGATGACGGGCATGTGGTGCGGAATCGGTACCCAGAAAAACGCGATCAAAACCACTGGCGACCAGCTCACGCAGCGCCTGTTGGTGAATATTGCGTTTGAGGATCGGCAGACAGTAGAGATGCGGACGCACACCGCCAACCAGCATATGGTTACGGTTAAACATCAGATGCTGGGGAGTAATGGTGGCGGCCAATAGTTCATTTCCGTCACGAACATAGTCAGCAGCATCTTTGGTGGTGATGTGCTCGAAAACGACTTTCAGCGCGGTCAGGCGCTGGCGTAGTGGCTCCATGACCGTCTCAATAAAACGCGCTTCACGGTCAAAAATGTCGATGTCAGCATGGGTCACTTCACCATGCACCAGCAGCGGCATACCGATTTTTTCCATGCGCTCAAGTACTGGCATGATTGCGTCAACCGACGTCACGCCGTGGCTGGAGTTGGTGGTGGCGTTCGCGGGGTAAAGTTTTGCGGCGGTGAACACGCCTTCGTTGAATCCACGCTCCAGCTCATTGGGGTCCAGCGAGTCTGTTAAATAACAGGTCATCAGCGGGGTGAAATCGTGTCCGTCCGGTACGGCGTCAAGGATACGTTGGCGATAAGCCACAGCAGCCTCAACTGTTGTTACAGGCGGTGCCAGATTGGGCATAACGATGGCCCGACCATAGGTTTCGCTGGTATACGGCACGACAGTTTTTAACATGTCGCCATCGCGGAGGTGAAGGTGCCAGTCGTCTGGGCGGCGGATCTTTAATACCTGGGATGGTGCAGTCATTAATTTCTATGCTCCGGCTGAAGGGATGTTTTTGCCGGACACAAAGGATAAGCGGAAACGTTTTCCTTTGCACGAAAAATAAAGGGCGCAAATACGCCCTCGTAATTAATCAGTGAACGGAATGACTATTTCACCTGGTTTCACTTCAATGCCTTTTGCCAGTTTTTTAGCCATTGCTTCGCCTTTGCTGCCATCTTCGCGCAGGACGTAAGCCGGCTGCTGGTTAAAGTAATTGCGTAATGCCTGATTCAAATAGGGAAGTAACGTTTGCATCACGGTTTGCATTTTTTCCGGCTGCACGGTCGCGTCGACCACTTCCATCTCTTTCAGGAAGATGGCGCCTTTCTCTTTATCAAACACAGGCAGCGCTTTCAGCTTCAGTTTCATGGTTGCTTTTTGGCTACCGAACAGAGAGTTCATATCCAGATTGGCGTCCCCGGTTAGGGTAACCTTATTAGGTTCTTCACGACCAATTTGGCTGGTCAGGTTTGTCAGAACTATATGGGCGTCAGCCACGCCGGGCAAACCGATATCTTTTGAGAAATTATTATGTTTCGCAAGCGACTGGTTAATCTCTTGTTCGGTGATGGTGTATTGGGTGAGTTGATTACAGCCAACGAGCAGGCCACTGACGATTAATGCAGCGGCAAATAAAAACTTGTTCATGGTAGTCCTCGACATGAAATCTGCGTCAATATCCTGACACAACGCAGCATGTGTCACCAGCGATAAACTCGCCAGCAGAAAAAACTGAAAACAGCGGCAACCCGCGAATACAGGCTGCCGCGGCAGGCCAGGGTTAAATCGCCATTGATGATAGCAAATTGATTTGCGTCTGTTTGGCCATGTTATCGCGGTAATCAGCGACGCGGCTTGGCCAGTTTATTCCGGCAACCAGCGTCAGATTACGCAGCAGCGGAAAAAGTTGAATGTCATCTTCCGAAAGCTCGCCATTCACGGCGTTTGGCTTGACGATGAGTTTATCCAGTGCACGTAAATCATCGCTGATATTTTTAATTAACCCATCAGAATGTGAGAGAAGCTCGGCAAAATTACCCGCGCTGACCTCTTTCTTGTCGATGAAGTATTTGCGCGCGGCGGGAGTAGAAAACTCATCAAACGCCGATTTGGCAAAACGCGGCAACAGCAGTTTATTGGCATAGCCGTTGACCTTGCGCAGCCACTCTTCAATGGCAGGGGAGCGTTTACCCGTCAGTAACGGTTTGCCGTCGAGCTTATCCACATAGTGAACAATGTCCATGCTTTCTGGCATATATCGGCTGTCATCTTTTTGCAGAATGGGAACCTGTTTTTGACCGACCATCCGGGTGGGTGTTTCTGCATCGTCGTTGAGCAGAACGTGTAATTCGACGGGGATATTTTTCAGGCCGAAAATCATGCGGGCTTTGAGGCAGTAAGGGCAGTGATCGTAAATATATAGCTTCACGTGACTCCTCCATTTGGCTGTCAGTTCACTTTCAGTATGGAGGAGTCAGGGGGGAGTATCAAATCAGGCGTCGTGTTCCAGCAACCGACGCGCGGCACGTTTATGGCTAAATTGCCAGCCCAATGCAAGGAAGGTGATGAGGCCAATAACGCCCAACATCATCCACGGCAACTCCGGTTGTTGCGTGGATTTACCCAGGTCAAACAGCCAGCCTCCGCCGATATAGCCAATAGCGCCGCCTATCGCCAGGCCCAGCCGACTAAACCCCATATAACTGCCGCGCGCTCGTGCATCCGCTAACGAGGCGCTAAGAGTTTCACGCGCAGGTTCGGCAATGATCGAGCCAATATAAAACAGACAAATCAGGGTGAAAAGTTGTTGCAGGCCACTGACCATGCCCACGGGTATCATGCTTAATGACATCACCAGTAGCCCCGCCATCAACCGATGTTCCAGACGAAAACGCTTTTCGCTCCAGCGGGCGATAGGGTAGAGCAACGTTAACGACAGACACGCTTCGATGGCATACATCCATTTAACGGCAGAGGGCGCTCCGGCAACGTCGTTGACCATAATCGGCAGCATCAACATCACCTGCACCGCCAGCATGTAGTAGCCCGCGAGTGTCAGGACATAGGTGACAAAACGTTTATCGCGCATCACGCGGGTCATGCCTTCGCGGACTGGCGTGCGAACGGTAGAGAGTTTCCACGCAGGCAACAACCAGGCGTTAAACGCTGCACACAATACAAACAGAATTGCCCCCGTGGCGCAGACCAGGCGAAAATCGTATTGCAATAACCAACTCCCCAACAGCGCGCCAATGACCGCACCGGCACTGTCCTGCATCATCAACAGGGAGAAAAAACGGCCCCGTTGTTCCGGACGAATTAATTTCACCACCAGCGCCGAACGCGGCGGATCAAATAACGTACCGCCGAGGCCCGAGAGCAAACAAGAAAACCACAGCATCCAGGGTTCATGGGCGATGCCCATGGTGGCGAATCCGGCGGCGCGCATCAGCATACCGGTAACGATCATCGGTTTAGCGCCAAAACGGTCGGCAATAGCACCGCCGAAAATGCCTAATCCTTGCTGAATGAACTGACGCAGACCGAGGGCAATACCGACCATTACGGCGGCCCAGCCCATTTGATCAACGAAGCGGATAGAGATCAGCGGGAAGACAACAAAGAACCCCAGCACGACCAGCATATTATCGACGAGAAGGAAATATTTACCCAGGTTCCTCGCCTGCGATACGCGCGACATTTCCCCTCCCGGGAAATAAAAGATGAGCACTTTCTATTCTGCATTGCTGCTAAGATTTTTCCCATCATATCGGGGACAATATTTTTTTATCAAAACGTCGCTTTGATAGAGAGTTTTTATCAAATATGTGAATAATGCAGAAAATGGTATTTTGGACTTTTCACAGGCTCTGGTTGCGCAGGTATAGTAATACTTACAGCGTATTAAAGACGTTACGGGAAGGAGTAGGTATAGAATGTTTGGCTATCGCAGTAACGTGCCAAAAGTGCGCTTAACCACCGACCGACTGGTCGTGCGTCTGGTGCATGAACGTGATGCCTGGCGACTGGCGGATTATTACGCAGAGAATCGCCATTTCCTGAAGCCTTGGGAGCCGGTGCGCGATGAAAGCCACTGCTATCCTTCAGGCTGGCAGGCCAGGTTAAGCATGATTAACGAATTTCATAAACAGGGCTCAGCCTTTTACTTTGGATTATTTGATCCAGATGAGAAAGAGATTATTGGCGTAGCAAATTTTTCCAATGTGGTACGCGGCTCTTTTCACGCCTGTTATCTCGGTTATTCGATCGGACAAAAATGGCAGGGTAAAGGACTGATGTTTGAAGCTCTGACCGCCGCCATTCGCTATATGCAACGTACCCAACATATTCATCGCATTATGGCCAACTATATGCCGCACAATAAACGCAGCGGTGATTTGCTGGCGCGGTTGGGGTTTGAAAAAGAAGGCTATGCGAAAGATTATTTGTTGATTGATGGAAAATGGCGCGATCACGTACTGACGGCATTAACCACCCCGGACTGGACGCCCGGCCGCTAAGGAGAATTTCATGAAGTATCAACTTACCGCACTGGAAGCCCGTGTGATTGGCTGTTTGCTGGAAAAACAGGTGACGACGCCAGAGCAATACCCGCTTTCCGTGAATGGCGTGGTAACGGCCTGTAACCAGAAAACAAACCGTGAACCGGTAATGAATCTGAGCGAATCCGAGGTACAGGAGCAACTGGATAATCTGGTAAAACGCCATTATCTGCGCACGGTGAGTGGCTTTGGTAATCGAGTCACCAAATATGAACAACGTTTCTGCAACTCTGAGTTTGGTGACCTGAAACTTAGCGCCGCGGAAGTCGCATTAATTACCACCTTGTTGTTGCGCGGTGCTCAGACGCCAGGTGAACTGCGCAGTCGCGCGGCGCGGATGTATGAATTCAGCGATATGACGGAAGTAGAAACGACGCTGGAACAACTGGCTAATCGCGAAGATGGGCCTTTTGTCGTTCGTCTGGCTCGCGAACCGGGTAAACGCGAAAGCCGCTATATGCATCTTTTCAGTGGCGAGGTGGATGATCAGCCTGTGCTTACAGAAACGTCGGACGCGGTTGGTGGTGATTTACAATCCCGCGTCGAAGCCCTGGAAATCGAGGTGGCAGAACTGAAACAGCGTCTTGATTCGTTGCTGGCCCATCTGGGAGATTAACGTGAAAAAATTACGTATCGGCGTAGTGGGTTTAGGCGGCATCGCGCAAAAAGCGTGGCTGCCAGTGCTGGCAGCAGCGTCTGACTGGACGCTACAGGGGGCGTGGTCGCCAACGCGTGAGAAAGCCATCTCAATTTGTGAAAGCTGGCGCATTCCTTACGCCGATTCGTTATCTAACCTTGCCGCCAGTTGCGATGCGGTATTTGTCCACTCCAGCACCGCCAGTCATTTTGAGGTGGTCAGTGCGTTATTAAATGCAGGTGTACATGTCTGTGTCGATAAACCGCTGGCGGAAAATCTGCGCGATGCCGAGCGACTGGTTGAACTTGCAGCGCGCAAAAAACTGACACTGATGGTCGGCTTTAACCGTCGTTTCGCGCCGCTGTACAGTGAGTTAAAAACGCAGCTTGCCAGCGCAGCCTCGCTAAGAATGGATAAACATCGTACCAATAGCGTCGGGCCACACGATCTTTATTTCACCTTGCTGGATGATTATTTGCATGTGGTTGATACCGCGTTGTGGTTGTCTGGCGGCAATGCAACTCTCGAAAGCGGTACGTTGCTGACCAATGAGTCTGGCGAAATGCTGTTTGCCGAGCACCATTTTTCGGCAGGTCAGTTACAAATCACCACCTCTATGCATCGTCGTGCCGGAAGTCAGCGTGAAGCGGTGCTGGCAGTGACTGAAGGGGCATTAATCGACATCACCGATATGCGTGAATGGCGTGAGGAGCGTGGGCAGGGCGTGGTGCATAAACCGATTCCTGGCTGGCAAAGTACCCTCGAGCAGCGTGGATTTGTCGGTTGTGCGCGCCATTTCATTGAATGCGTGCAAAATCAGACAGTTCCGCAAACCGCGGGTGAACAGGCGGTGCTGGCGCAGCGCATCGTTGATAAGATCTGGCGCGATGCGATGAGTGAATAAACCCTGTAACATCTGGCGGTAGCAATTCACCATAATCCAGGTAGACTATTCGCCTCTTTCAGCGCCTGCCTTGCAGGCGTTTTGCCGTGGGTCTGGATTAGAACACCGATGAATTTATTAAAATCGCTGGCCGCCGTCAGCTCGATGACCATGTTTTCGCGTGTGCTTGGCTTCGCACGCGACGCTATTGTCGCCAGAATCTTTGGCGCAGGGATGGCAACCGACGCCTTTTTTGTCGCGTTCAAACTTCCTAACTTGTTACGCCGTATCTTTGCTGAAGGGGCATTCTCCCAGGCTTTCGTGCCGATTCTGGCGGAATATAAAAGCAAGCAGGGCGAAGACGCCACGCGGGTCTTTGTCTCTTATGTCTCTGGTCTGCTGACACTGGCGCTGGCGGTTGTGACGGTCGCCGGCATGCTCGCCGCGCCGTGGGTGATCATGGTAACCGCGCCGGGCTTTGCGGATACTGCCGACAAATTCGCACTTACCAGCCAGTTATTACAGATTACTTTTCCTTATATCTTATTGATTTCACTGGCATCGCTGGTGGGGGCAATTCTGAATACCTGGAACCGTTTCTCGATTCCGGCATTTGCCCCAACGTTACTCAACATCAGCATGATTGGCTTTGCGCTGTTTGCTGCGCCGTACTTTAATCCACCCGTGCTGGCGCTGGCGTGGGCAGTTACGGTGGGCGGCATCCTGCAACTGGTTTATCAGCTGCCGCATCTGAAGAAGATTGGCATGTTGGTATTGCCGCGCATTAACTTCCACGATGCCGGGGCGATGCGCGTAGTGAAACAGATGGGGCCGGCGATTCTTGGCGTCTCTGTTAGCCAGATTTCCTTAATCATCAACACTATTTTTGCCTCATTTCTTGCCTCCGGCTCGGTGTCATGGATGTATTATGCCGACCGTTTGATGGAGTTTCCGTCCGGTGTACTGGGCGTGGCGCTGGGGACCATTTTGCTGCCGTCGCTGTCGAAAAGTTTTGCCAGTGGTAATCACGATGAATACAACCGTCTGATGGACTGGGGGCTGCGTCTTTGTTTCCTGCTGGCGCTGCCAAGTGCGGTGGCGCTGGGCATCCTCTCCGGTCCGTTAACTGTTTCGCTGTTCCAGTACGGTAAATTTACCGCCTTTGATGCGCTGATGACCCAGCGGGCGTTAATTGCCTACTCGGTAGGTTTGATTGGCCTGATTGTGGTGAAAGTGCTGGCTCCGGGCTTTTATTCACGGCAGGACATTAAAACGCCGGTGAAAATTGCCATCGTCACGCTGATTTTGACGCAATTGATGAACCTTGCATTTATCGGCCCGTTGAAACATGCCGGACTGTCGCTTTCCATTGGTCTGGCGGCGTGTCTGAATGCTTCGCTGCTTTACTGGCAGTTGCGTAAGCAGAAAATCTTTACCCCACAACCCGGCTGGACTGCGTTTCTGCTGCGTTTACTCGTGGCGGTTCTGGTGATGTCTGGTGTGCTTTTAGGCATGTTGCATATTATGCCGGACTGGTCGTTGGGCACTATGCCCTGGCGTTTACTGCGTTTGATGGCGGTCGTTGTCGCGGGAATTGCAGCATACTTTGCCGCACTGGCCGTGTTGGGCTTCAAAGTAAAAGAATTTGCTCGTCGTACTGCTTAACGTAGAATTCCGGCCTGCATCGCAGGCCGGAGAAAATCTTCAAATAGAAATCTTTTTACCACCGCGCCAGGGTGTTGAGGTCTGACCGTTCGCCCCGTACAGTGTCGGCTCCTGATGCGGTTTCAGCATTTCCAGTGCCTGTTGATTGCGCTCAATCTGCCCTTCCAGTAGCCAGCCGTTATGCTGATTTAACTGGCGCAATTGCTGCGTTTTCTCGGTGATTTCCTGCCAGCATTGCGCAATATCTTCACTTATTTCTGTATCCGGTGCCTGTCGACGCAGCTGTTCCAGGTAATCCAGAGTCGCCAGCATTGAGCTTTTTTGTTCTGTAATATGTTGCAGCTGGCTACCGGTGAACTGCCCCATAGAGAGATGTTGCTGCTCCTGGACCATCACTATATTAAGCTCGTTAAGCACCACAGACATCTGGTTGAGAATCTCAGCAAGACGCGGCATCTGATTATTTACTCATTAAATCTTGTTGCACTTCGTTGATCAGCGCATCGGCAATTTTGCCGACATCCATTTTTAGTTCACCATTACGAATCGCCAATTTTAATGCTTCAACGCGTTCAAGATTGATATCACTGCTGCCCGGTTGCATCAGTGTTGCCTGCGCATCGCTTAACTTGACGTTAGTACTGGCGGTAGCCGTCGTTTTTGCTGCGCGGGTATTGGCTACCGGAGCGTCACTGGTTTCACGTGGCTGAACGGTGCTTACAGGCTTCAGGGGGGAAGTGCGGTCAATACTCATGGTTTATTCCTCATTGAGGGCGCTTTATCATTTGTTGCTTATTTATCGGCAATGGACGGGCAATCTTTAATAGCTTACAGGTTTATAAGAATATTCCCATCGGCATCCACTACGCCACTGACTACCTGACCCGATATCATTCTCACGCGGGCTTTTTGCGCGACGGAAGCGTTATTCAGCGCCAGACCTTCAGCATTTGCACTGAACCCATCGCCACTGGCAATCACGTTAACGCGTTGTCCTGCTTTTACCCGCCAGGCCTGACGCAGCATAGTCAGCTGTATAGGTTGTCCGGGGACCAAATCGCGCAGGCTAACCGCATCAACCAGTTGATTAGCATCCAGAACGGTACGCGGCGGTAGTGTATCCAGTCTGCCACGTTTAAGTTTTACACTGCCTGCGTCAAGCTTTCCCCCACGCACAACTGGCATTGCTGCAACAACATAATTCCCTGTCGCCTGTACATTCACTTGCACGTAATGCTTATCGTTGCCACAACGTGCCAGCACATTCACATTGCCCCACAGGCGGGCGTTATTAGTCATGGAAAGCAGCGGCTGTTCGCATGGCGGCAATAAATTGGGTGCAGTACGAATAGAGACGTGGACCTCATCACTTAGCCCTGCTAGTTGTGCAACGAAAAAGGTTTGCAATTGTGAGGGGAAATCGCCAGCCGCACTAAGTGGACTGAACAACATCGTGATGATCGCCACACAGCGCATTATTGTCAGCATTTTTGCCCCCGGCTATTTTCACAGCCTGAATTGTACCCGTACGCAATGACCATCAACGGCATAAATAGCAACCCATTTTGCTTTTATTCCACCGATAACGCGCGCGTAAAGTCTTTAAGCTGACGGCAGAATTTTGATATCTGCGGAGGAGATATGCTCGATAAGCTCGACGCCGCCTTACGTTTTCAACAAGAGGCACTCAATCTGCGCGCCCAGCGTCAGGAAGTGCTGGCGGCAAATATCGCCAATGCCGATACCCCTGGTTATCAGGCGCGCGATATGGATTTTGCCAGTGAACTTAAAAAAGTGATGCAGCGCGGGAGAGATGAAACCAGCGTGGTCGCGCTGACGTTGACCTCGTCGCAGCATATTCCAGCACAGGCGTTGTCACCTCCTGCCACAGAATTGCAATACCGTATTCCGGACCAGCCTTCACTGGACGGCAATACCGTGGATATGGATCGCGAACGCACCCAGTTTGCCGATAACAGCCTGCAATACCAGATGAGCCTTAGCGCGTTGAGCGGACAAATCAAAGGCATGATGAACGTATTACAAAGCGGAAATTAACGGATGGCACTGCTGAATATTTTTGATATCGCCGGATCGGCGTTAACCGCTCAGTCTCAGCGTCTGAACGTGGCTGCCAGCAACCTGGCCAACGCCGACAGCGTGACGGGGCCAGATGGTCAGCCGTATCGGGCAAAACAGGTGGTGTTCCAGGTGAACGCCGCGCCAGGGGCAGCGACGGGCGGAGTCAACGTGGCTGACGTGATTGAAAGCCAGGCCCCGGACAAACTGGTCTATGAACCGGGTAATCCGCTGGCGGACGCGAAGGGCTACGTGAAAATGCCAAACGTCGATGTGGTAGGCGAGATGGTTAACACCATGTCGGCGTCGCGCAGCTATCAGGCCAACGTTGAAGTACTCAATACGGTGAAAAGCATGATGCTGAAAACCCTCACGCTCGGTCAATAAAGGAGAAAGTCATGTCCATTGCGGTAACCACCACCGATCCGACAAATACCGGCGTCAGCACTACCAGCAGTAGTTCGATTACGGGCAGTAACGCCGCCGATTTACAGAGCAGCTTTCTGACTTTGCTGGTGGCGCAACTGAAAAACCAGGATCCGACCAATCCAATGGAAAACAACGAGCTGACGTCACAACTGGCGCAAATCAGCACGGTCAGCGGGATTGAAAAGCTCAACACCACACTCGGTTCGATTTCCGGGCAGATTGATAACAGCCAGTCGCTACAGGCCAGCAACCTGATTGGTCACGGCGTGATGATCCCCGGCACCACCATTCTTGCCGGTACTGGCAGTGAAGAAGGGGCGGTGACCACCACCACGCCGTTTGGTGTTGAACTGCAACAGGCCGCAGACAAAGTGACCGCAACCATAACCGATAAAAATGGCGCAGTTGTGCGCACCATTGATATTGGTGAGCTCAGCGCCGGAGTCCACAGTTTCACCTGGGACGGCACGTTGACCGATGGTACGACCGCGCCGAACGGTTCTTATAACGTGGCAATTAGTGCCAGCAACGGCGGTACGCAGTTGGTTGCCCAGCCATTGCAGTTTGCGCTGGTACAGGGCGTGATTCGCGGCAATAACGGTAACACGCTGGATCTCGGCACTTACGGCACCACCACCCTCGACGAAGTACGGCAGATAATTTAAGCCTTCACATTTCAGGAGTCAGTCATGGCCTTTTCTCAAGCGGTTAGCGGATTAAACGCTGCTGCCACCAATCTCGATGTCATTGGCAACAATATCGCCAACTCCGCCACCTATGGCTTTAAATCCGGCACGGCTTCTTTTGCTGATATGTTTGCTGGTTCGAAAGTGGGACTGGGGGTGAAAGTTGCAGGCATCACTCAGGATTTTACCGATGGCACTACCACAAATACTGGTCGTGGGCTGGACGTTGCTATCAGCCAGAACGGTTTTTTCCGTCTGGTAGACAGTAACGGTTCGGTGTTTTACAGCCGTAACGGGCAATTCAAACTGGATGAAAACCGTAACCTTGTGAATATGCAAGGTTTACAGTTGACTGGGTATCCGGCAACCGGTACGCCTCCGACCATCCAGCAAGGGGCGAATCCGGGCAATATTTCGATTCCAAATACCTTGATGGCGGCGAAGACCACGACCACGGCGTCCATGCAGATTAACCTTAACTCCAGTGATACGCTTCCTACCGTTACGCCATTCAGCGCCAGTGATGCCGATAGCTATAACAAAAAAGGTTCGGTAACGGTGTATGACAGTCAGGGTAATGCCCATGACATGAGCGTCTACTTTGTGAAGACGCAAGATAATACCTGGTATGTCTACACCCAGGATAGTAGTGCTCCAAACAGCATTGCAACGATAGCGACAACACTGGAATTTGATGCCAATGGTCTTCTGACGTCGGATCCAACAAAGGATATTACCACTGGCGCGATTAACGGCGCAGATCCTGCGACATTCTCCCTCAGCTTCCTCAACTCTATGCAGCAAAACACCGGCGCTAACAATATTGTGGCAACCACCCAGAACGGTTACAAACCGGGCGATCTGGTGAGTTATCAAATCAACGATGACGGCACGGTAGTTGGGAACTATTCGAACGAACAAACCCAATTGCTGGGGCAGATTGTGCTGGCCAACTTTGCCAACAACGAAGGGCTGGCATCAGAGGGGGACAACGTCTGGTCTGCAACGCAATCTTCTGGTGTCGCGCTGCTGGGAATCGCCGGGACCGGTAATTTTGGCGCACTGACCAACGGCGCCCTGGAAGCGTCCAACGTCGATCTCAGCAAAGAACTGGTCAATATGATTGTCGCCCAGCGTAACTATCAGTCTAACGCCCAGACCATCAAAACTCAGGACCAGATCCTCAACACGCTGGTTAACTTACGCTAATTGCTGACGGGATAGCTCGATGGATCACGCAATCTATACCGCGATGGGCGCCGCCAGCCAGACGCTGAATCAACAGGCGGTGACCGCCAGCAATCTGGCGAATGCCTCCACGCCCGGTTTTCGCGCGCAGTTAAACGCCTTGCGCGCAGTGCCGGTGGAAGGGCTTTCTCTGCCCACACGCACTCTGGTGACGGCATCTACGCCAGGTGCAGATATGACGTCCGGCAAGATGGATTACACCTCGCGCCCCCTGGATGTTGCGTTGCAGCAGGATGGCTGGCTGGCCGTGCAGACCGCTGACGGCAGCGAGGGGTATACGCGTAATGGCAGCATTCAGGTTGATCCCGGTGGACAACTGACGATTCAGGGGTATCCGGTGATTGGCGAGGCGGGGCCGATTGCCGTGCCGGAAGGGGCGGAAATTACTATCGCCGCCGATGGCACCATTTCGGCGCTCAATCCGGGCGATCCGGCAAATACCGTTGCGCCAGTAGGACGGTTGAAACTGGTGAAAGCCATGGGCAGTGAAGTGCAGCGTGGTGATGACGGGATCTTTCGTTTGAGTGTGGAAAGTCAGGCCACGCGTGGTCCGGTGTTACAGGCTGACCCAACGTTACGGGTGATGTCGGGCGTGCTGGAAGGTAGCAACGTCAATGCCATTTCGGCAATGAGCGACATGATTGCCAGTGCGCGGCGTTTTGAAATGCAGATGAAGGTAATAAGCAGCGTCGATGATAACGCTGGTCGCGCCAACCAACTGCTGTCGATGAGTTAATTGAAAGGATAAATGACAAGCATAAGTTGCCCGAAGCGCAAGCTTATCGGGCCTACGGGATAAATCGCAATTTATTGATTTTGCGAGCTCTTGTAGGCCGGATAAAGCGTTTACGCCGCATCCGGCAAGAAGACATATGCGATTTGTCAGCAATCCACTACAGGACATTTTATGATCAGTTCATTATGGATCGCCAAAACGGGCCTTGACGCCCAGCAAACCAATATGGACGTCATTGCCAACAACCTGGCAAACGTCAGTACCAATGGTTTCAAGCGCCAGCGGGCGGTGTTTGAAGATCTGCTTTATCAAACCATTCGCCAGCCTGGCGCACAGTCTTCCGAACAAACTACCTTGCCATCCGGGTTACAAATCGGTACGGGGGTGCGTCCGGTCGCCACTGAACGCTTACACAGCCAGGGCAACCTGTCGCAAACCAATAACAGCAAAGATGTGGCGATTAAAGGGCAGGGCTTTTTCCAGGTCATGCTGCCGGATGGCTCATCAGCGTATACCCGCGACGGCTCTTTCCAGGTGGATCAGAACGGGCAACTGGTGACGGCGGGCGGTTTTCAGGTGCAGCCAGCAATCACCATTCCGGTGAATGCGTTAAGCATTACCATTGGTCGTGATGGCGTGGTCAGCGTTACCCAGCAAGGACAGGCCGCTCCGGTTCAGGTTGGACAACTCAATCTGACCACGTTTATGAACGACACTGGCCTGGAGAGCATTGGCGAAAACCTCTACACCGAAACACAATCCTCCGGCGCACCGAACGAAAGCACGCCAGGTCTGAACGGCGCTGGGCTGTTGTATCAAGGATATGTTGAAACGTCTAACGTCAACGTGGCGGAGGAACTGGTCAACATGATTCAGGTACAGCGCGCCTACGAAATCAACAGTAAAGCGGTATCCACCACCGACCAGATGCTGCAAAAACTGACGCAACTCTAAAGCATACCGGTAGGGCAACTTACCGGTTTATTGATTTTTGAAGATGATAGCCATGCGAAAAAAATACGGCATTTCCACCTTGTTGGTGCTTTCACTGACCGGCTGCGCCTGGATCCCGTCTACCCCGCTGGTGCAGGGGGTGACCACGGCACAACCTGTACCCGGCCCGACGCCCGTCGCCAATGGTTCCATTTTTCAGTCTGCCCAGCCGATTAATTATGGCTATCAGCCGTTATTTGAAGATCGCCGACCACGCAATATCGGCGATACGCTGACTATTGTGTTGCAGGAAAACGTCAGCGCCAGCAAGAGTTCGTCTGCTAATGCCAGCCGCGACGGAAAAACCAACTTCGGGTTTGATACTGTGCCGCGCTATTTGCAGGGGCTGTTTGGTAATGCCCGTGCCGACGTCGATGCCTCTGGCGGTAATAGCTTCAATGGTAAAGGCGGGGCAAATGCCAGCAATACCTTTAGCGGCACCTTGACCGTGACGGTTGATCAGGTGCTGGTCAACGGCAACCTGCATGTGGTGGGCGAAAAACAGATAGCCATTAATCAGGGTACGGAATTTATTCGTTTCTCCGGCGTGGTCAATCCACGCACCATCAGTGGCAGCAACACTGTACCGTCAACCCAGGTGGCAGACGCGCGCATTGAGTACGTTGGCAATGGCTACATTAACGAAGCACAAAACATGGGCTGGTTACAGCGTTTCTTCCTTAACCTGTCGCCAATGTAAGTGAGGCTGTGGTGATTAAATTTCTCTCTGTATTCATTCTTCTGCTGGTAGCGACCGTTGCTCAGGCTGACCGCATTCGCGATCTCACCAGCGTACAGGGCGTACGGCAAAACTCGCTGATTGGTTATGGCCTTGTTGTTGGCCTTGACGGTACGGGCGACCAGACGACCCAGACGCCGTTTACCACTCAAACGCTTAATAACATGCTCTCACAGTTGGGAATTACCGTTCCGACTGGCACCAATATGCAGCTAAAAAACGTCGCTGCGGTGATGGTGACAGCGTCACTTCCGCCGTTTGGACGCCAGGGGCAAACCATCGATGTGGTGGTTTCTTCCATGGGTAATGCCAAAAGCTTACGTGGCGGTACGTTGTTGATGACACCGCTTAAGGGCGTCGACAGCCAGGTTTATGCGCTGGCGCAGGGCAATATTCTGGTCGGTGGCGCGGGGGCATCAGCGGGAGGTAGCAGCGTTCAGGTTAACCAACTGAATGGCGGGCGGATCACCAACGGTGCGATTATTGAGCGCGAATTGCCCAGCCAATTCGGCACTGGCAATACCCTCAATTTGCAGCTAAATGACGAAGACTTCGCGATGGCGCAGCAGATCGCCGATACCATCAACCGCACCCGAGGATTCGGCAGTGCCACGGCGTTAGATGCCCGAACTATTCAGGTACGTGTGCCGAGCGGTAATAGTTCCCAGGTGCGTTTCCTTGCCGATATCCAGAATATGCAGGTCAATGTCACCCCGCAGGACGCCAAAGTCGTGATTAACTCGCGCACCGGTTCGGTGGTGATGAATCGTGAAGTGACCCTCGACAGCTGCGCGGTGGCGCAGGGCAATCTCTCGGTTACGGTAAATCGTCAGGCCAATGTCAGCCAACCAGATACACCGTTTGGCGGCGGACAGACCGTGGTAACGCCACAAACGCAGATCGACTTACGCCAGAGCGGCGGTTCGCTGCAAAGCGTGCGTTCCAGTGCCAGCCTCAATAACGTAGTGCGCGCGCTCAACGCCTTGGGAGCCACCCCGATGGATTTAATGTCCATACTGCAATCTATGCAAAGCGCGGGATGTCTGCGGGCAAAACTGGAAATCATCTGATGATTAGCGACAGCAAGCTGCTGGCGAGCGCCGCCTGGGATGCACAATCACTTAACGATCTGAAAGCGAAAGCGGGCGAAGATCCAGCAGCAAATATTCGCCCGGTAGCTCGCCAGGTGGAAGGGATGTTTGTGCAGATGATGCTAAAAAGCATGCGTGAAGCCTTACCGAAAGATGGCATGTTCAGCAGCGAGAATACCCGGCTCTACACCAGCATGTATGACCAGCAGATAGCCCAACAGATGACAGCAGGCAAAGGTCTGGGACTTGCGGAGATGATGGTAAAACAGATGACGCCAGAGCAGCCATTGCCAGCAGAAGAAATGCCTGCCGGACCGATGAAATTCCCACTTGAAACAGTGATGAGTTTTCAAAATAAAGCGCTCAAGCAGATGGTGCAAAAAGCTTTACCGCACAATTTCGATGCTTTGTTGCCTGGTGACAGCAAAGCGTTCCTTGCACAGCTCTCGCAGCCAGCTCAATTGGCAAGCCAGCAAAGCGGTGTGCCACATCATCTGATTCTCGCCCAGGCTGCGCTGGAATCCGGCTGGGGACAACGACAAATTCGTCGCGAAAATGGCGAGCCGAGCTACAACGTGTTTGGTGTAAAAGCGTCAGGTAACTGGAAAGGGCCAGTTACTGAAATCACTACCACCGAATATGAAAACGGCGAAGCGAAGAAAGTAAAGGCGAAGTTTCGTGTTTACAGTTCTTATTTCGAAGCATTGTCAGATTACGTTGGGCTGTTAACCCGTAATCCACGCTACGCCGCCGTGACTCGCGCTGCCAGCGCCGAGCAGGGGGCGCAGGCATTACAGGATGCAGGTTATGCCACCGATCCTGAATATGCCCGCAAACTCACCAATATGATTCAGCAATTGAAATCGGTAAGCGACAAGGTGAGCAAAACCTACAGTATGAGTATCGATAATCTGTTCTGAATAATTCAAGTCCGGCGGGTGTCTGCCGATAATGCTTGGTAATTGAAGGCTTACAAGGAACCTCCATGTCCAGCTTGATTAATAACGCCATGAGCGGACTTAACGCTGCCCAGGCGGCGTTAAATACGGCGAGTAATAATATTTCCAGCTATAACGTTGCCGGATATACCCGACAAACCACCATTATGGCGCAGGCTAACAGTACGTTAGGTGCGGGCGGTTGGGGAGGCAATGGCGTTTATGTTTCTGGCGTGCAACGTGAATACGATGCGTTTATTACCAATCAGTTACGTGCGGCCCAGACCCAGAGTAGCGGCCTGACTTCCCGTTATGAGCAAATGTCGAAAATCGACAATATGCTCTCTGGCAGCACCACGTCGCTGGCAACGCAAATGCAGGACTTCTTTACCAGTTTGCAAACGTTGGTCAGTAACGCAGAGGATCCGGCTGCGCGGCAGGCGCTGATTGGCAAGGCGGAAGGTCTGGTAAATCAGTTTAAAACCACCGACCAGTATCTGCGCGACCAGGACAAACAGGTCAATATCGCGATAGGTGCCAGCGTTGACCAGATCAATAATTATGCCAAACAAATCGCCAGCCTGAACGATCAGATCTCCCGTTTAACAGGTGTGGGAGCAGGGGCTTCACCCAACGATCTCCTTGATCAACGCGATCAACTGGTGAGTGAATTAAACCAGATCGTTGGTGTTGAGGTCAGTGTTCAGGATGGCGGTACTTACAATATCACCATGGCCAATGGGTATTCGCTGGTTCAAGGCAGTTCGGCACGTCAGCTTGCAGCAGTCCCATCCAGTGCCGATCCTTCTCGTACGACAGTCGCTTATGTTGATGGGACGGCGGAAAATATCGAGATCCCGGAGAAATTGCTGAATACGGGGTCGCTGGGCGGCATTCTGACATTTCGTTCTCAGGATCTTGATCAGACGCGCAATACGCTCGGGCAACTGGCGCTGGCATTTGCCGAGGCTTTCAATGCCCAACATAACAAGGGGTATGATGCCAATGGTAAAGAAGGGGAGGATTTCTTTGCTATTGGTAAGCCCGCTGTTCTGGAAAATAGCAAAAACAAAGGAAGCTCCGCGATCGGTGCTACGGTAACCGATAGTTCCGCTGTGCTGGCGACAGATTACAAAATCTCGTTCAAAGATAATCAGTGGCAGGTCACCCGTCTGGCCAGCAATACCACTTTTACGGTGGTGCCGGATGCCGACGGTAAAGTCTCATTTGATGGTCTGGAACTAACCTTCACCGGAACGCCAAAACCAAACGACAGCTTCACCTTGAAACCGGTAAGCGATGCCATCGTCAATATGGATGTACTAATCACTGACGAAGCGAAGATCGCCATGGCAAGCGACGAAACTGCCGGTGAAAGCGACAACCGCAATGGTCAGGCGCTGCTGGATTTGCAAACTAATGGCAAAACGGTCGGCGGGGGGAAATCCTTTAACGATGCCTATGCCTCGTTGGTTAGCGATATCGGGAATAAAACCACTACGTTGAAAACCAGCAGCACGACTCAAAGTAATGTGGTGACGCAACTTTCTAATCAGCAGCAGTCTATCTCTGGCGTCAATCTCGACGAAGAGTACGGCAATCTGCAACGTTTTCAGCAGTATTATCTGGCCAATGCCCAGGTTCTGCAGACGGCGAATGCCATTTTTGATGCGCTGATTAACATTCGCTAAGGGGAGATAAGATGCGTTTCAGTACCCAGATGATGTACCAGCAAAATATGCGCGGTATCACCAATTCTCAGGCGGAATGGATGAAGTACGGCGAACAGATGTCGACGGGTAAGCGAGTCGTTAACCCTTCTGACGATCCCATTGCAGCATCACAAGCCGTGGTTCTCTCCCAGGCGCAGGCGCAAAACAGCCAGTACACACTGGCGCGGACTTTCGCGACCCAAAAGGTGTCGCTGGAAGAAAGCGTGCTTGGCCAGGTGACGACGGCAATCCAGAATGCCCAGGAAAAAATTGTTTATGCCAGCAACGGCACGTTAAGTGATGATGACCGGGCATCGTTGGCAACGGATATTCAGGGGATTCGCGACCAGTTGTTAAACCTGGCGAATACCACGGATGGGAACGGGCGTTACATTTTTGCCGGTTATAAAACAGAATCCGCGCCGTTTAGTGAGGTTGACGGTGATTATGTCGGCGGAACAGAAAGTATTAAGCAGCAGGTCGATGCCTCTCGCTCAATGGTGATAGGGCATACAGGTGACAAAATTTTCAACAGCATCACCAGCAACGCGGTAGCGGAACCTGACGGTAGCGATTCTGAAACTAACCTGTTTGCTATGCTGGATAGCGCCATCGCGGCGCTAAAAACGCCAGTCGCAGATAGCGAAGCGGATAAAGAAACCGCCGCTGCGGCATTGGATAAAACCAACCGTGGTCTGAAAAACTCACTGAATAATGTCCTGACCGTACGCGCGGAACTCGGCACGCAACTGAATGAACTGGAGTCGCTGGATTCATTAGGTAGCGATCGCGCTTTAGGGCAAACGCAGCAGATGAGCGATCTGGTTGATGTGGACTGGAATGCGACTATTTCATCTTACATCATGCAGCAAACGGCGTTGCAGGCGTCGTACAAAGCGTTTACAGATATGCAAGGATTGTCGCTTTTCCAGCTCAACAAATAAGCTCGTTTTTAAGCATATCTTGAAACTGGGTATGTTTTGTCTGCCTGCTCTGGGATCGCCGGGGCGGGCATTTTTTTGCTATGAGGCATAAAGAACTATTACAGACATGCCTGCAAATCAGCCAATGTTGCCATCAGTATCATAGAATCGACAGGTGACGGCTCAAAACCCACTCGCAGATAAAATTCGCGGGCCTGGTCTGATAACGCATGGACCAACATTCCGCGAATACCAATGACTTCAGCTGCCTGTAGTACTCGTAGACCGGCATCTCTGACCATCGCGCGACCGATACCCTGACCCTGTAATGATTTATCTATTGCCAAACGACCAAGTACTACAACAGGGATCGGTTCTGGCATATTACGGCGAAATCGTCCTGTTGCGACATGCATTTCGACGGCGCTTGAGGCAAGCGAATAATAAGCCAAAACGTTGCTATGAGTATCACAGCCAACAAATGTACGTGATGCACCTGCAAGCTGATTTTTTAGGGCCCTCTGCTTTAGCCAGTTATCCATCGTTTCTACCCCCGAGCAAAAATAGGTGAATTGATGCTTTGCCTGGAGTGGTTCGGGGGCCTGAATCATTTTTTCTGTTCCCACGGCGCGGGTGTTTGCATGGTTTTGCGTAATGCAGAATTGGGCGCGGGTGGCTGATCCAGCCGATTCAAAAATAGCTGATAATCATCAGAATCCATCCTGAAAATTCGCTGCTCAATGAGCGCCTCTTCAGCTGCGGCTCTGGCGGCCTCAAGGACAAATTCGGTGCGATTTTTTCCTCGGGCTTTAGCGGCCCGGTCGATAAGATCGCGTTCTGCGGGTTTTATGCGCAGATTTAAAGATTCGCGCCTGGCTGGAATGTTGTTGGCGGCTGGCATAAAAAAATCCTTCAGCTTTATATGGATAATAATTATACAACATATGTAACGCTAATGTCATTACAGCAAAGGCACTGCCCCTGAAATAAAAAGCCCCGGCGGTTGCCAGGGCTTGATCACTTTGAGTTAAGTTTTACTCAACAGGTTGCGGACGCGCAGGGCCAGCAGATGCATGATGTGTTGCTGCATGACCACCTGCCGCACCTTTACCTTCAAAGGCAAAGCTTGGGCGCTGCCAGTCACTGTGACGTGGTGCTTCCGGAACATATTCCGGTGCCGGAGCGCGTGTCATCGGCGCAGTGGCGTGGTTATGTTCAACGATTGCCTCGGATATAACAGGAGCTACCGTTTCAACTTCAGCTGCGACTTCAGCGACGACCGGGGCGGCAGGTTGAGCGACAACTTCAGGTTCGGCAACCACAACCTCGGCAGTTTCGGCAACTTCTTCAATGTCTGCCGTCTCTTCCTGCGGTTCAACTACCGGTTCTGCGTGCTCTGCAACGTCCTGCGCTACGGCAACATCGGCCTCGGCAATCACCTGAGGCTGTTCTGTTACCGCTGCGGCAATCACTTCAGGATGCGTTGTTTCAACAACTTCTGGTTGCGGTTCTGCAACCTGAACAGGTGTTTCTACAACTTCAGCCACCTCTTCAACAACCGGCGCAGCAACAACCGGTTCGACAGAGGCAGCAACAGGGACTTCTGTCACCATCGGCTGCACCTGCACTTCTTCCTGTTCGCGTTGCTCCTCAACCTGTACATCTTGCGGACGTACAACCGGATAACGGATCCATACTTTGCCAGAGGCCAGTTCCGGAGATGCGCACGCTACGGTTAACGGCATCGGTGACTGGGACGGATAACGCTCGTCACGATAGCGACGACGACGCTGACCACTCACGCGCAGGTGACGAGGCGAACGGCGAGAACGACGCGGCATGCCACCGTTGTCACGGTTATCGGCGTTGTTCTCTTCTTGCTGTTCCGGCGCAGTTTGCGCTACGACTGGCAGCGGTACTTTCACCAGTTCAGTGCTCGGGGCTTGTGCTTCCTGAGTAACAGGCTCGGCAGCGACAGTTTCTTCAACCACCGGTGCGGCTACCACTTCTTCTGCAACGCTTTGTTCATAGCGCACTTTCTGATTCAGCTGACGTTGTTTACGACGCGGCTGAACCGGACGTACACGTTCTTCCTGTTCGGTTTCCTGAACAGATTGCTCTTCAACATTCAGCGCCTTCACTTCTTGTTGCGCCTGACGTTTATCATCGTTACGGCGGCGGCTACGCTCACGACGCGGCGCTTGCTGTTCGTCAGTGGTACGCGCTTTTTCCGTTACATCAGCCTGCTGACGGCTATCACGCGTCTCAGCCGTTTGCTGCTGCGCCTGGCGACGATTACGACGGTTTTCTTCGCGATTATCGCTACCTTCCGTACGTTCGCTACGCGTGTCGCGGCGTTCATTACGGTCACGGCGGTTGTTCTGACGAGGCTTACGGCGATCCTGTTGACGTTCCGGTTTCGCTTCCTCTTTTGGTGCAGGTTGCTCGACCGATTTGGTTTCTTCACCGCCACTGAACAGCGATTTCAGTACACTGAAAAGGCGGCTCAACAGACCCGGTTGTGCCGGAGCTGCAGGCGTTGCTGGTGCAGCTTTAGGTGCCGGGGCTGCTGCAGGCGCTACAGGTTCAGCCGGAGCTGGCGCTGGTGGCACATCCGGCATAGCAAAGGTTGCCAGTGCAGGTTGTTCAGGACGCTTACGTTCAGCGAACTCTTCTTCAGACGGCAACGCCATCGCTTCTTCATGCAGTTTTGGCAGCATGTAGCTTAAGGTCGGCGTTTCTTCCCCTTTACGCACGCGCAGCACGTGGTAGTGCGGAGTTTCCATCTGATCGTTTGGTACAATCACACAGCGCACGCCGTCCTGACGAGTTTCAATGGCATTTACCGCAGAACGTTTTTCGTTCAGCAGGTAAGAAGCGATTGGTACAGGAACAATGGCGTGAACTTCCTGAGTGTTCTCTTTCAGCGCTTCTTCTTCAATCAGACGCAAAATAGAGAGTGACAGGGATTCATTGTCACGCACGGTGCCAGTACCAGAACAACGCGGACAAACGTGATGACTGGATTCACCCAGCGACGGGCTCAGGCGCTGACGGGACATCTCCAGAAGGCCGAAGCGAGAAATATGGCTGATTTGAATACGAGCACGGTCCTGACGCACCGCTTCGCGCAGACGGTTTTCTACCGCACGCTGGTGGCGTACAGGCGTCATGTCGATGAAGTCGATAACAATCAGACCACCGAGGTCACGCAGACGCAGCTGACGAGCAATTTCATCAGCAGCTTCCAGGTTGGTGTTAAACGCAGTTTCTTCGATATCGCCGCCGCGAGTTGCACGTGCGGAGTTGATGTCGATGGCGGTTAACGCTTCGGTGCTGTCGATAACAATAGAGCCACCAGACGGCAGACGGACTTCACGCTGGAAGGCGGACTCAATCTGCGATTCAATCTGGTAGTGGCTGAACAGCGGAATTTCACCGGTGTACAGTTTGATTTTGCTACTGAAGTCCGGGCGACCTAATGCAGCGATATGCTGACGTGCCAGTTCGAGCACTTTCGGATTATCGATAAGAATTTCGCCGATGTCCTGGCGCAAGTAATCGCGGAATGCGCGAACGATTACGTTGCTCTCCTGGTGAATCAGGAACGGAGCAGGGCGACTTTCAGCCGCTTTTTTGATGGCTTCCCAGTGCTTCAGACGGAAGCTTAAATCCCATTGCAGCGCCTCAGCAGATTTACCGACGCCTGCGGTGCGCACGATAAGCCCCATGCCTTCCGGCAGTTCCAGGCTTGCCAGTGCTTCTTTTAATTCGGTACGGTCGTCGCCTTCGATACGGCGAGAAATGCCGCCCGCGCGCGGGTTGTTCGGCATCAGAACCAGATAGCTACCCGCCAGGCTGATAAAGGTAGTTAATGCCGCGCCTTTGTTGCCGCGCTCTTCTTTATCAATCTGAACAATAACTTCCTGGCCTTCACGCAACACATCTTTAATGTTGGGACGACCATGAGCACTATAGTTAGCTGGGAAATATTCGCGGGCAATTTCTTTAAGAGGGAGGAAACCGTGACGTTCAGCGCCGTAATCAACAAAAGCAGCTTCCAGACTCGGTTCAATGCGGGTGATTTTACCTTTGTAGATGTTAGCTTTTTTCTGCTCATGCCCCGGGCTTTCGATATCCAGGTCATACAGACGCTGCCCATCTACAAGGGCAACGCGCAACTCTTCCTGCTGAGTTGCGTTAATTAACATTCTTTTCATCGTAACTTACTCATTATTCTTACATTGACGACTAAGCTGCGGGCAAAGTAACGCCTTGCCGGGTGTGAACCGATGGCCTCGTGTCTAGTCGCGTCGCCAACCTCACGGTTATCGTCAGCTCAAAGAGGCGCAGAGTGTCGGTTGCCCGTTTTTCATGCGGAAAAACAGCGCAATTATCAGAGAAACAGACTGGGTATTACTCTCCAGAAATATTTCCATCTACCGGTAAGGACTGCAACCCGCAGCCCGCTAACTGCCTGAAAGATCAATACGTCTTACGCCATTGCTGCGTTGATGATCGGTCGGGCAAAATGGGTTATTCCGTAAAATTTCTTGTTTTAACAAGGTTGGACACGGAAACGTTCTCATTATTCCATTGCAAGCCTTGTTATAGCAAGATGACTTTTACCATTTATCACCCACTTACTCACAGTTTTTTCACTTCTTGCTGGCGATTGGTTTAATAACCACCAATTAGGTGATCACCCTGCGAAGTAATAAGGTGCAAAACTAAATATAAGCATAGAAAAATGAGTGGCGCGAATCCTGCTGGCTATTTAGAATCGCCCACCATGAAAACAGAGACTCCATCCGTAAAAATCGTTGCTATCACTGCTGACGAAGCAGGGCAACGTATCGATAATTTTTTGCGTACCCAACTGAAAGGCGTACCAAAAAGTATGATCTACCGTATTTTGCGTAAAGGTGAAGTACGGGTGAACAAAAAACGTATTAAACCTGAATATAAACTCGAAGCTGGCGACGAAGTGCGTATTCCGCCAGTTCGCGTTGCCGAACGGGAAGAAGATGCGGTGTCGCCACATCTGCAAAAAGTGGCGGCGCTGGCGGATGTCATCTTATATGAAGATGATCATATTCTGGTGCTGAATAAACCGTCCGGCACGGCGGTACATGGCGGCAGTGGTTTAAGTTTCGGCGTTATTGAAGGTTTGCGGGCGTTGCGCCCTGAAGCGCGGTTCCTCGAATTGGTGCATCGACTCGACAGGGACACTTCAGGCGTGCTGCTGGTGGCGAAAAAACGCTCGGCGTTACGTTCGCTGCATGAGCAGTTACGTGAAAAAGGCATGCAGAAAGATTACCTGGCGCTGGTGCGTGGTCAGTGGCAGTCACACGTGAAGAGTGTACAAGCGCCGTTGCTGAAGAATATTTTGCAAAGCGGTGAGCGTATTGTGCGTGTGAGCCAGGAAGGTAAACCATCCGAAACGCGTTTTAAAGTGGAGGAACGCTATGCGTTTGCCACTCTGGTGCGTTGTAGCCCGGTTACCGGACGTACTCATCAGATCCGAGTGCATACTCAGTATGCCGGTCATCCTATAGCGTTTGACGATCGTTACGGCGACCGTGAATTCGATAAACAACTGACTGAAGCGGGAACGGGGTTAAATCGCTTGTTCCTGCATGCGGCGGCGCTGAAGTTTACCCATCCGGGGACCGGTGAGGTGATGCGTATCGAAGCGCCAATGGATGATGGTTTGAAGCGTTGTTTGCAGAAACTGCGTAACACGCGTTAATGCGAGCATATAAACCTGCTAGTAGGCGGTTGGCCTGATAAGGCGTTTACGCCGCATCAGGCAGTCAGCACCAATTGCCGGATGCGGCGTAAACGCGTCCGGCCCATAAAATTATCCCATCAGCGGGTTTTGCCCTTCCCGGCGCAACATCTGACAGAGCGCGATAAGCGGCAAACCAACCAGCGTGTTAGGGTCACGCCCCTCTAAGCGCTCAAACAGCGTAATACCAAACCCTTCACTCTTAAAGCTGCCTGCGCAGTGCAGAGGATGCTCTTTACGCACGTAATTATCAATCTCCGCCTCGCTCAGGTGACGGAAATGGACGTCAAAAGGTTCAACTTCTGTTTGCAGATGCCCATTCGCCGAATTAAACAGCGCCAGCCCGGTATAGAAGGTGACAATATTGCCACTGGCTTTACGTAATTGCAGACGGGCATTTTCTTCCGTTAACGGTTTGCCAGTGATTTCACCGTCCAGTACACACACCTGATCAGAACCAATAATTAAATGATCCGGATAACGTGACGCCAGAGATTGCGCTTTTTCCTGCGCCAGTCGAAGCACCAACTGGCGCGGTGATTCATCGCTGCGCGGGGTTTCGTCGACCTCCGGCGCGGCACATTCGAAAGAGATTTGCAGTTTTTCCAGTAGGACGCGGCGCCAGGGCGATGTGGAGGCTAAAATAAGTTTAGGCATATTTTTTTCCATCAGATATAGCGTATTGATGATAGCCATTTTAAACTATGCGCTTCGTTTTGCAGGTTGATGTTCGTGGTCAGCACTGAACGAAAATAAAGCAGTAACCCGCAATGTGTGCGAATTATTGGCAAAAGGCAACCACAGGCTGCCTTTTTCTTTGACTCTATGACGTTACAAAGTTAATATGCGCGCCCTATGCAAAAGGTAAAATTACCCCTGACTCTCGATCCGGTTCGTACGGCTCAAAAACGCCTTGATTACCAGGGTATTTATACTCCTGATCAGGTTGAGCGCGTCGCCGAATCTGTGGTCAGTGTGGACAGTGATGTGGAATGCTCCATGTCGTTCGCTATCGATAACCAACGTCTCGCGGTGTTAAACGGCGATGCGAAGGTGACGGTAACGCTCGAGTGTCAGCGTTGCGGGAAGCCGTTTACTCATCAGGTCTACACAACGTATTGTTTTAGTCCTGTGCGTTCAGACGAACAGGCTGAAGCACTGCCGGAAGCGTATGAACCGATTGAGGTTAACGAATTCGGTGAAATCGATCTGCTTGCAATGGTTGAAGATGAAATCATCCTCGCCTTGCCGGTAGTTCCGGTGCATGATTCTGAACACTGTGAAGTGTCCGAAGCGGACATGGTCTTTGGTGAACTGCCTGAAGAAGCGCAAAAGCCAAACCCATTTGCCGTATTAGCCAGCTTAAAGCGTAAGTAATTGGTGCTCCCCGTTGGATCGGGGATAAACCGTAATTGAGGAGTAAGGTCCATGGCCGTACAACAGAATAAACCAACCCGTTCCAAACGTGGCATGCGTCGTTCCCATGACGCGCTGACCGCAGTCACCAGCCTGTCTGTAGACAAAACTTCTGGTGAAAAACACCTGCGTCACCACATCACTGCCGACGGTTACTACCGCGGCCGCAAGGTCATCGCTAAGTAATCACGCGTCTGCGTGATGAAGCTTAGTGAGGATTTTCCCCAGGCAACTGGGGAAAGACCAAACCGGGCGGCGACGATACCTTGACACGTCTAACCCTGGCGTTAGATGTCATGGGAGGGGATTTCGGTCCTTCCGTGACAGTGCCTGCAGCTTTGCAGGCACTGAATTCTAATTCGCAACTCACTCTTCTTTTAGTCGGTAATCCCGACGCCATCACGCCATTACTTGCTAAAGCTGACTTTGAACAACGTTCGCGTCTGCAGATTATCCCTGCGCAGTCAGTTATCGCCAGTGATGCCCGGCCTTCGCAAGCTATTCGCGCCAGTCGTGGTAGCTCAATGCGCGTGGCGCTGGAGTTGGTTAAAGAAGGTAGAGCACAAGCCTGCGTCAGCGCTGGTAATACCGGAGCGTTGATGGGACTGGCAAAATTATTACTCAAGCCCCTTGAGGGGATTGAGCGTCCGGCGTTGGTGACGGTGTTGCCGCATCAACAAAAGGGCAAAACGGTGGTCCTTGATTTAGGGGCCAACGTCGATTGTGATAGCACAATGTTGGTGCAATTCGCCATTATGGGCTCTGTTTTGGCTGAAGAGGTGGTGGAAATTCCCAATCCTCGCGTGGCGTTGCTCAATATTGGTGAAGAAGAAGTGAAGGGTCTTGACAGCATTCAGGATGCCTCTGCTGTGCTGAAAACAATCCCTTCTATCAATTACATCGGCTATCTTGAAGCCAATGAGTTATTAACTGGCAAGACAGATGTGCTGGTCTGTGACGGCTTTACAGGAAATGTCACATTAAAGACGATGGAAGGTGTTGTCAGGATGTTCCTTTCTCTGCTGAAATCTCAGGGTGAAGGAAAAAAACGGTCGTGGTGGCTACTGTTATTAAAGCGTTGGCTACAAAAGAGCCTGACGAGGCGATTCAGTCACCTCAACCCCGACCAGTATAACGGCGCCTGTCTGTTAGGATTGCGCGGCACGGTGATAAAAAGTCATGGTGCGGCCAATCAGCGAGCTTTTGCGGTCGCGATTGAACAGGCAGTGCAGGCGGTGCAGCGACAAGTTCCTCAGCGAATTGCCGCTCGCCTGAAATCTGTATACCCAGCTGGTTTTGAGCTGCTGGACGATGGCAAAAGCGGAACTCTGCGGTAGCAGGGCGCTGCCAGCGAACTCGCAGTTTGCAAGTGACGGTATATAACCGAAAAGTGACTGAGCGTACATGTATACGAAGATTATTGGTACTGGCAGCTATCTGCCCGAACAAGTGCGGACAAACGCCGATCTGGAAAAAATGGTGGATACTTCTGACGAGTGGATTGTTACTCGTACCGGTATTCGCGAACGCCATATTGCTGCGCCAAACGAAACCGTTTCAACCATGGGTTTTGAAGCGGCAACGCGTGCAATTGAAATGGCAGGCATCGATAAAGACCAGATTGGCCTGATTGTTGTGGCAACGACTTCTGCCACCCACGCCTTCCCGAGCGCAGCATGTCAGATCCAAAGCATGCTGGGCATTAAAGGCTGCCCGGCGTTTGACGTTGCCGCAGCCTGCGCAGGTTTCACCTATGCATTGAGCGTGGCCGATCAATACGTGAAATCTGGCGCGGTGAAGTATGCTCTGGTCGTCGGTTCCGATGTACTGGCGCGCACCTGCGATCCCACAGATCGCGGGACCATTATCATTTTTGGCGATGGCGCGGGCGCTGCGGTGTTGGCTGCCTCTGAAGAGCCGGGAATCATATCTACCCATCTGCATGCCGACGGTAGTTATGGTGAATTGCTGACGCTGCCAAACGCCGACCGCGTGAATCCAGAGAATTCAATTCATCTGACCATGGCGGGCAACGAAGTCTTCAAGGTTGCGGTAACGGAGCTGGCGCACATCGTTGATGAGACGCTGGAAGCAAATAATCTTGACCGTTCCCAACTGGACTGGCTGGTTCCACATCAGGCGAACCTGCGTATTATCAGCGCAACGGCGAAAAAACTCGGCATGTCAATGGACAATGTCGTCGTGACGCTGGACCGCCATGGTAATACCTCTGCCGCTTCTGTACCGTGCGCGCTGGATGAAGCCGTACGCGACGGGCGTATTAAGCCGGGGCAGTTGGTTCTGCTTGAAGCCTTTGGCGGTGGATTCACCTGGGGCTCCGCGCTGGTTCGTTTCTAGGATAAGGATTTAAACATGACGCAATTTGCATTTGTGTTCCCTGGTCAGGGTTCTCAAACCGTTGGCATGCTGGCTGATATGGCGGCGAGCTATCCAATTGTCGAAGAAACCTTTGCTGAAGCTTCTGCTGCGCTGGGTTATGACCTGTGGGCGCTGACCCAGCAGGGGCCAGCCGAAGAACTGAATAAAACCTGGCAAACTCAGCCAGCACTGTTAACTGCCTCTGTTGCGCTGTACCGTGTATGGCAGCAGCAGGGCGGTAAAGCACCGGCGATGATGGCCGGTCACAGCCTGGGTGAATACTCCGCGCTGGTTTGCGCTGGTGTGATTGATTTTGCTGATGCGGTACGTCTGGTTGAAATGCGCGGCAAGTTCATGCAAGAAGCCGTACCGGAAGGAACTGGCGCAATGGCGGCAATCATCGGTCTGGATGATGCGTCTATTGCGAAAGCTTGTGAAGATGCAGCAGAAGGTCAGGTCGTTTCTCCGGTAAACTTCAACTCTCCGGGCCAGGTGGTTATTGCTGGTCACAAAGAAGCGGTTGAACGTGCTGGCGCTGCCTGTAAAGCTGCGGGCGCGAAACGTGCGCTGCCGTTGCCGGTGAGCGTACCTTCTCACTGTGCGCTGATGAAACCCGCTGCCGACAAACTGGCGGTTGAATTAGCGAAAATCACCTTTAACGCGCCGACCGTTCCGGTTGTCAATAACGTTGATGTCAAATGCGAAACCAATGGCGATGCCATTCGTGATGCACTGGTACGTCAGTTGTATAACCCGGTTCAATGGACGAAATCCGTTGAATTCATGGCAGCGCAAGGCGTTGAGCATCTTTATGAAGTGGGGCCGGGCAAAGTGCTTACTGGCCTGACGAAACGTATTGTCGACACCCTGACCGCCTCGGCGCTGAACGAACCTTCAGCGATGGCAGCGGCGCTCGAGCTTTAAAAGAGGAACAACATGAATTTTGAAGGAAAAATCGCACTGGTAACCGGTGCTAGCCGCGGGATTGGCCGTGCAATCGCTGAAACGCTCGCGGCTCGTGGCGCGAAAGTTATCGGTACTGCGACCAGTGAAAGCGGCGCTCAGGCGATCAGTGATTATTTAGGCGCCAACGGTAAAGGTCTGATGTTGAATGTGACCGACCCGGCATCTATCGAATCTGTTCTGGAAAAAATTCGCGCAGAATTTGGTGAAGTCGATATCCTGGTCAATAATGCCGGTATCACTCGTGATAACCTGTTAATGCGAATGAAAGATGATGAGTGGAACGATATTATCGAAACCAACCTTTCATCTGTTTTCCGTCTGTCAAAAGCGGTAATGCGCGCTATGATGAAAAAGCGTCATGGTCGTATTATCACTATCGGTTCTGTGGTTGGTACCATGGGAAATGGCGGTCAGGCCAACTACGCTGCGGCGAAAGCGGGTTTGATCGGCTTCAGTAAATCACTGGCGCGCGAAGTTGCGTCACGCGGTATTACTGTAAACGTTGTTGCTCCGGGCTTTATTGAAACGGACATGACACGTGCGCTGAGCGATGACCAGCGTGCGGGTATCCTGGCGCAGGTTCCTGCGGGTCGCCTCGGCGGCGCACAGGAAATCGCCAACGCGGTTGCATTCCTGGCATCCGACGAAGCAGCTTACATCACGGGTGAAACTTTGCATGTGAACGGCGGGATGTACATGGTCTGACCGCGATTTGCACAAAATGCTCATGTTGCGCGCAGTCTGCGTGGTTATGAGTAATAATAAGTGCAAAATGATTTGCGTTGTTGGGGGGTATGGCCTCAAAATAACGTAAAATCGTGGTAAGACCTGCCGGGATTTAGTTGCAAATTTTTCAACATTTTATACACTACGAAAACCATCGCGAAAGCGAGTTTTGATAGGAAATTTAAGAGTATGAGCACTATCGAAGAACGCGTTAAGAAAATTATCGGCGAACAGCTGGGCGTTAAGCAGGAAGAAGTTACCAACAATGCTTCTTTCGTTGAAGACCTGGGCGCGGATTCTCTTGACACCGTTGAGCTGGTAATGGCTCTGGAAGAAGAGTTTGATACTGAGATTCCGGACGAAGAAGCTGAGAAAATCACCACCGTTCAGGCTGCCATTGATTACATCAACGGCCACCAGGCGTAAGTGAACATCTCCAGGCGGTCGTTCGACCGCCTGAGTTTTTTCTTTTTTGTCCCACTAGAATCATTTTTTTCCCTCCCTGGAGGACAAACGTGTCTAAGCGTCGTGTAGTTGTGACCGGACTGGGCATGTTGTCTCCTGTCGGCAATACCGTAGAGTCTACCTGGAAAGCTCTGCTTGCCGGTCAGAGTGGCATCAGCCTAATCGACCATTTCGATACTAGCGCCTATGCAACGAAATTTGCTGGCTTAGTAAAGGATTTTAACTGTGAGGACATTATCTCGCGCAAAGAACAGCGCAAGATGGATGCCTTCATTCAATATGGAATTGTCGCTGGCGTTCAGGCCATGCAGGATTCTGGCCTTGAAATAACGGAAGAGAACGCAACCCGCATTGGTGCCGCAATTGGCTCCGGGATTGGCGGCCTCGGACTGATCGAAGAAAACCACACATCTCTGATGAACGGTGGTCCGCGTAAGATCAGCCCATTCTTCGTTCCGTCAACGATTGTGAACATGGTGGCAGGTCACCTGACTATCATGTATGGCCTGCGTGGCCCAAGCATCTCTATCGCGACCGCCTGTACTTCTGGCGTGCACAACATCGGTCAAGCTGCGCGTATTATCGCGTATGGCGATGCTGACGTGATGGTTGCAGGTGGCGCAGAGAAAGCCAGTACGCCGCTGGGCGTTGGTGGTTTTGGCGCGGCACGTGCATTATCTACCCGCAATGATAACCCGCAAGCGGCTAGCCGTCCGTGGGATAAAGAGCGTGATGGTTTCGTACTGGGCGATGGCGCCGGTATGCTGGTACTTGAAGAGTACGAACACGCGAAAAAACGCGGTGCGAAAATTTACGCTGAACTCGTCGGCTTTGGTATGAGCAGCGATGCCTACCATATGACGTCGCCGCCGGAAAACGGCGCAGGCGCAGCTCTGGCGATGGCAAATGCTCTGCGTGACGCAGGAATTGAGCCTGGCCAGATTGGCTACGTGAACGCGCACGGTACTTCTACGCCAGCTGGCGATAAAGCTGAAGCGCAGGCCGTGAAAACTATCTTCGGTGAAGCTGCAAGCCGTGTGCTGGTAAGCTCCACGAAATCCATGACCGGTCACCTGTTAGGTGCAGCAGGTGCAGTAGAGTCCATCTACTCCATCCTGGCGCTGCGCGATCAGGCTGTTCCGCCGACCATCAACCTGGATAACCCGGATGAAGGTTGCGATCTGGATTTTGTGCCGCATGAAGCGCGTCAGGTCAGCGGAATGGAATACACCCTGTGTAACTCCTTCGGCTTTGGTGGCACCAATGGTTCTTTGATCTTCAAAAAGATCTAAGTCGCCATTTTCCACCTACATAAAAGGTCCGCTTGCGGGCCTTTTTTCTTAGATTTTATTCAGACTTGTTCCGCAGTGAACATGCTGCCACACTTACAATCCTATTATAAGGAGCCGGTATGTTCTTAATTAACGGTCATAAACAGGATTCGCTGGCAGCAAACGATCGGGCCATACAGTTTGGCGATGGCTGTTTCACGACAGCCAGAATTATCGACGGTAAAGTCAGCTTATTATCCGCGCACATGACGCGACTACAGGAAGCCTGTCAGCGATTAATGATCGTTTGTGACTTCTGGACGCAGCTTGAGCACGAGATGGCGACTCTGGCGGCAGAGCAGCAAAATGGCGTGCTGAAAGTGGTGATCAGTCGTGGCAGTGGTGGGCGAGGTTACAGTACGTTAAACAGCGGACCGGCAACGCGCATGCTCTCAGTTATGGCTTACCCAACGCATTACGACCGCTTACGCAAAGAGGGAATGCTGCTGGCACTAAGCCCGGTACGCCTGGGACGCAATCCTCATCTTGCGGGAATTAAACATCTTAATCGTCTTGAGCAAGTGTTGATTCGCTCTCATCTTGAGCAGACAAACGCCGACGAGGCGCTGGTTCTTGACAGTGAAGGGTGGGTTACGGAATGCTGTGCAGCTAATTTGTTCTGGCGTAAAGGCAACGTGGTCTACACGCCGCGTCTGGATCAGGCTGGAGTTAACGGTATTATGCGACAATTCTGTATCCGTTTACTGGCACAATCCTCCTATCAGATTGCCGAAGTGCAAGCCTCGTTGGAAGACGTGATGCAGGCAGATGAAGTGATGGTTTGTAATGCGCTGATGCCAGTTATACCTGTGCGTGCCTGTGATGATGTCTTCTTTTCGTCAACAACGCTATATGAATATTTAGCCCCACTTTGTGAGCACCCGAATTAGTCATGAAAAAAGTGTTTTTGATTATCCTGTTATTGCTGATGGTACTGGGTATCGCCGCTGGTGTGGGCGTCTGGAAGGTTCACCATCTTGCCGACAGCAAATTACTTATTAAAGAAGAGACGATATTCACCCTGAAACCTGGAACCGGAAGAATGGCTCTCGGTGAACAATTGTATGCCGATAAAATCATCAATCGCCCCCGCGTCTTTCAGTGGTTGCTGCGTATTGAGCCGGACCTTTCCCATTTCAAAGCCGGGACTTATCGCTTTACGCCGCAGATGACCGTGCGCGAAATGCTGCAATTGCTGAAAAGCGGGAAAGAAGCGCAGTTTCCGCTACGCCTGGTAGAAGGGATGCGTCTGAGCGACTACCTCAAACAATTGCGTGAGGCACCCTATATCACGCACACGTTAAGCGACGATAAATACGCTACCGTGGCGCAGGCCCTGGAACTTGAAAATCCAGAGTGGATTGAAGGCTGGTTTTGGCCAGACACCTGGATGTATACCGCTAATACCACTGATGTCGCGTTACTCAAACGAGCGCACAAGAAAATGGTGAAAGCGGTCGATAGCGCCTGGGATGAGCGAGCGGATGGTCTGCCGTATAAAGATAAAAACCAGTTGGTAACGATGGCGTCGATAATCGAAAAAGAAACCGCCGTTGCCAGTGAGCGCGATCAGGTTGCCTCAGTATTTATCAACCGTTTACGTATCGGCATGCGCCTGCAAACCGACCCGACGGTGATTTACGGGATGGGAGAGAGTTATAATGGCAAACTTTCTCGTGCAGATCTGGAAACGCCGACAGCGTATAACACCTACACCATTACTGGTCTGCCGCCAGGCGCGATTGCTACGCCGGGGGCGGATTCGCTGAAGGCTGCTGCGCATCCGGCGAAAACGCCGTATCTCTATTTTGTGGCCGATGGTAAAGGCGGTCACACGTTTAATACCAATCTTGCCAGTCATAACAAGTCTGTGCAGGATTACCTGAAAGTGCTTAAGGAAAAAAATGCGCAGTAAGTATATCGTCATTGAAGGGCTGGAAGGCGCAGGCAAAACCACCGCGCGAAACGTGGTGGTTGAGACGCTTGAGCAACTGGGGATCCGCGACATGGTTTTTACTCGAGAACCCGGCGGTACGCAGCTGGCGGAAAAATTAAGAAGCCTGGTGCTGGATATCAAATCGGTAGGCGATGAAGTCATTACCGATAAAGCCGAAGTACTGATGTTTTATGCCGCGCGCGTTCAGCTGGTGGAAACTGTCATCAAACCGGCGCTGGCGAAAGGCACCTGGGTGATTGGCGATCGGCACGATCTTTCCACTCAGGCGTATCAGGGCGGCGGTCGTGGGATTGACCAGCATATGCTGGCAACGCTGCGTGATGCTGTTCTGGGGGATTTTCGCCCTGACTTGACGCTTTATCTTGATGTGACCCCAGAAGTGGGGCTAAAACGCGCCCGTGCGCGTGGCGAACTGGATCGCATTGAGCAAGAGTCATTCGATTTCTTTAATCGTACTCGCGCGCGCTATCTTGAACTGGCGGCACAGGATAAAAGCATTTACACCATTGATGCCACTCAGCCACTGGAATCAGTGATGGAGGCGATTCGCACCACCGTGACTCACTGGGTTAAGGAACATAACGCATGAGATGGTATCCGTGGTTAAGACCCGATTTCGAGAAACTGGTAGCCAGCTATCAGGCCGGAAGGGGTCACCATGCGCTACTCATTCAGGCGTTACCAGGCATGGGCGATGATGCCTTAATCTACGCTTTAAGCCGTTATCTCTTGTGCCAACAACCAGAGGGGCATAAAAGCTGCGGCCACTGTCGTGGATGTCAGTTGATGCAGGCGGGAACGCATCCCGACTATTACACCCTTGCTCCCGAAAAAGGGAAGAACGCGCTGGGCATTGATGCGGTGCGTGAAGTCACCGAAAAACTGAATGAGCACGCGCGTTTAGGTGGTGCTAAGGTTGTCTGGATTACCGATGCCGCCTTGCTGACCGACGCTGCGGCGAACGCTTTGCTAAAAACACTGGAAGAGCCGCCGGCAGAAACCTGGTTTTTCCTTGCTACCCGGGAGCTTGAACGTTTACTGGCGACATTACGTAGTCGTTGTCGGCTACATTACCTCGCACCACCGCCAGAACAGTACGCCGTGACCTGGCTTTCACGTGAAGTGACAATGTCACAGGACGCGTTACTTGCCGCACTGCGCTTAAGCGCCGGTTCGCCAGGCGCGGCGTTGGCGTTGTTTCAGGGAGATACCTGGCAGGCCCGCGAAACACTTTGCCAGGCGTTGGCTCACAGTGTGCAATCTGGCGACTGGTATTCCCTGTTGCCGACACTTAATCATGAACAAGCTCCGGCGCGTCTGCACTGGCTGGCAACCCTGATGATGGACGCGCTCAAGCGCAAGTATGGCGCTTCGCAGGTTACCAATGTTGATGTGCCGGGCGTTGTTGCTGCGCTGGCAAACCAGCTTTCTCCCGCGCGCCTGCAGGCTATACTGGGGGATGTTTGTCACACCCGTGAGCAGTTAATTTCTGTCACTGGCGTAAACCGCGAGCTTCTCATCACCGATCTTTTACTGCGTATTGAGCATTACCTGCAACCGGGCGTTGTGCTACCGGTTCCTCATCTTTAAGAGAGACATCATGTTTTTAGTCGACTCACACTGCCATCTCGATGGTCTGGATTATGAATCTTTGCATAAGGACGTGGATGACGTTCTGGCGAAAGCCGCTGCGCGCGATGTGAAATTTTGTCTGGCGGTCGCCACGACATTACCGGGTTATCTGCATATGCGGGATCTGGTAGGCGAACGAGACAATGTCGTATTTTCTTGCGGCGTGCATCCGCTCAACCAGAACGATCCCTATGATGTGGAAGATTTGCGCCGCCTGGCGGCGGAAGAGGGCGTTGTTGCTCTCGGGGAAACCGGGCTGGATTATTATTACACGCCGGAAACTAAAGTGCGTCAGCAAGAGTCTTTCATCCACCATATCCAGATTGGTCGTGAACTGAACAAGCCGGTTATCGTCCATACGCGTGACGCCCGCGCCGATACGCTGGCAATTCTGCGCGAAGAAAAGGTGACGGATTGCGGTGGCGTACTACACTGTTTTACAGAGGACAGAGAAACGGCAGGCAAATTACTGGATCTTGGATTTTACATCTCCTTCTCCGGCATTGTGACCTTCCGTAATGCAGAACAACTACGTGATGCCGCGCGTTATGTGCCGCTCGACCGGTTACTGGTCGAAACTGACGCGCCTTATCTGGCACCTGTGCCGCATCGAGGAAAAGAGAATCAACCTGCAATGGTTCGTGATGTTGCTGAATACATGGCTGTGTTGAAAGGTGTTGCCGTTGAAGAGCTGGCGCAGGTAACCACCGATAACTTCGCCCGCCTGTTTCACATCGACGCTTCCCGCCTTCAATCCATCCGTTAAATGAATTTATTTTAAGGCTCGTAATTAATTACTAAAACGAGTAAAGTTCACCGCCGCAAATTGGGCGGTGAATAACCATGTTTGATGCATTATGGCATTTATTTTGTCAATATGTGCAACTTCGCTAAAGGTCCGAAGTTGAAACGTGATAGCCGTCAAACAAATCGATAATGAATTATTTTACTCTGTGTAATAAATAAAGGGCGCTTAGACGCCCTGTACACGGCAAGGTTCTCCCCCCCTTGCCACGCGTGAGAACGTTAAAAGCACCCATACTCAGGAGCACTCTCAATTATGTTTAAGAATGCATTTGCTAACCTGCAAAAGGTCGGTAAATCGCTGATGCTGCCGGTATCCGTACTGCCTATCGCAGGTATTCTGCTTGGCGTCGGTTCCGCGAATTTCAGCTGGCTGCCCGCCGTTGTATCGCATGTTATGGCAGAAGCGGGCGGTTCCGTTTTTGCAAACATGCCACTGATTTTTGCAATTGGTGTCGCCCTCGGCTTTACCAATAACGATGGCGTATCCGCGCTGGCCGCAGTTGTTGCCTACGGCATCATGGTAAAAACCATGGCCGTGGTTGCGCCGCTGGTACTGCATTTACCTGCTGAAGAAATTGCCGCTAAACACCTGGCGGATACGGGCGTACTCGGGGGGATCATCTCCGGTGCGATCGCAGCGTACATGTTTAACCGTTTCTACCGTATTAAGCTGCCTGAGTATCTTGGCTTCTTTGCCGGTAAACGCTTTGTGCCGATCATTTCTGGCCTGGCTGCCATCTTTACTGGCGTTGTGCTGTCCTTTATTTGGCCGCCAATTGGTTCCGCCATTCAGACCTTCTCCCAGTGGGCTGCTTACCAGAACCCGGTAGTTGCGTTTGGTATCTACGGCTTCATCGAACGCTGCCTGGTACCGTTTGGTCTGCACCACATCTGGAACGTACCTTTCCAGATGCAGATTGGTGAATACACCAACGCCGCAGGTCAGGTATTCCACGGTGACATTCCGCGTTATATGGCGGGTGACCCGACTGCGGGTAAACTGTCTGGCGGCTTCCTGTTCAAAATGTACGGTCTGCCGGCTGCCGCGATTGCTATCTGGCACTCTGCTAAACCAGAAAACCGCGCTAAAGTGGGCGGTATCATGATCTCCGCGGCGTTGACCTCGTTCCTGACCGGTATTACCGAGCCAATCGAGTTCTCCTTCATGTTCGTAGCGCCGATCCTGTACATCATCCACGCGATTCTGGCAGGTCTGGCATTCCCGATCTGTATCCTGCTGGGTATGCGCGATGGTACATCGTTCTCGCACGGTCTGATCGACTTCATCGTCCTGTCTGGTAACAGCAGCAAGCTGTGGCTGTTCCCGATTGTCGGTATCGGTTATGCGATTGTTTACTACACCATCTTCCGCGTGCTGATTAAAGCTCTGGATCTGAAAACCCCGGGCCGTGAAGACGCAACTGAAGATGCGAAAGCTACCGGCACCAGCGAAATGGCACCGGCTCTGGTTGCTGCATTTGGTGGTAAAGAAAACATCACTAACCTTGACGCATGTATTACCCGTCTGCGTGTTAGCGTCGCTGATGTGTCCAAAGTGGATCAGGCTGGCCTGAAGAAACTGGGCGCAGCGGGCGTAGTGGTTGCTGGTTCCGGTGTTCAGGCGATTTTCGGTACGAAATCCGATAACCTGAAAACCGAAATGGATGAGTACATCCGCAACAACTAATCCGTAAGACGTTGGGGAGACTGAGGCAGCCGAATGGCTGCCTTTTTTACAGCCGCTAATCAGACCGGTCATCATTAAATTGCGTGTTGCGCCCGGGGCGATAGTTCCTTTCACGTTGATATCGTAGGTTTTGTCGAGCAGATTATTTCCAGCAATGAGACGTTTGGGGTTGCCTGATAACAGGCGAACAGTTCCACTTGCGCATAGCAATTTTGCCCGGCAGTGGAAGGAAACTGTCAAAGCAATGCTGGTGGTAGCAGGAAGGGCCTTGTCGCCGATATCCCTGTTATTATCTAAACCAAAGAGAAAAGGTGTTTTCGGCCCATTCATAGGCAAAAATGGGAATAATGGCGATGTATACGGCAGTAAAACGATTTTTTGCTTATAAATCGTGGCTTAAGGTTGAAAGAGCAGGTTTAACTCGACCATACTCTATACTCGCAGTGTAGCGCGGCGTAGCATGGCGCAACGCATGGCAATTTGAAAAAGGAAAATGTCGTGGCAGAAGAAACTATTTTCAGCAAAATTATTCGTCGTGAGATCCCCTCCGATATCGTCTACCAGGATGAGCTGGTAACGGCGTTTCGCGATATTTCGCCGCAAGCGCCAACGCATATTCTGATCATTCCAAATATCCTTATCCCTACCGTGAACGACGTGTCTGCCGAGCATGAGCAGGCGTTGGGGCGTATGATCACCGTAGCGGCAAAAATCGCCGAGCAAGAGGGTATTGCCGAAGACGGCTATCGTTTGATCATGAACACCAACCGTCATGGCGGACAAGAGGTCTATCACATTCATATGCACCTGCTGGGTGGCCGTCCGTTGGGGCCAATGCTGGCGCATAAAGGCCTGTAACGATGAGAAAAGGATGCTTTGGACTGGCGTCTTTGGCGTTGCTATTGCTGGTCGGTTGTCGTTCACATCCGGAAATCCCGGTGAATGATGAACAGTCACTGGTGATGGAGTCATCTTTGCTGGCAGCGGGCATTAGCGCAGAAAAGCCCGTTCTTTCAACGTCTGATATTCAGCCTTCAGCATCCTCGACGCTTTATAACGAAAGGCAAGAACCCGTTACCGTTCATTATCGTTTTTACTGGTATGACGCCAGGGGGCTTGAGATGCACCCTCTGGAAACGCCGCGCAGCGTCACCATTCCCGCACGTTCAGCGGTGACTCTGTACGGCAGCGCCAATTTTCTTGGAGCGCACAAAGTCAGACTTTATCTTTATTTGTAAGGGGTGAATCTTGATGACAAAAATGAGTCGCTACGCCTTAATCACCGCGCTGGCGATGTTTCTCGCCGGGTGTGTGGGGCCACGTGAACCCGCACCGGTAGAAGAGGTAAAACCTGCGCCGGAGCAACCGGCTGAGCCGCAACAGCCAGTACCCACAGTGCCATCAGTGCCGACGATCCCGGAGCAGCCAGGGCCAATTGAGCACGAAGACCAAACCGCACCGCCTGCGCCGCATATTCGTCATTATGACTGGAATGGCGCAATGCAGCCGATGGTCGGTAAGATGCTTGGGGCCGATGGCGTGACCGCAGGCAGCGTCTTGCTGGTTGATAGCGTCAATAACCGCACCAATGGTTCTTTGAATACCGGGGAAGCGACAGAAACGCTGCGCAATGCACTGGCTAATAACGGTAAATTTACCCTCGTTTCCGCCCAGCAGCTTTCGATGGCCAAGCAGCAGTTAGGTTTGTCGCCGCAGGATAGCTTAGGCACCCGTAGTAAAGCCATTGGTATTGCTCGCAACGTGGGGGCTCATTACGTGCTGTACTCCAGCGCCTCTGGCAACGTTAACGCTCCGACCCTGCAAATGCAGTTGATGCTGGTGCAGACGGGCGAAATTATCTGGTCAGGTAAAGGTGCCGTTCAGCAACAATAATCCCATCACGCGCGACGAGTTATTGTCGCGCTATTTCCCGCAGTATCACCCCGTCGCGACGTTTAACAGTGGACTTAGCGGCGGGAGTTTTCTCATTGAACATCAGGATCAGCGTTTTGTTGTGCGTCAGACTCACGATCCTGATGCGCCGCAGTCCGTGTTTCTGCGCCAGTACCGGGCGTTATCAAGATTACCGGCATACCTTGCACCGAAGCCACGTCTCTATCTCCGTGGCTGGATGGCGGTCGACTATTTGCCCGGCGAGGTAAAAACGCAATTGCCGGATACCGACGAACTGGCAGGCTTGCTGTATTATCTGCATCAACAACCGCGTTTTGGCTGGCGAATAACCCTGCTGCCGTTACTGGAACGGTACTGGCAGCGAAGCGATCCGGCGCGGCGAACAGCGGGATGGTTGCGACTGTTAAAACGTCTGCGTAAAGCGCGCGAACCACAACCGTTACGATTAAGTCCGTTGCATATGGATGTTCATGCAGGGAACTTAGTCTATACCTCGTCAGGGCTAAAACTCATCGACTGGGAGTATGCCGGTGATGGCGATATCGCTCTGGAACTGGCGGCGGTGTGGGTGGAAAATAGTGAGCAGCACCGGCAATTAGTTAATGACTATGCCGTGCGGGCGAATATTAATTCGGCGCATTTGTGGCATCAGGTCAGGCGCTGGTTTCCCTGGTTACTGATGCTGAAAGCAGGGTGGTTTGAGTACCGCTGGCAACAAACCGGCGATCAACAATTTATCAGGCTGGCCAATGACACCTGGCGGCAGCTATCAATAAAACAATAAGGAGAGCAGTGTGGGTCCAGTAATGTTGGATGTTGAAGGTTATGAACTGGACGCGGAAGAGCGCGAAATACTAGCGCATCCGCTGGTGGGAGGGCTGATTCTCTTTACACGTAACTATCATGATCCAGCACAGTTGCGCGAACTGGTACGCCAGATCCGCGCAGCTTCACGCAATCACCTGGTGGTGGCGGTGGATCAGGAAGGTGGACGTGTGCAGCGTTTTCGTGACGGTTTTACCCGCTTACCGGCAGCGCAATCATTCGCTGCGCTGTTAGGAATGGAAGAGGGGGGCAAACTGGCGCAAGAGGCAGGTTGGCTGATGGCCAGCGAAATGATAGCTATGGATATTGATATCAGCTTTGCGCCAGTGCTGGACGTAGGACATATCAGCGCGGCGATTGGTGAACGTTCTTATCATGCCGACCCAGAAAAAGCCCTGGCAATCGCCAGTCGGTTTATTGATGGGATGCATGAAGCCGGAATGAAAACCACCGGTAAACATTTTCCTGGTCACGGTGCCGTAACTGCAGATTCACACAAAGAGACGCCGTGCGACCCCCGCCCGCAAGCGGAAATTCGTGCCAAAGATATGTCGGTTTTCAGTACGTTAATTTGCGAAAATAAACTCGATGCCATTATGCCCGCGCATGTGATCTACAGCGATGTTGATCCGCGTCCGGCGAGCGGTTCTCCCCACTGGCTGAAAACTGTTTTACGTCAGGAGCTGGGGTTTGACGGCGTGATTTTCTCTGACGATTTATCGATGGAAGGTGCCGCGATTATGGGCAGTTATGCCGAGCGTGGACAGGCATCACTGGATGCAGGTTGCGATATGATCCTGGTCTGCAATAATCGTAAAGGGGCCGTCAGCGTGTTAGATAATCTGTCACCGATCAAGGCAGAACGTGTTACACGTTTGTATCATAAAGGTTCATTTTCGCGACAGGAACTGATGGACTCGGCTCGCTGGAAAGAGATCAGCGCCCGTCTGAATCAGTTGCATGAACGCTGGCAGGAAGAGAAGGCAGGTCATTAACCCTGGCTTATGTGAGGAAGCGATGATTATCTATTTGCACGGTTTTGACTCTAACAGTCCGGGTAACCACGAGAAAGTCTTACAATTGCAGTTTATTGACCCGGATGTACGGCTAATAAGCTACAGTACGCGGCATCCGAAACATGATATGCAGCATTTGCTCAAAGAAGTGGACAAAATGCTGCAACTGAACGTCGACGAGCGCCCGCTCATTTGTGGTGTTGGTCTGGGCGGTTATTGGGCAGAGCGGATTGGTTTTCTCTGTGATATTCGCCAGGTGATCTTCAATCCCAATTTGTTCCCTTATGAGAACATGGAAGGGAAGATTGATCGCCCGGAAGAGTATGCCGATATTGCCACCAAGTGTGTGACCAACTTCCGTGAGAAGAATCGCGATCGTTGCCTGGTGATTTTGTCGCGTCACGATGAAGCGCTTAACAGTCAGCGGACATCTGAAGAGTTGCATCATTATTACGAGATTGTCTGGGACGAAGAGCAGACACACAAATTCAAAAATATCTCTCCGCATTTGCAGCGCATTAAAGCATTCAAAACCCTCGGTTAATTGGCATCGTCGCATCAGGTAACCTGGCCGGTACCTGATGCGGCCCCGGATTCTGTAGGTCGGATAAGGCGTTCACGCCGCATCCGACACTGGCAATGTGCCTGATGCGACGCCGTTCGCGTCTTATCAGGCCTACCAAACGCCCTCCATATACGCATCACTCTCCTGAATTAGCTCGAATAATAAACAATAAACTCTGTTTTTTGATCTCAACAGGTAAAACCGCCTATCTTTTCAGCAACAAAACTTGATTAACATCAATTTTGGTATGACCAATGCACCATTCATGTTATTCTCAATAGCGAAGAACATTTTCATTGCTGTAACCTGTTGTTAATTAAGAGCTATGTTAATAACCATTAGTTAACAATTGGTTAATAAATTTAAGGGGGTCACGTTGACTACGCCATTGAAAAAAATTGTGATTGTCGGCGGCGGTGCTGGTGGGCTGGAAATGGCAACACAGCTTGGAGATAAGCTGGGGCGCAAGAAAAAAGCCAAAATTACGTTGGTCGATCGTAACCACAGCCACCTGTGGAAACCGTTGCTGCACGAAGTGGCGACCGGATCGCTCGATGAAGGCGTTGATGCGCTGAGCTATCTGGCCCATGCGCGTAATCATGGTTTCCAGTTTCAGCTGGGGTCTGTGGTTGATATCGATCGTGAAGCGAAAACAATCACCATTGCTGAACTGCGCGACGAAAAAGGTGAATTGTTAGTTCCAGAGCGGAAAATTGCTTACGACACGCTGGTGATGGCGCTGGGTAGCACCTCTAACGATTTCAACACGCCGGGCGTAAAAGAGAACTGCATTTTCCTTGATAACCCGCATCAGGCACGTCGTTTCCATCAGGAGATGCTGAATCTGTTCCTGAAGTTTTCTGCTAACCTGGGCGCCAATGGCAAAGTGAATATTGCGATTGTTGGCGGCGGCGCGACCGGCGTAGAGCTCTCTGCCGAATTGCACAATGCCGTGAAACAACTGCACAGTTACGGTTACAAAGGGCTGACCAACGAAGCCCTGAACGTTACTCTGGTGGAAGCGGGAGAGCGAATTTTGCCAGCGTTACCGCCGCGTATCTCTGCTGCGGCTCACAATGAGTTAACGAAACTGGGCGTTCGCGTGCTGACGCAAACTATGGTTACCAGTGCCGATGAAGGCGGTTTGCACACTAAAGATGGTGAATATATTCAGGCCGATCTGATGGTGTGGGCTGCCGGGATAAAAGCACCAGATTTCCTGAAAGATATTGGTGGTCTTGAAACCAACCGTATCAATCAACTGGTGGTGGAACCGACGCTGCAAACCACGCGCGATCCAGACATTTACGCTATTGGTGACTGTGCGTCATGCCCGCGTCCGGAAGGGGGCTTTGTACCGCCGCGTGCTCAGGCCGCACATCAGATGGCGACCTGCGCAATGAACAACATTCTGGCGCAGATGAACGGTAAACCGCTGAAAAATTATCAGTATAAGGATCACGGTTCGTTGGTATCGCTGTCCAACTTCTCCACCGTCGGTAGCCTGATGGGTAACCTGACGCGCGGTTCAATGATGATTGAAGGACGAATTGCGCGCTTTGTGTACATCTCGCTATACCGAATGCATCAGATTGCGCTGCATGGCTACTTTAAAACCGGATTAATGATGCTGGTGGGCAGTATCAACCGCGTTATCCGTCCGCGTTTGAAGTTGCATTAATCGGCGTACACTGGCGGATGTGGCGTAAACGCCTCATCCGCCCTGGACAAATGGTACGAGCGGTAGGCCTGATAAGACGCGTTAAGCGTCGCATCAGGCATTCCTTCAGACTCCTCCGAATCCTTAAGTATTTCCAGCCATTCCCACGCTTTTCATCTTCTGTCTGATAGCTGCTTTTCCCCTTCGCTTGCATGATTGTCATAACTGCAAAGAAGGAGGTGTTCCCGTGAATAAATCAATGTTGGCGGGTATCGGGATTGGTGTAGCGGCTGCGCTTGGCGTAGCGGCAGTGGCCAGCCTGAACGTGTTTGAACGTGGCCCGCAATACGCTCAGGTTGTTTCTGCAACCCCAATCAAGGAAACGGTTAAAACACCGCGTCAGGAGTGCCGCAATGTCACGGTGACCCATCGCCGACCGGTACAGGATGAAAACCGCATTGCTGGTTCGGTCCTCGGGGCCGTCGCTGGCGGGGTGATAGGGCATCAGTTTGGTGGTGGTCGCGGTAAAGATGTCGCCACTGTTGTGGGGGCGCTGGGCGGTGGATATGCCGGTAACCAGATCCAGGGCTCTCTCCAGGAAAGCGATACTTACACTACCACGCAGCAGCGTTGTAAAACGGTGTATGACAAGTCAGAAAAAATGCTCGGTTATGATGTGACCTATAAGATTGGCGATCAGCAGGGCAAAATTCGGATGAACAGCGATCCGGGTACGCAAATCCCATTAGATAACAATGGGCAACTGGTTCTGAATAACAAAGTATAACAAGGCTGTACTCTGCAATTTAGCCCCTCATTCGCTCAGGCTGAGGGGCTTTTTTTGCGTCTTACTTCACCAGTTCAGGCCATAAACGCAGCGTTGTCCGGGCAATCAGCATCAGTTTTTCCAGCGATGCGCCTTCACGGGCGCTTATCGACATCCCCTGAATAATACAATTAAGAAATTCCGCAAGATGCGTTACGTCACAGTGGGCGGGAATTTCCCCGCGTGCCTGGCGTTGACTTAAAAACTGCTGCAAGGTGCGTTCTTGCATTGCGTGACGTGATTTCACCGTATGAGCAATATCGCCCGAATCCGCTGAAAGCGTGGTGCAGTTGTTAATCATAAAGCAACCCGCGGGGGTGTCTTTGCTGGTAAAGCAGCTGGCGACGGCAGCGAAATAGTCCGCCAGTGCAGACTCCACGCTTTTTTCTTCACAAAACAACTGCGCTTCATGCTTAGCGGCAAAGCGATCGATATAACGGTCGAGTACGGCGCGAAATAACCCCTCTTTGTTGGTAAATTCCGCGTAGAGCGTTGGCGCTTTGGCTCCGGTCGCTTCAACGAGGTCCGCAAGGGAAGTCGCTTCATAACCGTGCTGCCAGAACAATTTCATGGCCTTATCAAGCGCGGCGTCCCTGTCGAACACTTTTGGGCGGCCACGGCTTTTTTTTACACAATGTGTTGAGTCTGTTGCCATGATGCCATTGTACCTGGTGGCTGTGAATGAATGGTTATTATAAAAATAATCACCTCCCTTCACCAGTCCAGAAAATAGAAAAATAAAAACTCTCTATTTAACTGAAATTTAAAGTTTTTTAATTTAATTAATGATTGTTATAAAAAACTTCTTGTATGTGATCCAGATCACATCTATCATTTAGTTATCGATCGTTAAGTAATTTCTTGCGACGCCATTCACCTGCATAAGGCCACTATTATGAAAAACGTAAAAACCCTCATCGCTGCGGCGATTTTAAGTTCCATGTCATTTGCCAGCTTTGCTGCTGTCGAAGTTCAGGCAACACCAGAAGGCCAACAAAAAGTGGGTACAATTAGTGCTAACGCGGGGACAAATCTGGGATCGCTGGAAGAACAGCTGGCACAAAAAGCGGATGAGATGGGCGCAAAATCTTTCCGTATTACTTTTGTAACCGGTCCGAATACCCTCCACGGAACGGCAGTCATTTATAAATAAGCATTAACCCTCATTAATGCCCGCTATTGCTGCTTTTTTCCCCGCGACATACTGTGCCGCGGGGATTTTTTTATCCGGGAGTTACAGCGATTGTGGGCTCAGTTGATGGCGGCGCACATCTACCGGCATTCCGGAACGGACATCCATCACATGCTGCATCACTTCAGCATCAGTTTGTGCTGCATCTTTAAATGATTGCATTGCGCTATTCAGCGTAATCGGCAATAGCTGCGGATCGTCATCAATCTTCTCTGACAGCGGCTGATGCACTTCAACCAGACGCGCACCGTTTGGTTCGGCAGAGACTTTTATCGGCGTGTTGATGATATTCACTTTGGTGCCTGGGGTAACCTGGCTAAAGAGTGTTTTGATATCGTCATCACGCAGACGAATACAGCCAGAACTTACCCGCATGCCAATACCGAAATCGGCGTTCGTACCGTGAAGCAAATAAACGCCGCCATAGGCCGCCAGACGAATCGCATGATGGCCCATTGGGTTATCTGGTCCAGCAGGAACTACCGCAGGCAACTCAATTCCCTGTGCTTTATAACGGGCGCGAATATTCGCTGTAGGCGTCCAGGTTGGGTTTGCACGTTTGTCTGAAACGGTGGTCACCATTGTCGGTGTCAGCGTGTCACCACCTAACTGACCAATACCTATTGGATACACGGTTACCGAATTTTTACCCGGCGGGTAGTAATAGAGACGCAGCTCCGCAATGTTGATCACAATGCCTTCGCGCGGCGCGTCTGGTAGTAGAGTTTGCAACGGAATCGTTAACACGCTACCCGCGCGTGGCACGTAAGGATCAACGCCGGGGTTAGCCTGTAACAGAGCGAGAAAGCCGACGTTATATTTTTTGGCGATGGCTTCCAGCGAACCACCGTCATTTTCCACCACATGAAATTTATTTTCGCCAACCAGACGACTGCCCGCTGGCGGCAGCGGCCAGGTGTTGGCTTTTGCCGGTAGCGTCAGCGCCACGGCAGCGGCGAACGTAAAAAACGTTAGCCAGCGAGAAAAACGCGTTTTGATCATCACCAAAAGTCCATAATAAATATAAGGTTATTGTAATAAAAAGATAAGCCTGAATTATGGATGGTGACAGTGTCGGATAGTGCAGGGAAGTGCAAAGAATTTGTAAATGTTACAGATGGGGGCGCAGAAACGCCCCCGATATCACCATTAAGCGATCGCGTTCTCTTCCAGTTCACGCATAAACTGGCGAACCCATTCGATACGCGTTTTCCGCTCGCTCAAATCCTGAATAAACTTCAGGCGCGTCGGGCCATCAAGGCGATAATGCTGCGGCTGTTTTTGCAGCAAACCAATCAGCCAGGCTGGATTCACGTGATTCTTCTCGGCAAATTCGATCACGCCGCCTTTCTCATTACCTTCCAGCTTCCTGATCCCCAGTTTCTGCGCTTGCTGGCGCAGACGGGCAATATCCAGCAGGGTACGCGCCGGATCCGGCAGCAGGCCGAAGCGATCGATAAGCTCGACTTTGATCTCTTCCAGTTCGTTTTCCGTTTTGGCGCTGGCAATACGTTTATAGAACGACAAACGCGTATTCACGTCAGGGATGAAATCATCTGGCAATAGCGACGGCATCCGCAGCTCGACTTCTGTTTGCTGGCTGGTGAGATCTTCCAGCGACGGCTCGCGTCCGGCTTTCAGTGCATCGACGGCGTTTTCCAGCAACTCCATATACAGCGAGAAACCGATGGTTTCCATCGAGCCGCTCTGTTCTTCGCCAAGCAATTCACCCGCGCCGCGGATCTCCAGATCGTGCGTTGCCAGCGCAAAGCCTGCCCCGAGATCTTCCAGCGAGGCAATCGCTTCAAGACGTTTTTGCGCATCGGTAGTCATCGCTTTCGGATGCGGCGTCAGCAGCCATGCATATGCCTGATGATGCGAACGTCCGACGCGACCGCGCAACTGGTGTAGCTGCGCCAGACCGAAGTGATCCGCGCGTTCAATGATAATGGTGTTGGCAGTCGGGATGTCGATTCCGGTTTCGATGATGGTGGTACAAACCAGCACGTTGAAACGTTGATGATGGAAATCATTCATCACCCGTTCCAGTTCACGCTCACGCATCTGCCCGTGACCGATGGCAATCCGCGCTTCAGGCACCAGTTCCGCCAGCCGTTCGGCGGCTTTCTGGATGTTTTCCACATCATTGTAGAGATAATAAACCTGCCCCCCGCGCAAAATTTCACGCAGAATCGCCTCTCTGACCACCAGACTGTCATACTCGCGGACAAACGTTTTAACAGCCAGACGACGGGCGGGTGGCGTGGCGATAATCGACAGGTCACGCATTCCGCTCATCGCCATATTCAGCGTACGTGGGATTGGCGTAGCGGTAAGCGTCAGAATATCCACGTTCGCCCGCATCGCTTTAATGCGCTCTTTATGACGCACCCCGAAGCGGTGTTCTTCATCGACAATCAGCAAGCCTAAATCTTTAAACTTGACGTCATTTTGCAGCAGTTTGTGCGTACCGATCAGAATATCGATTTTCCCTTCCGCCACTTCCGCAAGGATTTGCGTCTGCTCTTTGGCGCTGCGGAAACGGGAGATCATTTCGATGCGTACCGGCCAGTTGGCGAAACGGTCGCGGAAGTTGTCGTAATGCTGTTGCGCGAGAAGGGTGGTTGGCACCAACACCGCCACCTGCTTGTGATTCTCTACCGCCAGGAAAGCGGCGCGCATCGCGACTTCTGTTTTACCAAAGCCAACATCGCCGCACACCAGACGATCCATTGCCAGCGGCTGACACATGTCGCTAAGCACAGCATTAATGGCTTGCGCCTGATCCGGCGTGGTTTCAAACGGGAAGCTGTCGCAGAACAATTGATATTGCTCACGATCGTGCTTAAACGCGAAGCCCTCTTTGGCGGCGCGTTGCGCGTAGATATCCAGCAATTCCGCCGCCACATCACGCACTTTTTCCGCCGCTTTCTGCCGCGCGCGTGACCATGCATCGCCGCCAAGTTTATGCAGCGGGGCGTTTTCTTCCGCGCCACCCGCGTAACGGCTAATCAGATGCAGTGACGACACCGGAACATACAGTTTGGCATCGTTGGCATAGGTGAGCATCAAATACTCGCCAGTAATGCCGCCAGCTTCCAGCGTGGTCATTCCGGCATAGCGCCCGACGCCGTGCTCCAGATGGACCACCGGCTGACCAATGTGCAGCTCAGCGAGGTTACGGATCAGTGTATCGGGGTTGATGGCTCGCCGTGAATCCTGACGACGGCGGGCAACACGTTCACCGAGCAGATCACTTTCGCAGATCAGCGCCAGATTACGCACCGTATCGACAAAACCATGTTCGGCAGCGCCAATCATCAAATAACGCCCACGGTCGCTGGCTTCATCAAGACGCATAATGCGTTGCGGGGCAATTTTAATTCGCGCGAGCAGTTCACCCAGCGCTTCACGGCGACCTTCACTTTCTACCGAGAACACCACCGGACCGTCGAAAGACTCGAGGAACTTACGCAGCGCATCCAGCGGCGCTTTTTGTTGCGCCTGAACGGCCAGGTCTGGCAGCTTCTCGAAGCCTAAATTGGCATTCGCTGCTTTTGTCGGTAAATGTTCTGCTTTTAGCTGCACGCGGGGCCAGTTTTTCAGCTCTGAGAAGAGCTCGTCCACCCGCAGCCAGAGCGATTGTGGCGGCAACAGCGGTCGCATTGGATCGACGCCACGGCTTTCAAAACGCGCCAGCGTGTCAGCCTGGAAACGTTCAGCACTGTTTTCCAGATCGCCAGTATTCACCAGCAATGTATTGGCAGGGAAATAACTGAACAGTGGCGGCAGCGGTTCGCTGAAGAATAGCGGCTGCCAGTACTCGATCCCGGCAGGCAATGTGCCTTTACTCACTTGCTGGTAAATATGTTCCGGATCGCGCTTCACTTCGAAGGTATCGCGCCACTGGCTGCGGAACAGTTCAATTGCCGCTTTATCGGTCGGGAATTCGTGTGCGGGCAGCAGGTTGATGGCTTCAACTTCTTCCAGCGTGCGCTGGCTATCGACGTCAAATACACGCAGGCTGTCGATTTCATCATCAAAGAAATCAAGACGATAAGGCAGTTCGCTGCCCATAGGGAAGAGATCCAACAACGCGCCGCGCGTGGCGTATTCGCCGTGCTCCATCACCTGATCAACATGGCGATAACCTGCGCTGTCCAATTGGGTTCGTAATGCATCTCGTGACAGGCGCTGACCTTTTTTCATCACCAGCGCATGACCGTGGAGAAAACTGTGCGGGCAAACGCGCTGCATAAGCGTATTCACCGGAACAATCAGTACGCCACGCTGCATCGTCGGTAGCTGGTAAAGGGTGGAAAGGCGCGAGGAGATGATGTCCTGATGAGGCGAAAAACTGTCGTAAGGGAGTGTTTCCCAGTCCGCCAGATTCATCACCATCTGATCGGTGAACTGGCTGATTTCATCATGCAAACGCAGAGCATTTTGCATATCTGGTGCAATGAGTACCACCGGACCGGCGTGACGTTCGGCAATTTCCGCCACCAGCGTCGCGCAGGCAGCGCCAGTTAACTCGCCCAGCAGACGCTGCTCACCCGCTTTGACGGGCAGCGTATAACGATATTGTTCAGGCATAACGGTTGTCAGAGTCTCGTTAGGATATGCCCCAACATATGGGGGCCTATCTCTGATAAGCAATGCTGTTCATTATCCGTAATCGAGATGGTTTAGCAAATTGAATCGCCCCGGCTGGGGCGATGGCTTAACGAGAGTAACTGGTGGCAGGCAGAGAAGGCGGGGAGAACAACAGGTCGCTGAATGCGCGTTGTGAAAATTTTCGCACCAGTAATCCAGCAACAGTACAAATCAACAAACTGACAAAGGGATAAACCAGCAGGAGCGTCAGTTCGAGTTGCGGCGACCAGCGGGCTGCATTCATTTGCGGAATCAGACTTAAGCTGAATATCTCTACCAGAATGCGATGGGTGGTGTAGATGGCAATGGTGTTAGAACCAATCACATTCAGCAGGCTGGAGGAACGCATACCGAAACGCTGCTCGTACTGATAAAACAGTTTCATGATCACTACAATCGATACCAGCGACAACAGCAGCGAGATATTAAACAACCAGGCAGCAACCGCCAGAACAGCCAGCAAAGAAGCCATCAGCAGATGGCGGCGCAACGGCACCTCTTTAACACAGGTCATTAATGTTGCGCCAAACCATGCACCAAGGCTGTAATAAGGCAAATTGCGGATCACACTGTTCATTCCCCACCATGGCGTGGGAACGAAATTAACCGCCACACTCATCAGCACAAACAGAACGAATAACGGCAGTGCCAGGTGGTTAAAAATTTTACATATCACGAAATAGACAATTAAAGCATACAGATACCACAAGCTGGTGCTGGCGGTGATCATCCCGTGCAGGAACTCACCGGTGGAATCGGCATACGCGGCATTGGAGGCATTGCTTAAATCGCGCTCAGGCGCCAGCCACGGGTTCAGCGCACTTAACGCCATCCACTGCACCACGCCCCAAAGCGCCAGCACCCAGAAGATATTCCAGATGCGTTTATCGAGACAATTTCCCCAGGGTACGCTGTCGATATAGCGGCGAATCAAGTAGCCGGAAATAAAGAAAAAAACCGGCATACGAAAGGGCGCAAGGTAAAGATTGAAATAGATCCAGCATTTGCTCAGGACTTCCGATAACGGATGCTGGAAAGTGGTCAGATGCGGATAAAAGGTAATGACCGAGTGATAAATCACCACCAGACAAATACATAACCCTTTGATCTGGTTAATCCATAGCTCTTTTTGTTTCATCAGGACAACACGCTCTTTTTATTTAACATGCTGTTGATCCTGCGGGGCGAGTCGCGTGGTGTAATGCGTATCTGTCTGTATTTGGTTATTTTTCAGATAAAGATCAGGCCACAAGGCCGATGAGAAAATGAGGCCCTTTAGCCGATTGATTTGCTGGTACTTTTCAGATTAGCCCTGACGATCACTTACAGTTCAGACGTTTACCCATCCCGCTTTCGCTTATATACTCGTGTCTTTGCTAACAGCAACCAGACGGATTTCATGTACCAACCTGTCGCTCTATTTATTGGCCTGCGTTACATGCGTGGGCGTGCAGCGGATCGCTTCGGTCGTTTCGTCTCCTGGCTTTCTACCATCGGCATTACCCTCGGGGTGATGGCGCTGGTCACAGTATTGTCAGTGATGAACGGCTTTGAGCGCGAGCTGCAAAACAACATCCTTGGCCTGATGCCACAGGCAATTCTCTCTTCTGAGCATGGCTCTCTTAACCCGCAGCAACTCCCGGAAACGGCAGTCAAACTGGACGGCGTTAATCGCGTCGCACCTATCACTACCGGTGATGTGGTACTGCAAAGCGCGCGCAGCGTGGCGGTCGGGGTGATGCTGGGTATCGACCCGGCGCAAAAAGATCCACTAACGCCGTATCTGGTCAATGTGAAACAAACTGACCTCGAGCCGGGGAAATATAATGTCATCCTCGGTGAACAGCTGGCCTCACAGTTGGGCGTTAATCGCGGTGATCAAATCCGCGTGATGGTGCCATCTGCCAGCCAGTTCACGCCAATGGGGCGTATTCCAAGCCAGCGCCTGTTCAATGTGATTGGCACTTTCGCCGCCAACAGTGAAGTCGATGGCTATGAAATGCTGGTGAATATTGAGGATGCCTCGCGTCTGATGCGTTACCCGGCAGGCAATATTACCGGCTGGCGTTTGTGGCTGGATGAGCCGCTGAAAGTCGACTCATTAAGTCAGCAAAAACTGCCTGAAGGCAGCAAATGGCAGGACTGGCGTGACCGTAAAGGCGAGCTGTTCCAGGCCGTACGCATGGAAAAAAATATGATGGGCTTGCTGCTGAGCCTGATTGTCGCCGTTGCGGCGTTTAACATTATTACCTCGCTGGGGCTAATGGTGATGGAGAAGCAGGGCGAAGTAGCGATCCTGCAAACGCAAGGCTTAACTCCGCGACAAATCATGATGGTCTTTATGGTGCAAGGGGCCAGCGCCGGGATTATCGGCGCAATCCTCGGAGCAGCGCTTGGCGCACTGCTTGCCAGCCAGTTGAATAATCTGATGCCGATAATCGGCGTCCTGCTTGATGGCGCAGCGCTGCCGGTGGCTATCGAACCTTTACAGGTCATTGTTATTGCGCTGGTGGCGATGGCTATCGCGCTGTTGTCTACGCTTTACCCTTCCTGGCGCGCTGCCGCCACTCAACCCGCTGAGGCTTTACGTTATGAATAAGATCCTGTTGCAATGCGACAACCTGTGCAAACGCTATCAGGAAGGCAGTGTGCAAACCGATGTGCTGCACAATGTCAGTTTCAGCGTGGGCGAAGGTGAAATGATGGCGATCGTCGGTAGCTCTGGTTCTGGTAAAAGTACCTTGCTGCACCTGTTAGGCGGGCTGGATACGCCAACCTCCGGCGATGTGATTTTTAATGGTCAGCCAATGAGCAAACTGTCTTCGGCGGCGAAAGCAGAACTGCGCAACCAGAAGCTGGGCTTTATTTATCAGTTTCACCACTTGCTGCCGGATTTTACCGCCCTGGAAAACGTGGCTATGCCGCTGCTGATTGGCAAGAAAAAGCCCGCTGAAATCAACAGTCGAGCGTTGGAAATGTTAAAAGCGGTGGGGCTGGAGCATCGTGCGAATCACCGCCCGTCAGAGCTTTCCGGTGGTGAGCGCCAGCGTGTGGCGATTGCCCGTGCGCTGGTCAATAACCCGCGCCTGGTACTGGCGGATGAACCTACCGGTAACCTTGACGCGCGTAACGCAGACAGCATCTTCCAGTTGCTTGGGGAGTTGAATCGCTTGCAGGGCACCGCCTTCCTGGTGGTCACTCACGACCTGCAACTGGCGAAACGTATGAGCCGCCAACTGGAGATGCGTGATGGTCGTCTGACGGCGGAACTAAGCCTGATGGGGGCGGAGTAATGGCGATGCCTTTATCGTTATTAATTGGCCTGCGTTTTAGTCGCGGACGGCGGCGCGGCGGCATGGTGTCGCTGATCTCCGTCATTTCTACCATTGGCATTGCACTTGGCGTGGCGGTATTGATCGTCGGCTTAAGCGCGATGAATGGCTTTGAACGCGAACTGAACAACCGCATTCTTGCTGTGGTACCGCACGGTGAAATTGAGGCGGTAGATCAGCCGTGGACTAACTGGCAGGAAGCACTGGATAAAGTGCAGAAAGTGCCGGGTATTGCCGCCGCTGCGCCGTATATCAATTTCACCGGGCTGGTGGAGAGCGGCGCGAATCTGCGCGCTCTGCAGGTTAAAGGCGTTGATCCGCAACAGGAACAGCGTCTGAGCGCGCTGCCATCATTTGTCCAGGGCGATGCCTGGAACAATTTTAAAGCGGGCGAACAGCAAATTATCATCGGCAAAGGCGTGGCGGATGCGCTGAAAGTGAAGCAGGGCGATTGGGTGTCGATTATGATCCCAAACTCGAATCCCGAGCATAAGCTGATGCAGCCGAAACGTGTGCGTTTGCACGTTGCGGGTATTTTGCAGTTGAGTGGCCAACTCGATCACAGTTTTGCCATGATCCCGCTGGCGGATGCCCAACAATATCTTGATATGGGTTCCAGTGTGTCAGGCATTGCCCTTAAAATGACGGATGTTTTTAACGCTAACAAACTGGTACGTGACGCGGGTGAAGTAACCAACAGCTATGTTTATATTAAAAGCTGGATTGGTACTTACGGCTATATGTATCGCGATATCCAGATGATCCGCGCCATTATGTATCTGGCGATGGTACTGGTGATTGGCGTGGCCTGTTTCAACATCGTCTCCACCTTAGTGATGGCGGTGAAAGACAAGAGTGGCGATATCGCAGTTTTAAGAACGCTGGGGGCGAAAGACGGTTTAATTCGCGCCATCTTTGTCTGGTATGGATTGCTGGCAGGGCTGTTCGGCAGCCTCTGTGGTGTGATTATCGGCGTAGTGGTTTCACTGCAACTTACCCCGATTATTGAGTGGATTGAAAAGCTGATTGGTCATCAGTTCCTCTCCAGCGATATCTATTTTATTGACTTCCTGCCATCGGAATTGCACTGGCTGGACGTCTTCTACGTACTGGTCACAGCATTGTTGCTGAGTCTTTTGGCAAGTTGGTATCCGGCGCGACGCGCCAGTAATATTGACCCTGCGCGAGTCCTTAGCGGCCAGTAAAGGCAGTACATTAAAACAAGGAGCGGCAATGTATTACGGGTTTGATATTGGTGGAACGAAAATTGCGCTAGGCGTGTTTGATAGCGGTCGGCAGTTGCAGTGGGAAAAGCGGGTGCCGACACCGCGTGATAGCTATGACGCATTTTTAGATGCAGTGTGCGAACTGGTGGCCGAAGCCGATCAGCGTTTTGGCTGTAAAGGTTCTGTCGGCATCGGTATTCCGGGAATGCCGGAAACAGAAGATGGCACGCTGTATGCCGCCAATGTCCCCGCCGCCAGTGGTAAACCGTTGCGTGCCGATCTGAGCGCCCGCCTTGAACGCGATGTGCGCCTTAATAACGACGCCAACTGCTTTGCCCTTTCTGAAGCCTGGGACGATGAATTTACCCAATATCCACTGGTGATGGGACTGATCCTGGGGACTGGCGTTGGCGGTGGACTGGTATTCAACGGTAAACCGGTAACGGGTAAAAGCTATATTACGGGTGAATTTGGGCATATGCGCCTTCCCGTCGATGCATTAACCATGATGGGGCTGGATTTCCCGTTACGTCGCTGCGGCTGTGGTCAGCACGGTTGCATTGAAAATTATCTGTCTGGTCGCGGTTTTGCGTGGCTGTATCAACACTATTATCATCAACCGTTGCAGGCTCCCGAAATTATTGCGCTTTATGAGCAAGGCGATGAGCAGGCAAGGGCGCACGTTGAGCGTTATCTGGATTTATTAGCGGTTTGTCTGGGAAATATCCTGACCATTGTTGACCCTGATTTGCTGGTCATTGGCGGTGGCTTATCGAATTTCCCGGCAATCACAACGCAACTGGCGGACAGGCTGCCTCGTCATCTCTTACCTGTAGCTCGTGTTCCGCGCATTGAACGCGCGCGTCACGGGGATGCAGGAGGAATGCGTGGTGCGGCCTTCCTACATCTAACCGATTAATCAACAGAGGTTACTATGTTGTCGCGTCGGGGTCATCGGTTAAGTCGTTTTCGTAAAAATAAACGCCGCCTGCACGAGCGTTTGCGTCAGCGTATTTTTTTCAGAGATAAAGTGGTGCCGGAAGCAATGGAAAAACCAAGAGTACTCGTACTGACAGGGGCAGGAATTTCTGCGGAATCAGGTATTCGTACCTTTCGCGCAGCAGATGGCCTGTGGGAAGAACATCGGGTTGAAGATGTGGCTACACCGGAAGGTTTTGATCGCGATCCTGAACTGGTGCAAGCGTTTTATAACGCCCGTCGCCGTCAACTACAGCAGCCAGAAATTCAGCCTAACGCTGCGCATCTTGCTCTGGCTAAACTGCAAGACGCCCTCGGCGATCGCTTTTTGCTGGTGACGCAGAATATCGATAATCTGCATGAACGCGCAGGTAATACCAATGTGATTCATATGCATGGGGAATTGCTGAAAGTACGTTGTTCGCAAAGCGGTCAGGTTCTCGACTGGACCGGAGACGTCACGCCAGAAGACAAATGTCATTGCTGCCAGTTCCCGGCTCCGCTGCGCCCACACGTAGTGTGGTTTGGCGAAATGCCACTCGGCATGGATGAAATTTATATGGCGTTGTCGATGGCCGACATTTTCATTGCTATTGGCACATCCGGGCATGTTTATCCGGCGGCTGGGTTTGTTCACGAAGCGAAGCTGCATGGCGCGCATACGGTTGAACTCAATCTCGAACCGAGTCAGGTCGGTAATGAATTTGCCGAGAAATATTACGGCCCGGCAAGCCAGGTGGTACCAGAGTTTGTTGAGAAGTTGCTGAAGGGATTATAAATCAGGAGTAATTGCCTGATGCGCTACGCTTATCAGGCCTACGAACAGACCACAATTAATTGAATTTGTGGGGCTTGTAGGCCGGATAAGGCTTTCTCGCCGCATTTGGCATAATACACGCGCACTTTTCCGGCCTCTTTTCCTTTAACTCGTCTATAGCAGCGATACATTATTCCTGACTCATTAGTTACTTCCTTGCTAAATAAAAAACGGGCGGTAATACCACCGCCCGCTTGCTGAATTAACGTCCTGCTTTCAGCTTCTGATAATACTCTTCATAAATGCTACTGGCTGGGCCAACGTCACTCTGCCATTCGCCATTTTTAATGGTTTCAGCATCCGGGTAGAGCGTCTTGTCGTTTGCTATTTCCGGGCTTAACAGTTTGCGCGCGGCGAGGTTTGGCGTTGGATAACCGATAGTTTCGGCAACCTGTTTTGCCACATCCGGGCGCAGCAGGAAGTTGATCAGTTTCAGCGCGCCTTCTTTGTTTTTGGCATTTGCCGGAATCGCCAGGCTGTCCATCCAGAAAATGCCGCCTTCTTTCGGCCACACCACGTCAATTGGCGTACCCGCCTGGCGAGCAACGAAAGCAGAGCCGTTCCAGATCATGCCGAGGTTAACTTCGCCTTCCATGTACGGGTTTGCCGGGTTATCGGAGTTAAACGCCGCGACGTTTGGCATCAGTTTTTTCAGCTCGTTATACGCAGCTTCAATCTCTTTCGGATCGGTGGTGTTACCGGAGTAGCCCAGCTTACGCAGCGCCATCTGGAACACTTCACGGGCATCGTCGGTCAGCAGCAGGCTGCCTTTGTACTCAGGCTTCCACAGATCGGCCCAGCTGGTGACAGATTTCGGATCCACCGCATCACCGTTAACGCCAATCGCCGTCGCACCCCAGATATACGGAATGGAGTAGTCGTTATTCGGATCAAACGGCTTGTTGAGCATTTCTGGGTCGAGGTTGCCAAAGTTTGTTAACTTCGACTTGTCGATCTTCTGGATCATCCCTTCTTTACGCATTTTATCAACGTAATAGGTTGAAGGAACCACCAGGTCATAGGCACCGTCTTTGTACGTTTTCAGCTTGGCGTACATGGTTTCGTTCGACTCGTAAGTCGAATAGATAACCTTAATACCGGTTTCTTTGGTGAACTGTTCGAGCAGTCCAGGCGGCACGTACTCGGTCCAGTTGTAGAAATACAGTGTGTTGTTGTCATCAGCGTGAGCGGCGCTCATGCCCAGTGCCAGAGCACCCGCCGCGAGCAGGTGGCGTGACCATTTTTTCATTTAACGTCCCCTGTGTTACCTTTCGTTTTATCACGAGCAATAAGCTGGCTGGCAATAACCATCACCAGCGACAGCACCAGTAATATGGTTGCCAGCGCGTTAACTTCCGGCGATACGCCGACTTTGACCATCGAATAAATTTTTAACGGCAGAATTTCATAGCTTGGGCCGGTGACGAACGAAGAAACTACCACATCGTCCATCGACAGGGTAAAGCTTAACACCCAGCCCGCCGCCACCGCTGGCATTGCCAGTGGCAGGATGATTTTCCGCAGAATGGTAAATTCACTGGCACCGAGATCTTTCGCCGCTTCCAGCATTCGCACGTCAAAACCTTTCAGGCGCGAATACACCGTCACCACCACAAACGGTAGGCAGAAGGTGATATGCGAGAACAGCAGCGACCAGAAGCCAAGCTGAATACCCAGCAGCATAAACAGCACCAGCAGAGAAATTGCCATCACGATATCTGGCGACATCATCACCACAAACAGCATTCCGCTAACGAACGGCTTACCGCGAAAGCGATAGCGGTACAGCGCAACGGCCGTCAGTGAACCGATAAGCGTGGCAAACGTCGCCGAAAACACCGCCATCGTCAGTGAATGCTGCGCTGCCTGTAACAGACTGTCGTTGTTCATCAGCAGGCTATACCATTTGGTGGTAAAACCCTGCCAGTTGATGCCAAAGCGCGAGCTGTTGAAGGAGTTCACAATCAAAATAATGATTGGGATATACAGGTACGCGTAGATAGCGGTCATAAAACCGCCGCGAAGCAGTCGACCGATCATTCGAGTTCCACCTTCTTATTCAGCAAACGAGAAGCGCGCCAGTAAACCAGCAACATCAGGCCCATTACGATAGTCAGCGTAATGCTGGTGGCTGCACCAAACGGCCAGTCACGAATATTAAGGAACTGGACCTTGATGACGTTACCGATCAGCAGGTTTTTCGCACCGCCCATCAGGTCGGACACATAGAACAGGCCCATCGCTGGCAGCATCACCAGCAGACATCCGGCAATAATCCCCGGCATCGTCAGTGGAATAATGATGCGGATAAAAGTCTGCAACTTGCTGGCACCGAGATCGCGCGCCGCCTCCAGCAACGGCTTATCCAGTTTTTCGATACTGGAGTACAGCGGCATCACCATAAACGGCAGCAGAATGTAAACCAGACCGATAATCACCGCACTGGGCGTGAACATGATACGAATTGGTGTGTCGATAACGCCCAGCCAGAGCAAAAACTCGTTGAGATAGCCTTTGGTGCTGAGGAAAATTTTCAGCCCGTAGATGCGAATCAGTGAGTTGGTCCAGAAGGGAACAATCAGCAGAAACAGCAGCAGCGGACGCACCTTGTGCGGCAGCTTCGCCAGAAACCAGGCAAACGGATAGCCCAGAACCAGGCAGGCGAGGGTGGCGATCAGCGCCATATTCAGCGAGTGCAATAGCACTTCAAAATAGAGCGGATCGAGCAGACGTGCGTAGTTTTCCAGCGTAAAGACCATTTTGACGAAACTGGCGTCGTCGCGGGTCAAAAAGCTGGTGCCAATGATCATCAGGTTGGGCAGAAAGACAAACAACACAAGCCAACCGACAATAGTGACAATCACTACATTCTGGAACTTACTTGTGTTCTTCATCAGCCAGTACGACCTCCCAGCTTTCTACCCAATTAATGGCCATTTTTTGGTCGAGAGAGTGGTCAAAGTCAGGATCGTCTTCATTGAAGAATTCGCTGACCATCACCATCTTGCCATTTTCCAGTTCAACAACCGACTCCAGCGTCATGCCTTTGTAGTTACGCTCACGAACGTATCCAATCAGCCCTTCAGCATGGTTGTCGTCGTTAATCTCTTCAACACGTAAGTCTTCCGGGCGCAGCAGAACATGCAGTTTTTGCCCCGGTTCAACGGCGAAGTTAACGTAGATATTACACTCGCGACCTTCAACGTTAGCCCGCACGCGCTGCTCGTCGAGACGTTCGATGACAGTGGCGTTGAACATATTGATTTCGCCAATGAATCCGGCAACAAATAAATTCTTCGGCTCTTCGTAAATTTCGCGCGGTGTACCGTCTTGCTCAATACGACCCTCGCGCATCACCACAATCCTGTCTGACATGGTGAGTGCTTCTTCCTGATCGTGAGTGACAAAGACGAAGGTAATGCCAAGCTTACGCTGTAACGCTTTCAACTCGTTCTGCATTTGCTTGCGCAGTTTGTAATCCAGCGCCGAGAGCGACTCATCAAGCAGCAGCAGGCGAGGCTTGTTAACCACCGCGCGGGCAATGGCGACGCGTTGCTGTTGACCGCCTGAGAGCTGATGCGGTTTGCGTTGAGCGAAGCTTTCCAGTTGCACCATCCGCAAAGCTTCCATCACGCGAGGCGTAATTTCAGCAGCAGGGGTTTTTTGCATACGCAAACCAAAGGCCACATTTTCGAATACGGTCATGTGGGGGAATAGCGCGTAGCTTTGGAAAACGGTGTTCACATAGCGGTTTTCCGCCGGAACGTGGGTGATGTCCTCGTTATCCAGCATGATGCGTCCAGAATCAACAGTTTCCAGACCCGCAATCAGGCGAAGAACGGTTGTTTTACCGCAGCCAGAAGGGCCAAGCAGCGTGAGGAACTCGCCATTGTTGATAGTCAGATCCAGCTGGGGAATGACCTCTTTACCATCAAAGCATTTGCGAATTCCCGCCAATTGCACCAGCGGTGAAAGCGAACTCGGTTGTTTATTCAATTTTTTACTCTGTCCCATGTAAACGCAACGGATGGCTTACCGAAGCGGGGTTTGTGGTTAACCACCTTGGTGACTCTTAAAGAGGGCCGTAATTCTACGGCAAACTACTTGGATCGCCAATCCTTGTTGTGAATTACTGGCTTAGCTTTATATTCATTAAGGTAATGTTGATAAATATTCCCGATTGCAGGGGTAAAAGTGACCTGACGCAATATTTGTCTTTTCCTGCTTCTTAATAATGTTGTCACGAAAAGTGAGGGTGACTACATGGATAAACTACTTGAGCGTTTTTTGAACTACGTGTCTCTCGATACCCAATCAAAAGCGGGGGTGAGACAAGTTCCCAGCACGGAAGGCCAGTGGAAATTATTGCATCTGCTGAAAGATCAGCTGGAAGAAATGGGTCTTATCAATGTGACCTTAAGTGAGAAAGGAACGTTGATGGCGACGCTACCGGCTAACGTTCCTGGCGATATTCCGGCGATTGGTTTTATTTCTCATGTGGATACCTCACCGGATTGCAGCGGTAAAAATGTGAATCCGCAGATTGTTGAAAACTATCGTGGCGGCGACATTGCGTTGGGCGTCGGCGACGAAGTCCTGTCACCGGTCATGTTCCCGGTACTGCATCAACTGCTGGGACAGACGCTGATCACCACTGACGGTAAAACATTGTTGGGTGCTGACGACAAAGCAGGTATTGCAGAAATCATGACCGCGCTGGCGGTATTGCAGCAGAAAAATATTCCGCATGGCGATATTCGTGTTGCCTTTACGCCTGATGAAGAAGTGGGTAAAGGGGCGAAATATTTTGATGTTGAAGCCTTTGATGCCCGCTGGGCTTACACCGTAGATGGTGGTGGCGTAGGTGAACTGGAGTTTGAAAACTTCAACGCTGCTTCGGTGAATATCAAAATCGTCGGCAACAATGTTCACCCGGGTACGGCAAAAGGTGTGATGGTGAATGCGCTGTCGCTGGCGGCACGCATTCATGCGGAAGTACCGGCAGATGAAAGCCCGGAAGCTACGGAAGGTTATGAAGGCTTCTATCACCTGACAAGCATGAAAGGCACTGTTGAGCGCGCCGATATGCACTACATCATCCGTGATTTCGACCGTAAACAGTTTGAAGCGCGTAAACGTAAAATGATGGAAATTGCCAAGAAAGTGGGCAAAGGGTTACACCCGGATTGCTACATTGAACTGGTGATTGAAGACAGTTACTACAACATGCGCGAGAAAGTCGTTGAGCATCCGCATATTCTTGATATTGCCCAGCAGGCGATGCGCGATTGCGATATTGAACCAGACCTGAAACCGATCCGTGGTGGTACTGACGGTGCGCAGTTGTCGTTTATGGGATTACCGTGTCCGAATCTGTTTACCGGCGGTTATAACTATCATGGTAAACATGAGTTTGTCACTCTGGAAGGAATGGAAAAAGCGGTGCAAGTGATTGTGCGTATTGCCGAGTTAACGGCGAAACGGAAGTAAGCGAAATTGGATGCGGCATATGATGCCGCATCCGGCTTCAATTCAAATTTACCCTTCGAAGAACCAATACCCGCTATTGACCAGCGCCGCGAGCATCGCGAGGAATGACGGATCTTCCAGTGCGTCGCCAAAATTCTCGGCGGTCAGTGCAATGTTGCTGGCGAGTGCCTCCAGCGCCGGACGGTGCGGGGAATCAATTTTCTCACCATTAGCATAAACATCGTCGCCAATGCGCAAGACGCGCAGACCACCCAGACGCACCAGTACATCACCTTGTTTCAGCGCGTCGTAGATTTCATCCGGTTGATACGGTGGCTCTGGCGGAGCGATATCCAGTTCATGACGTGACTGCGAAATAAACTCGCCAAACCACTGCTTAAAGTGTTCTGGCTGGTTGATCAACTCAAGCATCATCTCACGCAGTTTATCCATCTCCTGCGGCAGAACGTCTGCCGGATGATCGCGAGGAGGGACATCCGGATCGCTGTAGTAATTACCGCCCAGCTCACGTTGCAGCACGTAATCGGCAAATCCGCTGATCAGTTCCCGCGTATTCGGCGCACGAAAACCAACGGAATAGTTCATCGCATTTTCCAGCGCGTAGCCTTCGTGCGGGAACCCTGGCGGAATATAAAGAATATCGCCTGGCTCCAGCTCTTCATCAATAATCGCTTCAAACGGATCAACCTGTAACAGATCCGGGTGAGGGCAGTGCTGCCTCATGTGCAGTTTTTCACCTACCCGCCAGCGACGGCGACCTGTACCCTGAATAATAAATACATCGTACTGATCGAGATGCGGACCGACGCCGCCGCCAGGCACGGAAAACGAGATCATTAGATCGTCAATGCGCCAGTCCGGTAATTCACGGAACGGACGCATCAGCGCGGCGGCCGGTTCATGCCAGTGATCAACCGCCTGGACCAGCAATGACCAGTTGGTTTCGCCCAGATGGTCGTAGCTTTCGAATGGCCCGTGACTGACCTGCCATTTGCCATCCTGATGACTGACCAGCCGACTGTCGACTTCACTTTCCATCGCCAGGCCCGCCAGCTCGTCGGGAGAAATAGGGTCAATAAAATTATTAAAGCCGCGTTTTAGCACCACGGGACGTTTCTGCCAGTGGCGTTCAAGAAAATCGGGCCAATTAAGGGTGAGTTGGTATTCCATGTTAAGCGTCCATAGGCGGGTATCTGCAACCGATTATAACGGATGCACACTGTAATGCGCGAACAAAGGACATATTTATTCATCTTTCGACAAGGAATGCTGGCGACCAAAAATCACCTCCATTCGCGCACCGCCGAGCATGCTCTCTCCGGCGATGATTCTTCCGTCGTACTGTTCAGTAATTTCACGAGCGACCGCCAGCCCCACGCCTTGCCCGGGGCGTAAGGTATCAACACGCTGACCACGGTCGAAAATCACCTCACGCTTGCTTTGCGGGATCCCCGGTCCATCATCTTCGACCACGATGTAGAGATGTTTGTCAGTTTGCCTTGCGGAGATTTCGACAAACTCGAGGCAATACTTACAGGCGTTATCCAGTACATTGCCCATTACCTCAACAAAATCGTTCTGCTCACCGACAAAGCTAATTTCTGGCGAGATATCGAGGGAAATATTGACGCCTTTACGCTGATAAACTTTATTCAGTGCCGATGTGAGATTGTCCAACAACGGGGCCACTGGATGTAGTTCGCGGCTAAGTAATGTCCCGCCACGCATACTGGCTCGGTGTAGGTAGTAACCAATTTGTTGCGAGATACGGCTAATTTGTTCCAGCATCACCGGTTCCGCTTCACTGACGTTCATCTTTTCACTTCGCAAAGAACGTAGCGTACTTTGTAGCACCGCCAGAGGCGTTTTCAGGCTGTGAGTCAGGTCAGTGAGCGTAGTGCGGTATTTGTCGTAACGCTCACGCTCGCTTTTTAAAAGTCGGTTCAGGTTACCCACCAGGCTGGTCAGTTCTCTCGTTGTTGTAGGGTTGAGCAGTTCACGGTGGTGTTCTTCCAGTTCGCGGACTTCTCGCGCCAGGGCTTCAATAGGGCGTAAGCTCCACCAGGCGGCGATCCACAGTAACGGGATCACTAACAACAGGTTGGCCAGGAGTACATAGAGAAACCAGCTCCATACCGTATAGGAACTTTTAAGCTCTACGGGAATGGTATCGACCACCACAATGGTGAGTTTTGGCATTCGCGCCGTTGCCGGATAGACATTAACGGCTACCGAGTGGGTCATTTCTGCATCGTCGTCGTCTTCCCGAACTTCCTGCAACTGCTGCTGAATAGAGAGATCGTTACTCAGTAGCAGGCTGGTATCGTTCACGTCAGCCTCTATTTCGTGAAAACCATTGGATTTCAGCCAGTCAGGCTGGATCATTTTCATCAGCCAGGGAACGTCACGCTGCGCCCACAATAGTTTGCCGTTCTCGTCATAAATCAGAGACATCGTGGGACTTTGCTTGTCGATATTTTCCGGCAGTTCAACGTGTAGCTTATTGTTTTCCCATTTCGCCAGTGTATAGAATAAATTGCTCTCGCCGCGTAACAGACGAAACGTCGTTTTATCGAAACTAACGCTATAACCGATCAGGGCAACCATACCGTAGGAAAGTGAAAGCACTAGTACTACCGCGGCCGTCGCCAACAGAAAACGTACCCGCAGCGAGAGCGGGAAAAAAACACGCAGTAATTTTTTCATCAGCGCAATTCGAAAAGATAACCCTGGCCGCGAACGGTGGTAATCACCTCGTGCGGGTATTGCGCCTGAATTTTTTTGCGCAGCCTGCCCATCAGAACATCAATGGTATGACTTTCCCGCAGTTCGGCATCCGGGTAGAGCTGTAACATCAATGAATCTTTACTGACCACTTTGCCGTTGTTACGGATCAAGGTTTCCATAATGGTGTATTCAAATGCGGTCAGTTTGATGACTTCGTCACTAATGGATAATTCGCGACGGGAGAGATCAACCTGAAACGGCGGCAGCGAAATAACCTGTGAAGCCAGGCCGCTATTACGCCGCATTAATGCCTGCATTCGTGCCATCACTTCTTCAATATGAAAGGGTTTAGTCACGTAATCGTCAGCACCGGCGCTTAATACTTCAACTTTGTCCTGCCAGCTTTCACGGGCGGTTAATACAAGAATTGGCAGTGAAACATCATTACTACGCCAGCGACGGATCAGCGACAAACCATCTTCGTCAGGCAAACCGAGATCGACAATCGCAATATCCGGTAAATGTTCGTTGAGATAATAATCGGCTTCTTTGGCATCTTCTGCGTCATCGACCTGATGACCCGCGTCCTGAATCTGAACTTTAAGATGGTGACGTAACAACGCATTGTCTTCGACAACCAGTACGCGCATTTTTATTTCTCCCTGTCTTAATTATAAAAATAGTGTAACGCGATTATGTGGTTGTGGGGGTAAACATTAAATAAACCAGTGGGGAAGGGAGGTGTAAATAGAAAAGCGGATTATCTTAATAAACAGGCCGGACGGCATCACCATCCGGCACTGATACGAGGCTTATTTCAGCTCATCAACCATAGTGATGGCACGGCCAATATAGTTAGCCGGCGTCATCGCTTTCAGGCGTGCTTTTTCTTCTTCCGGCAACGCCAGACCATCGATAAATTGCTTCATGCCTTCGGCGTCAACGCGTTTACCGCGAGTCAGCTCTTTCAGCTTCTCGTATGGCTTCTCAATCCCGTAACGGCGCATTACCGTCTGGATCGGTTCTGCCAACACTTCCCAGTTGTGATCCAGTTCATCCAGTAGATGATCACGGTTCACTTCCAGTTTGCTCACACCTTTCAGGGTGGACTGGTAAGCAATCAGCGCATAACCGATACCCACGCCGAGGTTACGCAGCACGGTGGAGTCGGTCAGGTCACGCTGCCAGCGGGAAACCGGCAGTTTGCTTGCCAGGTGCTGCAATACCGCGTTGGAAAGCCCCAGATTGCCTTCGGAGTTTTCGAAGTCGATCGGGTTAACTTTATGCGGCATGGTGGAAGAACCAATCTCACCAGCAATGGTTTTTTGTTTGAAGTGGTTAAGGGCGATATAACCCCAGACGTCACGGTCGAAGTCGATCAGAATGGTGTTAAAGCGCGCAACGCAATCAAACAGCTCGGCGATGTAGTCGTGCGGTTCGATCTGGGTTGTGTACGGGTTCCACTGAATACCCAGCGAGGTGACGAACTCTTCGCTGAACTGATGCCAGTCAACTTCCGGGTAAGCGGCGATGTGGGCGTTATAGTTACCGACCGCGCCGTTGATTTTGCCGAGAATCTCCACCTGGTTAAGCTGGCGGTACTGGCGCTCCATACGGTAGGCGACGTTAGCCATCTCTTTACCGATGGTTGACGGCGTGGCTGGCTGACCGTGGGTACGGGACAGCAGCGGGATATCGCGATACTGAACGGCGAGATCTTTAATGCCGTCAATCAGTTGACGCCAGTATGGCAGGATCACTTCATCACGCGCAGTTTTCAGCATCAACGCGTGGGAGAGGTTATTGATATCTTCCGAAGTACAGGCAAAGTGAATGAATTCAGAAACCGCGTGCAGTTCCGGGATCTCCGCCACTTTTTCTTTCAGGAAATACTCAACCGCTTTAACGTCGTGGTTAGTGGTACGCTCGATGGTTTTGATTCGCGATGCATCTTCTTCACTGAAATTAGCGACGATTGCATCAAGGTAACCGATTGCGTCGGCAGCAAAAGCAGGAACTTCCTTGATCGCTGCGTGCGCGGCCAGTTTTTGCAGCCAACGTACTTCAACTTGTACACGGAATTTCAGCAAACCGTATTCGCTGAAAATCCCGCGCAGCGCGCTGACTTTATCGCCGTAGCGTCCATCGACAGGGGAAACGGCGGTCAGTGAGGATAATTCCATAGATCACAACTCCGGGGTTAAATGAGCAAGAATTTGTTTTGCCTGAGTGGTCAGGCGATTACGAGAAAACATCAGTTGCAGACGTCCGCCGCCAACCTGGTGCCAGAGCACGGCGGCGCGAATGCCTGCCAGCAGGGTTGCGCGAACTTTCGCCTGCACCTGTGGGCTTTGCAGTACGGCAGGGGAGCCGGTGACCTGAATGCGCGGGCCAAGCGGGCTTATCACATCAACATAGATGGCGGCCATCGCGCTCATCAGCGTTTCGGACTGTAAATCGAAGTGTTCGAGTTGGCGTTGCAGGCCGTTGATCCGGTTGCCCAGAGTGTCGAGCGCACCTTTCGCTGAGGAAAGTTTGCGCTCAAGCACCATCAGGCTTAGCGTGTAGCGGGTTAGCTCAGCGTTTAAGCCCTGACGACTGCTGGCATTGAGCACGCCGAGCAGGGTTTCCAGCCCGACGCGCAGGTTGGCTTCGCTACCGCCAAAAACCGCCAGCGTCGAGCTGGGGTTCATATCAATAATACTGTTGAGTGAGACGTGTAGCGCATCGGCATCACAATGCCCCTGGTGAGCAAGTTGTTGCACCAGGCGTGCCGACTGACAAATACCGGCCAGGGCGAGGGTGATGTCATAGTAATTCTTTGCCACGTTCACTGCTTCCTTGTTGTAATTAAAGACAATAATCAGACCGGCAGCGGTAGACGCTGCTCAATGATACCGCCACCGAGGCACACTTCACCGTTATAGAAGACGGCAGACTGGCCCGGCGTCACGGCGGCAACGGGCTCATCGAAAATCACTTCAATGCGATCGTCGTCCAGCGCCTTGACGGTGCACGGAATGTCGGTCTGGCGATAGCGGGTTTTTACCGTGCAACGCATAGTGCCGGTGAACGGTTCGCGATCGACCCAGTGTAGCTGCTGGGCAATCAGACCGACAGACATCAGACGCGGGTGTTCATGGCCCTGCGCAACAATCAGAATGTTGTTTTCGACGTCTTTATCGACCACATACCACGGTTCTTCGGTGCCTTCTTTAGTGCCACCGATACCCAGACCTTTACGCTGACCGAGGGTGTGATACATCAGCCCCTGGTGCTCACCAATTTCATCGCCATCGACGGTAATGATTTTGCCCGGTTGCGCCGGGAGATAACGGCCCAGGAACTCGCGGAATTTACGTTCGCCAATGAAGCAAATGCCGGTAGAGTCTTTTTTCTTCGCGGTGACCAGACCAAGATCTTCAGCAATCTTACGCACCTGCGGTTTTTCCAGTTCGCCGACCGGGAACAGGCTTTGCGCAATTTGCTCATGGCTGAGCGTATAAAGGAAGTAGCTCTGGTCTTTATTGCTGTCCAGACCACGCAGCAGGCGGCTCTTGCCATCGACATCTGCCCGACGCACGTAATGACCGGTAGCGATATAATCGGCACCTAAATCTTCGGCGGCAAATTCGAGGAAGGCTTTAAATTTGATCTCTTTGTTGCACAGAATATCCGGATTCGGCGTGCGACCGGCTTTATATTCAGCAAGGAACAGTTCGAAGACGTTGTCCCAGTATTCGGCAGCAAAGTTGACGGTGTGCAGTTCAATGCCGAGCTTATCGCAGACCGCCTGGGCATCAGCCAGATCCGCTGCCGCTGTGCAATATTCCTCACCGTCGTCTTCTTCCCAGTTCTTCATAAACAGGCCTTCGACCTGATATCCCTGTTGTTGCAACAGCCAGGCAGAAACGGAGGAGTCGACACCGCCGGACATGCCGACGATCACTTTTTTTGCGGTTTCAGACATTGGATTACTCACGACATTGAACTTCAAGGCGGCGTATTCTATCACGCAGCCTTTTAGATGACACCCTTTGTAAAAGGCCAGTTAAAATCGCCAATCATCTCCAGCGGATAGCGTTGCCCGCTTTGATAACAACGAATACTTTCCGCCACCAGTGGCGAACGTAGATTTGACGCCTGTAAAATTTCTTCGGCGCTGACCCAACGGCAGCAGTCGATATCGCTGTCATGAGGCTGGGTCGGGCATATTTGCTCAAGTTCAATGGCAAACAGGAAACGCAAAAACGGCGTTTTATCTGGCGCAATCCACTGATGCATGCGGATGAAGTGTTGCGGTCGCGCGCTGATGCCGGTTTCTTCCCACAGCTCACGCGCAGCCGCTTCTACTAGCGTCTCATCCGCCTCCAGATGTCCCGCCGGTTGGTTCCATAACGCTTTACCGTTAATCGTCTCTTCAACAACTAAAAATTTGCCCTCTGCGTGTACCACGCAGGCGACGGTAACGTGCGGTTTAAACATTGTGCATCCTTATTCTGTTGCTTCTCGCCATTCGCCGTTAGCGAGATTATCCAGTGTGTAATTGCCCATGGCATAGCGAATCAGTCGCAGCGTAGGGAAACCGACATGGGCGGTCATGCGGCGCACCTGGCGATTACGTCCTTCATATAAAGTAATCTTCAGCCAGCTGGTGGGAATACTTTTACGTTCACGAATTGGCGGATTACGTGGCCATAACCACTCTGGTTCTTCAACCAACTCCACGCCTGCGGGCAGGGTAGGGCCATCATTTAAGGTTACGCCATTGCGCAAGGCTTCAAGAGCGTCTTGTGTGGGAATGCCTTCCACCTGCACATAATAGATTTTCCCGGTGCGTTTGCCCGGCTGAGTTAAACGAGCCTGTAGTGCACCATTATTGGTCAGCACCAATAACCCTTCGCTATCGCGGTCGAGACGACCCGCCGCATAAACACCCTGAACCGGGATGAATTCTTTTAATGTTTTGCGCCCAGCTTCATCGGTGAACTGTGGCAGGACATCGTAAGGTTTATTAAGCAGGATCACACGCGTGGGCTGGTTTTCTGGTTTGCGTTTGTTAGTGCGTTGCGAGCTGAATCGCTTAACCTGGTGATTTCTAAAAGAAGTTTTTTGCATGGTATTTTCAGAGATTATGAATTGCCGCATTATAGCCTAATAACGCGCATCTTTCATGACGGCAAACAATAGGGTAGTATTGACAAGCCAATTACAAATCATTAACAAAAAATTGCTCTAAAGCATCCGTATCGCAGGACGCAAACGCATATGCAACGTGGTGGCAGACGAGCAAACCAGTAGCGCTCGAAGGAGAGGTGAATGGAAAGTAAAGTAGTTGTTCCGGCACAAGGCAAGAAGATCACCCTGCAAAACGGCAAACTCAACGTTCCTGAAAATCCGATTATCCCTTACATTGAAGGTGATGGAATCGGTGTAGATGTAACCCCAGCCATGCTGAAAGTGGTCGACGCTGCAGTCGAGAAAGCCTATAAAGGCGAGCGTAAAATCTCCTGGATGGAAATTTACACCGGTGAAAAATCCACACAGGTTTATGGTCAGGATGTCTGGCTGCCTGCTGAAACCCTTGATCTGATTCGTGAATATCGCGTTGCTATTAAAGGCCCGCTGACCACTCCGGTTGGTGGCGGTATTCGTTCTCTCAACGTTGCCCTGCGCCAGGAACTTGATCTCTACATCTGCCTGCGTCCGGTACGTTACTATCAGGGCACCCCAAGCCCAGTTAAACACCCTGAACTGACCGATATGGTTATCTTCCGTGAAAACTCGGAAGACATTTATGCAGGTATCGAATGGAAAGCAGACTCTGCCGACGCTGAGAAAGTAATTAAATTCCTGCGTGAAGAGATGGGCGTGAAGAAAATTCGCTTCCCGGAACACTGCGGTATCGGTATTAAGCCATGTTCTGAAGAAGGAACCAAACGTCTGGTTCGTGCCGCGATCGAATACGCAATTGCTAACGATCGTGACTCTGTGACCCTGGTGCACAAAGGCAACATCATGAAGTTCACCGAAGGCGCGTTTAAAGACTGGGGCTACCAGTTGGCGCGTGAAGAGTTTGGCGGTGAACTGATTGACGGCGGCCCGTGGCTGAAAGTTAAAAACCCGAATACCGGCAAAGAGATCGTCATTAAAGACGTGATTGCTGATGCATTCCTGCAACAGATCCTGCTGCGTCCGGCTGAATATGATGTTATCGCCTGTATGAACCTGAACGGTGACTACATTTCTGACGCCCTGGCAGCGCAGGTTGGCGGTATCGGTATTGCCCCTGGCGCAAACATCGGTGACGAATGCGCCCTGTTTGAAGCCACCCACGGTACTGCGCCGAAATATGCCGGTCAGGACAAAGTTAACCCAGGCTCTATCATCCTCTCCGCTGAGATGATGCTGCGCCATATGGGCTGGACTGAAGCCGCAGACCTGATTGTTAAAGGTATGGAAGGCGCAATCAACGCGAAGACCGTAACCTATGACTTCGAACGTCTGATGGAAGGCGCTAAGCTGCTGAAATGTTCAGAGTTTGGTGATGCGATCATCAAGAACATGTAATTCGGTAATTTATTAAATCCATTAACGGGAGCGTAACGCTCCCGTTATTTTTGTCAGGATGCTAACGGTTACCAAAATAAGTTATCAAAACCCCCAGGTAGTTGGGGGATGGTCAGATGGTTGTTCTACTGCCAGGTTCCAATTCTGTGCCAGAATCGGACGTCGCAATCGCAACAACGACGAATCCGTTAGTCCACAATAAAGAGTTTTGCTCCTGTCTCCGTTCTGGACTGATGTGGCTCTGCGTTATCACCAACCTGATAACTCATCCCCGCAGTTAAAGTGAATTTGCGGCCATCTGCGAGCAGTGTTTCGAGTTCTCCCTCCATGCATAAAAGGATATGACCTTTACTGCACCAATGATCCGCCAGGTAACCTGGGGTATATTCAACCATTCGCACACGGATTTGGTTCGGCTTGTGACCAAAAAATTGTGTGCGCCAGTAGGCCATGCCTGTTTCCCCGGGATGTTCTGTTTTTTCGACTTCACCCCAGTTGGTGGTGCCAAAAGCAAATGCTTCGATATTCATTTTATGGCCTTTCGTTGTTAAGAAAGAGTGCTTGAGCCCAGGTTGGAATGAATTAACATAAGAAAAAATAATTTATATATCAACACATTATTTTTGCCTTAGGTATTATTATAGCGTTTCAATTATTAAGAACAAAAATCTAAAACTAAATCAGAAAAATAATCTGGTAACATTTTTAAATAATGGAAAATTAAAGTGCTGCTATATGTTTATCTTATTTCTAATTCTCATAGACGAAATTTTTCATGTTATGATATAATATGACGAAAATCGCAGGTTATCAACCTGTTATTGATGTAAATAAATTTCGAGGAGATTATTCCAGTGGGACGTAAATGGGCCAATATCGTAGCTAAAAAAACGGCTAAAGACGGGGCAACGTCTAAAGTATATGCAAAATTCGGTGTGGAAATCTATGCTGCGGCTAAACAAGGTGAACCAGACCCAGAATTAAACACTTCTTTAAAGTTCGTTATTGAACGCGCGAAGCAGGCGCAAGTTCCAAAACACGTTATTGATAAAGCTATTGATAAAGCCAAAGGTGGCGGAGACGAAACGTTCGTACAAGGACGTTATGAAGGCTTTGGACCCAGTGGTTCAATGATTATCGCTGAAACGTTGACTTCAAACGTTAACCGTACGATTGCTAACGTTCGTACAATTTTCAATAAAAAAGGCGGGAATATCGGAGCAGCTGGTTCTGTCAGCTATATGTTTGAGAATACTGGCGTGATTGTATTTGAAGGAACTGACCCTGACCGTATTTTTGAAATTTTGCTTGAAGCTGAAGTGGATGTCCGTGATGTGACCGAAGAAGAAGGAAACATCGTTATCTATACTGAGCCTACAGACCTTCACAAAGGAATTGCAGCTCTAAAAGCAGCTGGAATTACTGAGTTTTCAACAACAGAATTAGAAATGATTGCTCAATCAGAAGTTGAGCTTTCACCAGAAGATTTAGAAATCTTTGAAGGACTTATTGATGCCCTCGAAGATGACGACGATGTTCAAAAAGTATATCATAACGTTGCAAATCTCTAATTATAAATTAAAGAAATCTGTCTTTATGGCAGATTTCTTATTCTTAAAGAATGTTTAAAAGCATATAAAAAGACTCTCATCTAAAAAATAAGACTAATCGAAATTACTGATTTTAACTATCTCATGATTAACGGCATAGGATCATCCGATGGGTGGAAATTGCGCGAAAAACATAATGGTTTACAGTCGAAATATCAGAATTTAATGCCTGTTGATTGTTACGTAAAATATCAAGAATGATCATCAAGAACTGAATTTTTAAAATGTCAGTTTTCACCAAAACGTTGCCCGGTACCAGGAACATATGGCATGGTATTCTTGATACTCGGGCAATGGGCATGTTACATCAGAATATAATCATGGATACGCAGTTTTATAGCGCCCATTAAAAATGAAAAGTGCTTTTTAAATTGGCGGCAGCCCATATTTTGCGCGGGCGCGATTACATGCCTCATTAATCTTCCCATCCTCGCCAGACATGGCGAATTCTCGACATGTCGATGAGCGATTCTTATATATGGTGCAACATGCGTTTTTTCCAGGCGTTCCTGCCAGGGCGACACAACGTGGATCCTTCTGGTTAGTACCGCTCATACATCGGTGGTAAGGGGATATTTGCTCAGTAAGATGAGCCGGGATAGTGCCGCCTGCATCATCTGCTTCGGCCCAGTAAAAAGAGACGCGGAAAAATGCACAACAGGCACCACACGCCAGGCATGGATTCAGATTGCTCATAATTCACCAGTACTACTATATACATCACAATACATCATAACAAAAAATGCAGACACGCCCTGTAAAGATGCGTGTCTGTGACCGGCTGGTGAATTTTCTATAGTCAACTACTGAATGATCACCAGCTGTTATTAATTTTACATATCCACTGAGATATAACCAGATAGTCAAAATATAAACAGAGTAAATTAATCTTTACAATTTGTAACTACAGGGTTTAGGAAGGGAGTGCTTTATGGAATCAGAGTCTACATTATCTTGTTACTATAGGATGATTTTATAAGCATGGTGGATATTGTGATTGTTTTAATTCTGGTTGATTAAAGGGACTCATCAGAAAATGTTATTTCTCTGATGTTCAAAAATATGAGCAAGCTCAGGTTATAATATTTTGTATTTATATTACGGTTGTCTCATCGTTCACATTGATTATTGTGTTAATGGTAAAAACGTTATGATTCAATTCAATAGTGCATTTGACTTCGAGCATACCAGAACACGTCTTCTTAAGGCGGTATCAAATAATGGTCTGGTTTTATTTGGCGAGTTTGACCACGCGAAAGCTGCCAGTAATGCAGGTCTTGTAATGCCGCCAACGACTGTTCTGGTATTTGGTAATCCTGAAAAGGGAACGCCTTTGATGTTGGAACATCCAGACCTCGCTCTGGATTTACCTTTCAGGGTACTCCTTCGCCAGTTGCCCGGAGGTCAGGTCAACGTTAGATTTCATTCGGCAGAAGAATTGAAATGTTATGGACTTGACTCAACGGCGATATAAACGTTCAAAAAGCTGGAATTGCTGGTACAGAAATGCATTCAACCTATTGATTCACATATGTATAAAGGCGAAGGTTAAAGCTAAACAGAAACGTGCTCAACCTATATTTTTGTTCCCGAATTATTACCCCATGCCTCTTGTCTGCTTAAAGACCCATTGATCAGCGCGAACATTAGTTTTTCATCAGTCATTGAAAGACTTGCGGCATGTTGGGCAAAATTTCATCTGATGCGTGGATATTTCTGATTCTCTCGACCATGCTCTCTGTAGACGCCAGATTGAGCGAATGAATGTCACCCCCCTCTATTAACCTGTTGTCAGGGACACGCAGATGCGCAATACACTTATCCCTATCCTCGCTGCGGTTTGCCTGTTTATTACCGGCGTCTCTATTTTGAACATCCAGCTCTGGTATTCCGCAAAAGCGGAGAGCTTGGCAGGGGCGAGATATGCCGCAAACAATATCAATTATATACTTGAGGAAGCGTCACAGGCGATTCAAACGGTACGGGAAATAGCCAGAAAAGGGTGTGATCTGGATGAACAATATCAACTAGGTACAGAAGCAGCGCTCAAGCCACATCTGCGTACGATCATCATTCTCAAACAAGATGCGGTCTGGTGTACTTCACTGCCGGGGAACCGCGTACTGCTATCACGTATACCCGTGATTCCTGAAAGCAATTTACTGCTAGCTCCGGCAATCGATACTGTTAATAAAATGCCCATTTTGCTTTATCAGAATCAGTTCGCAGATACCCGAGTTTTGGTGACTATTAGCGATCAACATATTCGTGGCGCGCTCAATGTGCCGTTGAAGGGGGCTAAATATACTTTACTCGTTGGCGGTAGCATTATTGGCCCGTCGGGAGATGTGACAGCTCTCAATGGTAAAAATCATTTTTCTGGGCGAGTCAGTTCCACAAAATATCATTTCAGTATTATTTATAACCAGCCGCCTCTATTTAGCTTTAGCAGACTTATCGATAAAGGTCTGGGGATTTTGATATTCATTTTGTTGATTTCCTGCGCCGTTGTCTTCCTGCTTGATAAATATTTCAACAAAAGCGCGACACCGGAAGAGATCCTGCGGCGGGCAATACATAACGGTGAAATTGTGCCTTTTTATCAACCAGTGGTTAATGGGCTGGAAGGGACGTTACGCGGCGTGGAAGTCCTTGCCCGCTGGAAACACCCTCGGGGAGGATATATCGCTCCTGCGGCTTTCATTCCTCTTGCTGAAAAATCAGGGCTGATAGTTCCGCTCACCCAAAGTTTGATGAGCCAGGTCGCCAAACAAATGAATGCGATCGAAAGTAAACTGCCAGAAGGTTTTCACGTTGGGATAAATTTCAGCGCCTCGCATATTATTTCGCCGACATTTGTTGAAGAATGCCTGAAATACAAGGACAGCTTCACGCGCCGTGATTTGAATCTCGTGCTTGAAGTCACTGAGCGTGAGCCTTTGCATGTTGATGAAAGTCTGGTCCAGCGACTAAACATTTTGCATGAAAATGGTTTTGTCATCGCACTGGATGATTTTGGTACTGGATACTCGGGGCTTTCTTATCTCCATGATCTACATATTGATTATATTAAGATTGATCACAGCTTCGTCGGGCGGGTCAACGCAGATCCAGATTCCACCCGGATCCTGGACTGCGTGCTGGATCTGGCGCGCAAACTTTCTATCAGTATTGTCGCTGAAGGTGTTGAGACGAAGGAGCAGCTCGATTACCTGAACCAAAACAACATCACGTTCCAACAGGGATACTATTTCTATAAACCGGTGACATATATTGAGCTGGTCAAAATTATTCTCTCAAAACCGAAGGTGAAAGTGGTGGTTGAGTGAAAAATGATCGCCTGAGCGTGAGGTGACGTAATTATAGACAGCTAATTAGCTCGTTTCGTCTTGTTACTATTGTTCATTATTTTGTTTGCTATAATTGTCTGAAATTTTTGACAGGATTACCATCAGTAGCATGAACAAGAGTAATAATCTGGATTATTTTACTTTATATATCATTTTCTCCATTGCATTTATGCTAATCACTTTCCTGGTTATCCTTTTTGCCAAACCCAGCACCTGGCTGGGAGAAGTGCTTGTTACTATAAATTTGCTAAATGCGTTGGTTTGGTTGGCGATCAATGTGGTTAATCGGTTAAGGGAAAAACTCGTTAGCCATAGGGATCAGCATTAATCCTTCTGTTATCACTGTCAGAAAACGGCTAAATGAGTTGCTGGCAGTGCGCGTAATCAGGGGGAAATTAAACTTGGCGTAAATGGCAATCTGAATTCAGCGGCCAGCGTCTGGGGAAATGTTGGCGTTCAACTCGGTGATAATGGCTACAATGACACCGCAGTGATGGTGGGATTGAAATATAAGTTCTGATTCCTTCGCCTGCTAAAAAAACGCGCCGAATCAATCGGCGCGGTACTGCATTAATGATTATTTTTTGCCAATGGCACGCATGGTGTCATCAATGGCGGTAATTAACAGCATTTGCGGATCTTTAGCACAAACCTGGTTCAGTTTTTCTACCACTTTGGCACTGAGTTCCGGAGATTGCTCGATCTTTAAATCACGGCTCGTAACGCTGGCGTTACCCATTACAGCCACAATTTCTGCAACCTGTGCGCTGTCAGTTTTTGCCATTTCGTTGGCTTCAGCACAAGTAATATAGGTTTCTGCTGGCAAACCGTTCTTAATATTGTAGTCCTGCGCCCAGCTCATTGGTGCGAAAACAAACAGACCAGCCAGTAATGCAAATTTTTTCATCATCATTCCTTATTTCATTTTACCCAGAATGGCACCACCTGTGCCGCCAACTACAGCACCTTTAATCGCGCCTTCCAGACCATTGCCGGTCAACACGCCAGTGACTGCACCAACGGCAGCACCCACTTTCGCACCTTTGCGGGCATTTTTACCGTCACGACCTTTTTCAGTTACTGCACCAACACCAGCGCCCACAGCAGCGCCTTTCAGCACACCATTAACGCCATTGCCAGTCAGTAAACCTACGCCTGCACCTAACAGCGCACCTTTCGTGGTGCGATTCATATCCGCCATTGCTGGTGCGGAGCAGAACAATGCTGAGATAAGCCCGAAGGCGAGTATTTTTTTCTTCAACTTAGATGTCCGGTATTAAGTAAGTTGCACACACAATAATTTCGTCTTTAATTAATATTCACTTAACTAAAGAACGCTCGCTATTATTCAGATAATTCAAAATGAGCGCGAATGGTATAATAGTAATTGTGTTTTATGCTTGAATGGGAATAATCTTAAATAAGGATTAACTCATTGATTTGAAATATTTTCTTCAAGAAATGTCATCAGGTGTTAACATGGTATTGTAAAGGTTATGCGATCTGAAATATCAATATTGTTGTGTGATTTAAATGTAAAAAATATTTATCAAAAAAGGCAGGATAAGTAATTTCGCTCTGGTGGCAATAGTGTGAATTAGCGGCGATTTGAGCTGACAATAGAAGGGGAGAACAAAATTTAGACCAAATGCAATCTGACAGATACCAGTATAAACAACCGGTAACTGTCAGATCAGGTTTGAGCTAATACAGCTTATTTCAGCTCTTCTGCTTCTGGTAAGGTCACGTTAAGCTCAAGAATGGAAATATCGCCATCCTTTTGCTCGAGTTGTACGGTTACCATCTCGGGATCAATTTGTACGTATTTACAAATGACATCAAGAATATCTTTACGCAACTGCGGCAGATAGTGTGGTTCTGCATCGCTACGACGACGTTCAGCAACAATAATCTGCAGCCGTTCTTTTGCAATGTTGGCCGTGTTTTTCTTCCGTGAGAGAAAGAAATCGAGTAATGCCATAACTTATCCTCCGAACAAGCGTTTGAGGAAGCCTTTCTTCTCTTCTTCAATGAAGCGGAAAGGGCGTTCTTCACCCAACAGGCGTTCTACGGTATCTGCGTAGGCTTTACCCGCATCGGCATTGATGTCGAGAATGACCGGTTCACCCTGGTTAGAGGCGCGCAATACGGATTGATCCTCTGGGATCACACCGACGAGTTTGATGCGCAGGATTTCCAGCACGTCTTCCATACTCAGCATGTCTCCTTTGTGCACGCGACCAGGGTTATAGCGCGTTAACAGCAGGTGCTCTTTAATGGGTTCTTCGCCGTTTTCTGCGCGACGTGATTTCGACGCCAGAATACCTAAAATACGGTCAGAGTCACGAACTGATGAGACTTCCGGGTTCGTGGTAATAATGGCTTCATCAGCGAAATAAAGAGCCATTAATGCACCGGTTTCAATACCCGCCGGTGAGTCACAAACGATAAACTCAAAGTCCATCGCTTTTAGGTCATCAAGAACTTTGGCCACCCCTTCGCGGGTGAGGGCATCTTTATCGCGAGTTTGCGATGCCGGGAGAATGTAGAGGTTATCAGTACGCTTATCCTTAATTAGCGCCTGATTTAGCGTTGCATCGCCCTGAATGACGTTGACGAAATCGTACACGACCCGACGCTCACAACCCATAATCAGGTCGAGGTTACGCAAGCCGATATCAAAATCGATCACGACAGTTTTCTTTCCCTTCTGGGCCAAACCAGTGGCGATGGCCGCGCTGGAGGTGGTCTTTCCAACGCCCCCTTTCCCCGAAGTAACAACAATAATGCGTGCCATAAAAATTCCTTGTTAAAAAGGGATCAATTTAACGATTGAACGGTCAAAGCGTTTTCGACTAATTGCAGCCGTGCCGCTTTGCCATAAAATTCTACTGGGATTTTATCACTCAGCCAGTATTCACCAGCAATAGATACTAGTTCGGCCATCAGGTTAGTACAAAATATTTGCGCTTCCCGGTCACCACTTGCCCCGGCCAGCGCACGACCGCGCATCATGCCATAGATATGAATGTTACCATCTGCGATCAATTCTGCTCCTGCACTTACATTACTTGTAACAATCAAATCACATTGTGGAGCATAAATGCGCTGACCGGAACGTACAGGAGTATCTATTAAACGTGTTTTTGTGTCCGGGATCGTATTTTGCGCTGGAGCCTGGGGAACGGGAGCTGAACGTGGCGCTTTTTCCTTTCCTTCAGTCAGGATTGGTAGCCCCATCTTTTCTATTTCAGCTTTCAGTTTCGCATTTTTGCAACCGCTGACGCCAATTATCCGCAAGCCAGTTGCTGAGATAGCTTTGTGCATTGCTGACCAGTTGACCCGTTCTTCGAGGCCACTGACATTGAGTACGACGGGTGCATGTTTTAAAAATGCCGGGGCCTGAGCGATTTTGTCTTCCAGCGCTTGATGAATAATCTTAGGCTCTGCCTCATGCAGATGAACCACTGATAAGGTGAAGTTGCTACCTTTAAGCTCGATTGGCGTGTTTGACATCCTGGCCTTACTCAATTAGCTAATTATCATCATCAGCGAGCGATGATATTACGAAGACTATCAGGCATGTTATAGTCTGGATTATATTGAGGCAAGTCACCCCCACATTTATTCAGAGTAAAATTATGTTTTGTGTGATCTATCGAAGTAGCAAACGTGACCAGACCTATTTATATGTCGAAAAAAAAGACGATTTTTCGCGTGTTCCAGAGGAACTGATGAAAGGGTTTGGCCAACCTCAACTCGCGATGATTCTGCCATTGGATGGGCGGAAAAAACTGGTAAATGCCGATATTGAGAAAGTTAAACAGGCATTAGCCGAGCAAGGTTATTATCTCCAGTTACCACCACCACCTGAGGATTTGCTTAAACAACATCTTTCTGTGATGGCGAAAAATACAGACAGTACTGACAAATAACCGATATCCGGCGGTGGCATCATATTCGTTGGAGCGGGTTTTAAGAACCACGATGAAGTGAGAGGAACGTTATGTATCAACATCACAACTGGCAAGGTGCGCTGCTGGATTATCCGGTGAGTAAGGTCGTCTGTGTTGGCAGTAACTATGCCAAACATATTAAAGAGATGGGGAGTGAAGTGCCCGAAGAGCCCGTGTTGTTTATTAAACCTGAAACGGCACTGTGTGATCTGCGCCAGCCCCTGGCTATCCCCTCTAATTTCGGCTCGGTTCATCATGAAGTTGAACTGGCGGTGTTGATTGGCGCGACGCTACGTCAGGCCACGGAAGAGCATGTGCGCAAAGCTATTGCAGGTTACGGTGTGGCGCTCGATCTGACATTACGTGATGTTCAGGGAAAAATGAAGAAAGCCGGACAGCCGTGGGAAAAGGCCAAAGGGTTTGATAACTCGTGTCCACTTTCCGGATTCATTCCTGCAGTAGAGTTCAGCGGTGATCCACAAAATACGTCGCTGGGTCTAAGTGTAAACGGCGAACAACGCCAACAAGGTACGACTGCGGACATGATCCACAAAATCGTTCCACTGATTGCTTATATGAGCAAGTTTTTTACCCTTAAGGCCGGTGACGTTGTGCTGACAGGCACGCCTGATGGTGTTGGTCCGCTGCACAGTGGCGATGAATTGACGGTTACTTTCGGCGGTCATTCTTTGACAACTCGCGTTTTGTAATACTTTTGCCGCCTGAAAGGGGCGGCAAAGCTTGCATCGCCGTGCCAGACTGGTTATAAGGTGCGTTTTAACGTAATGGTGGAACACCTGATGAGCGATATACCTTTCTGGCAAAGTAAAACCCTGGACGAAATGAGCGATGCAGAATGGGAGTCGTTGTGTGATGGTTGTGGTCAGTGCTGCCTGCATAAACTGATGGATGAAGACACCGACGAAATCTACTTCACTAACGTTGCCTGCCGTCAGCTCAATATTAAAACTTGTCAATGTCGGAACTACGAACGCCGCTTCGAGTTTGAACCCGACTGCATTAAATTAACTCGTGAAAATCTGCCCACGTTCGAATGGCTACCGATGACTTGTGCTTATCGCTTGTTGGCGGAGGGTAAAGATTTACCTGCGTGGCATCCGCTACTTACCGGTTCAAAAGCAGCCATGCATGGCGAACGCATTTCAGTGCGCCATATCGCGGTGAAAGAGTCGGAAGTGATTGACTGGCAGGACCATATCTTAAATAAACCTGACTGGGCGCAATAATCCGCATCAGTCAAACCGCCGCGAAAATGGTCCTTGCTGTTTTCTGGTCATCAATAACAAGGTCTGGCGCACAGTGTATTAGCGATTTGCTACCCGGGAAGAAATGAACCGATTTCCCAGACGTGTCGCCAGAGTGCCACGATGAAGTTTGGGCTGGCGGTATATTGGAAGTATGAAATATTTTGTACTGGTGGGCTGACGTATTAATCCTGAATCCTGCAAAAAATTTTCGAGCTAAAAAGTGAGAGCGTCATCGCTGTTTCTAAGTAAATTGCAGCACGCGAAAAAAGATAATCTACGGTATGACAATAATTTAAATGTCGTAACCAATGGACACATTAATTAGACTGCCTGAACATGCATGCTTATTCTACTCAGGTGTTCTGGTGGGTATAAAATGAAAGACGGTAAATTCGGACATCAAACGACGTCGTTATATATCCGAGCTACAGGTGGTTGATATAAAATACTCGTGAATATGCTTGTAGAATATGTGAAAAATTCATAAAGTCATTTTATATTGTTAGCTTTATTTAGCGCTATGCACTGGCGGTTGAAATTGAGAATGGGTGATTCTGATTACGTGAGATTGTTCAATTCCAGTCTATGTTTACTCTACAATAATGCAAATGACAGTGGACAAAGAAGCGCCATCAGGCGATGGATTCGCCGTAGAATGCTACTGCCTGAGCAGGATAGGCCACAGCAAGATCCTGAACTACCCCATGATTTTCAACATAATAAATATACCCATCTTCCTGAGCGTAAATATCCAACGTTACGCAACGCCCTCCACTCATGGAAAAGTCCTGCATTAACTTTTTGTCTGTCATATTGCTTTTCATTATCCAACTCAGGCGTGATTAATATCACGCCGTGCTGAAAAAACTCTATTCATACTGTTAATCCATGGTAACGTATCTTTAGCTGATCGATAAACTTTAGGGCTATAGTAAAAACGCTTCACGATAAAAATATAAATATCGGAAGATATTATTGACTTGATCATTATCAATGACCATCTTGAAGGCCGCCACCGGGAACAATGTGTCAGGAAAATAATAACTACTCTTTATATCATTTTAATATCGAAGATATCCCATTAACTAAAACATCTGTAATTCTATTGATCATTAAATCCTCGTTGTTAATAAAACAAATGGCTTCTTTTATTATTTTTTTTGAGGCTTATTTATGATCTATGTTATTGCTCTCGTTGTCCATCTTCTCAGATTTATTGTGGTGGGCAGAGTCCAAAGTGATGAAACCAAAGAACTGGTTGATGTCGTAACCGGATAACTCACTGCTATCCATTCATTACGTGGCCAGGATCACACGGGTACAGGATGAGCCGTAGAGCAAGGTCCGTAGGTTTACGGTGGGTTAGATAGTAAAAAGAAACGCGGCTGTCGGATTGTAGCCGCGGGACAAGGTCCAAAAATTTCCAAGAGTCGTTGAATTTCCCAGCTTTTTTGGAAGCACAGGTATCTTACTAATAACTAAAAAAGGTTTAAACTATAAAATTAACCGTATTTTTAGGTAATGCTTACCGACATATCCATACCGCGTTCAGACGGTTAACAGCGGGGCGGCAATCCTTAAGGATCAGCCTACGCAGCGACAGATATTGATAGCCTGAATCAGTATTGATCTGCTGGCAAGAACAGACTACTGTATATAAAAACAGTATAGCTTCAGGCAGATTATTATGTTGTTTATCAAGCCTGCGGATCTCCGCGAAATTGTGACTTTTCCGCTATTTAGCGATCTTGTTCAGTGTGGCTTTCCTTCACCGGCAGCGGATTACGTTGAACAGCGTATCGATCTGAATCAATTGCTTATTCAGCATCCCAGCGCGACTTACTTCGTCAAAGCGAGCGGAGACTCCATGATTGACGGTGGGATTAGTGACGGTGATTTATTGATTGTCGATAGCGCTATTACCGCCAGCCACGGTGATTTCGTCATCGCTGCTGTCGATGGCGAGTTTACGGTGAAAAAATTGCAGTTGCGCCCGACGGTACAGCTTATTCCCATGAATAGCGCGTACTCGCCGATTATCCTCGGCAGCGAGGATACGCTGGATGTCTTTGGCGTAGTTGTCCATGTAATAAAGGCGATGCGCTGATGTTTGCCCTTTGCGATGTGAACTCGTTTTATGCCAGTTGTGAAGCGGTGTTTCGCCCTGACTTATGGGGTAAACCGGTGGTTGTGCTATCGAATAATGACGGTTGCGTTATTGCCCGAAACGCTGAGGCAAAGGCGCTGGGCGTTAAAATGGGCGATCCCTGGTTCAAACAAAAAGAGCTGTTTCGTCGCTGTGGCGTTGTCTGCTTTAGCAGCAATTATGAGCTTTACGCAGACATGAGCAATCGGGTGATGTCGACGCTGGAAGAGCTATCTCCTCGCGTGGAGATTTACAGTATTGATGAAGCGTTCTGCGATTTGACGGGGGTACGTAACTGCCGCGATCTCACTGACTTTGGCAGAGAAATTCGCGCAACGGTACTGCAACGAACGCATCTCACCGTGGGGGTGGGTATCGCTCAGACCAAAACGCTGGCAAAACTTGCCAATCATGCGGCAAAAAAATGGCAGCGGCAGACCGGTGGGGTGGTGGATTTATCCAATCTGGAACGCCAGCGTAAATTAATGGCCGCTTTACCCGTAGATGAAGTCTGGGGAATTGGACGGCGCATCAGCAAAAAATTGAACGCGATGGGTATCAAAACCGTTCTGGATTTGGCGGATACTGATATCCGGTTTATCCGTAAACATTTTAATGTCGTGCTCGAAAGAACGGTGCGTGAACTGCGCGGCGAACCCTGTTTGCAGCTGGAAGAGTTTGCACCGACGAAGCAGGAAATTATCTGTTCCCGCTCGTTTGGCGAACGTATCACGGATTATGAATCGATGCGGCAGGCCATTTGTAGTTACGCCGCCCGGGCGGCAGAAAAACTCCGCAGTGAACATCAATATTGTCGGTTTATCTCCACGTTTATTAAAACGTCGCCATTTGCGCTCAATGAATCCTATTACGGTAATAGTGCGTCGGTAAAACTGCTGACGCCTACCCAGGACAGCAGAGACATTATTAACGCGGCTACGCGATCTCTGGACGCCATCTGGCAAGCGGGCCATCGCTACCAAAAAGCGGGCGTGATGTTGGGCGATTTTTTCAGTCAGGGAGTGGCGCAGCTAAATTTGTTCGATGACAACGCACCGCGTCCCGGTAGTGAACAATTGATGGCGGTAATGGATATGCTGAATGCTAAGGATGGCAGGGGAACACTCTATTTTGCCGGACAGGGGCTCCAGCAACAATGGCAGATGAAGCGTGCCATGCTTTCACCTCGTTATACAACGCGAAGTTCTGATTTACTGCGGGTCAAATAAACATAGCGGCAGGAAAAAGACGCTCCCGCAGGAGCGCCGAATTGATTAGCGACCAAACAGATCACGTTTTTTCGCTTTAAACGGCTGGGAAATCACCACCAGCACCGCGACAATCAGGTAAGCGATAAAAATACCGAGCAACCACTGTGGCATTTCCAGACCTAAAAATTCCCACTGACGCTCGGCACAATCGCCAGAGGCGACAAACACTTGTGGCACCCATTTATCCAGCGGCAGCCAGTCCGGGAAGCGAACCATGAAATCACAGGTCGCAAACGGTGAGGGATAGAGTTGAAGCATAGTGTGTTCGTAAGTTAACTGTACACCGCGGAACGCACTGTATAACCAGATAATCATTGCTACATAACGTAGCGGAGTTTTCGGGGCGATGGCGCCAATGAGTGCAGCGCCCAGAACGCCAAATAACGCACAACGTTCATAAATACAGAGCACGCAAGGTTTTAGTAACATCACATGCTGGAACCACAGCGCCGTCAGTTCCAGTGCCAGAGCGGTTAACGCCATTAACAACCACGCCCCCCGGCCTTGTGAACATTGGTTCAAAAATCGCAACATAATAATTTCCCTGCAATATGCATCGAATGCGCAGTTTAAACCAATTCATTCGTTGCGCCACCAGGAGGGAGTAAAAATAGGATGTAATTGAACAATTATCGGGCGAAAAGGCAAACCGGGCATAAATATGCCCGGTAAGTTGTTATCAAAGCGTTGCTATCCACCCCATTTGCATAAACCATTCGGTTACAGGGGCAAGAGTAAACTCGACGCAGAGCAGTCCGACGAGAGTCAGTACGAGGGTATAAGGCAGGGCCATCCACACCATGCGACCATAAGAGAGACGAATCAATGGCGCGAGTGCGGAGGTCAGCAGGAACAAGAATGCTGCCTGGCCGTTCGGCGTGGCGACGGAGGGCAGGTTGGTCCCGGTGTTAATAGCGACCGCCAGCAGCTCGTATTGCTTCAGGGTGATAACGCCACTCTCCATAGCTGCCTTCGCTTCGTTGATATAAATCGTCCCCACGAAGACGTTATCCGAAATGGATGACAGCAGGCCGTTGAAAATATAGAACAGTGACAACTGGGCGTGTTCCGATGCCTGTAGGACAAAATGAATAATTGGCGAGAACAATTGCTGGTCGATAATCACCGCAACTACCGAGAAAAAGACCGTCAACAATGCGGTAAACGGAAGTGATTCGGTGAAGGCTTTGCCGATAGCGTGTTCATCAGTCACACCGGTCAGTGATGTCGCCAGAATGATCACAGACAAACCAATTAAGCCAACTTCTGCCAGATGTAGTGCCAGCGCGATAACCAGCCAGACGCCGATGGCTGCCTGGACAATCAGGCGAACTTTATCCTGGCGGGTACGCTGTTGACGGCTTTGATCGTCAAACTGCTGCAGCACTTCGCGGACTTTCTCCGGCAGTGTTTCACCGTAGCCAAACCAACGCATTTTTTCCACCAGCAGGCAGGTTAACATGCCACCGATCAGGACCGGAACGGTTACCGGCGACATGCGCAGAAAGAAATCGCCAAAATGCCAGCCAGCGGCTTTGGCGATAATCAGGTTTTGCGGTTCGCCTACCATAGTCATCACGCCGCCTAATGCGGTACCGACGCCCGCGTGCATCATCAGGCTACGTAGAAAAGCACGGAACTGCTCCAGCACCACCTTGTAATGTTTGTCGATATGGCTGTCGTCTTGCAGGTCGGTATCTTCCGTGCGGGAAGAGGCTACGCGGTGATAAATACCATAAAAACCGACAGCGACGCTGATCACCACCGCCACGACGGTTAAGGCATCAAGGAACGCGGAGAGAAATGCTGCCGCAATGCAAAAAGAGAGCGACAACAGCATTTTGGAGCGAATGCTTAACAGCAAGCGGGTAAAAATGAACAGCAATAGCTGTTTCATAAAATAGATCCCCGCAACCATAAACATCAGTAGCAGCAAAACCTCAAGGTTTGCAGCCACCTCTTCCCGAACATGTCCTGCGCTGGTCATGCCAATAAATACGGCTTCGATAGCCAACAGACCACCTGGCAGTAGCGGATAGCACTTCAGGGCCATTGCCAGCGTGAAAATAAATTCCGCTACCAGCAGCCAGCCAGCAACAAAAGGACTGACGAGAAAAATGAGCGGGTTAATAATTAAAAAAATGATGAGGGCAAGTTTGTACCAGTCGGGTGACTGGCCTAAAAAATTGCGCCATAACGCGCGGCCCCAGGAGATTTCCATGATGGTTTCCCTTACCTTAGTAATAATCAATGATGTTTTTATGTTTAAGCGCAAAGCTTAACGGTCGGGCAGGAGTGAGGCAAGTATTGATGATCAAGGAGAAAGAGATGCAGAAAATGAAGCCTTGATCCCTTTTTTCTTCTTTTTGTCTGCTATCAGCGTGATTAGCCCTCTGGTATGATGAGTGCAACTTTGTTTTGCTGTGTTATGGAAATCTCACTATGGTCATTAAGGCGCAAAGCCCGGCGGGTTTCGCGGAAGAGTACATTATTGAAAGTATCTGGAATAACCGCTTCCCTCCCGGGACTATTTTGCCCGCAGAACGTGAACTTTCAGAATTAATTGGCGTAACGCGTACTACGTTACGCGAAGTGTTGCAGCGCCTGGCGCGAGACGGCTGGCTGACTATTCAACACGGCAAACCGACGAAGGTGAATAATTTCTGGGAAACCTCCGGGTTGAATATTCTTGAGACGCTGGCGCGACTGGATCACGAAAGTGTGCCGCAGCTTATTGATAATTTGCTGTCGGTGCGTACCAATATTTCAACCATTTTTATTCGCACCGCGTTTCGTCAGCATCCTGATAAAGCGCAAGAAGTGTTGGCAACCGCCAATGAAGTGGCCGATCACGCCGACGCCTTTGCTGATCTGGATTACAACATTTTCCGCGGTCTGGCGTTTGCTTCCGGTAACCCAATTTACGGTCTGATCCTTAACGGGATGAAAGGGCTGTATACGCGAATTGGTCGTCACTATTTCGCTAATCCGGAGGCGCGCAGTCTGGCACTGGGCTTCTATCACAAGTTATCGGCATTGTGCACTGAAGGCGCGCATGATCAGGTTTACGAAACAGTGCGCCGCTATGGGCATGAGAGTGGCGAGATATGGCACCGGATGCAGAAAAATCTGCCAGGTGATTTAGCCATTCAGGGGCGATAATCCCTTCCGTTTAAAAAGCAAACCCCTCAAACGAGGGGTTTTTTGTTGTTTTTACAGATTACCCATTCTTGGCGGGCAACGTTCCAGCAACTCGACGCTGCCGTCTTCGTTTTGCTGTTCGAGCATCACATCAAATCCCCACAGGCGATGCACATGCTTCAGCACCTCTTTACGCCCCCGGTCCAGCGGAGCGCGGTTATGCGGAATGTAGCGCAGCGTCAGTGAACGGTCGCCGCGTAAATCCACGTTCCAGATCTGAATATTCGGCTCCAGATTACTTAAGTTATATTGCGACGATAATCGGTTACGGATCTCCCGATAACCTTCCTCATTATGAATGGCAGAAATTTCCAGATAATTATGGCGATCGTCATCCAGCACAGTGAAGAAGCGGAAATCACGCATCACTTTCGGTGATAGGAACTGGCTGATAAAACTCTCATCTTTGAAATCACGCATCGCAAAATGCAATGTTTCCAGCCAGTCAGAACCGGCGATATCCGGGAACCAGTATTTGTCTTCTTCCGTTGGCGACTGACAAATCCGTTTAATATCCTGGAACATGGCGAAACCAAGCGCATACGGATTTATTCCGCTGTACCACGGGCTGTTATAGGGCGGCTGGAAGACCACATTGGTGTGGCTGTGCAAAAACTCCAGCATAAAACGTTCCGTTACTTTCCCTTCATCATACAGATGGTTAAGGATGGTATAGTGCCAGAAGGTCGCCCAGCCTTCATTCATCACCTGGGTCTGTTTTTGCGGATAAAAATACTGGCTCACCTTTCGCACGATGCGCAGGATTTCACGCTGCCATGATTCCAGCAGTGGGGCATTTTTCTCCATAAAATAAAGCAGGTTTTCTTGCGGCTCGGAAGGATAGCGGCGCGCTTCGGCGACTGTTTTCTCTTCTTCGCGCTTCGGCAGGGTACGCCACAGCATGTTGACCTGACTTTGCAGATACTCCTCGCGACTTTTCTGCCGGGCTTTTTCCTCCTGGAGAGAGATTTTTTGCGGACGTTTGTACCGGTCCACGCCGTAGTTCATCAGGGCATGACAGGAGTCCAGCAGCTTTTCTACTTCATCAACGCCATAACGCTCTTCGCACTCGGTAATATATTTACGGGCAAAAATCAGGTAATCGACAATGGAACTGGCGTCAGTCCAGCTGCGAAACAGGTAATTGTTTTTGAAGAAAGAGTTGTGACCATAGCAGGCGTGTGCCATCACCAGCGCCTGCATGGTAATGGTGTTCTCTTCCATCAGGTAAGCGATGCACGGGTTAGAGTTAATGACAATTTCATAGGCCAGCCCTTGCTGACCGTGCTTATACAGACGTTCGGTTTCGATAAACTTTTTACCGAATGACCAGTGCGGATAGTTAATCGGCATGCCGACGCTGGAGTAGGCATCCATCATCTGTTCCGAAGTGATCACTTCAATCTGGTGCGGGTAGGTATCCAGCCGATAGAGTTTCGCCACCCGGTCTATCTCTGCAAGGTAAACATCCAGCAGGTCGAACGTCCAGTCGGGTCCATCGCTCAAACGTGTGGTGTCCTTATTCATAGAATCGATCGTCGCCATACGCGCACCTCATTGTTGTCGGCGCTCTCTGTGTGGAGCTCCTCATTTCAAGCATAGAACACCTGTTAAAAACCGCGTCGCCGGAGAATTTTTTTCTTTGCGATTTCTTATTATCGGAGTGCCAATAATTAGCTTCTCAACGGAATTTTCTGCTGGATAAAAAGCACGTTCAGCAGGAGATGCCAAAGACAGCATATTCCCGCTGTGTCAGGGAGATGTGAGCTGGCTCACCATAAAAAACCCATATGTTGAATAATATTTTCAACTGAGTTATCAAGATGTAATTAGATTATTATTCTTTTACTGTATCTACCGTTATCGGAGTGGCTATGCGAGTTGTCATACTGGGAAGTGGTGTGGTAGGCGTTGCCAGCGCCTGGTATCTGAATCAGGCAGGACATGAGGTCACCGTCATTGATCGGGAACCGGGGGCGGCTCTTGAAACCAGCGCAGCGAATGCCGGGCAAATCTCCCCCGGCTATGCCGCGCCGTGGGCAGCACCAGGCGTGCCTTTAAAAGCGATTAAATGGATGTTTCAGCGCCATGCGCCGCTGGCCGTTCGTCTCGACGGTACGCAGTTCCAGTTGAAATGGATGTGGCAAATGTTACGTAACTGCGACACCAGCCACTATATGGAAAATAAAGGGCGGATGGTGCGCCTGGCGGAATACAGCCGTGATTGCCTGAAAGCATTACGCGCAGAGACAAATATCCAGTATGAAGGTCGGCAGGGCGGGACGCTGCAACTGTTCCGTACCGAACAACAGTATGAAAATGCCACTCGCGATATCGCCGTACTGGAAGATGCTGGTGTGCCGTACAAATTACTGGAATCCAGCCGCCTGGCGGAGGTGGAGCCCGCGCTGGCAGAAGTGGCGCACAAACTGACGGGCGGCCTGCAGTTACCCAATGACGAAACCGGAGACTGCCAGCTGTTTACCCAGAATCTGGCGCGGATGGCGGAGCAGGCAGGGGTTAAATTCCGCTTTAATACGCCAGTTGATCAGCTGCTTTGTGACGGCGAACAAATCTATGGCGTGAAGTGTGGTGATGAAGTGATTAAGGCCGATGCGTATGTTATGGCGTTTGGTTCTTACTCGACGGCGATGCTTAAAGGCATTGTTGATATTCCTGTATATCCGCTGAAGGGGTATTCCCTGACCATTCCGATAGCGCAGGCAGATGGCGCGCCGGTATCCACCATTCTGGATGAAACCTACAAAATCGCCATTACCCGTTTCGATAACCGCATCCGCGTTGGCGGAATGGCGGAAATTGTTGGCTTTAACACTGAACTGTTACAGCCGCGTCGTGAAACGCTGGAAATGGTCGTTCGCGATCTCTATCCGCGCGGCGGTCATGTCGAGCAGGCTACTTTCTGGACCGGTCTGCGCCCGATGACGCCAGACGGCACGCCGATTGTTGGTCGTTCACGCTTTAAAAATCTGTGGCTGAATACCGGTCACGGTACGCTCGGCTGGACGATGGCTTGCGGTTCCGGTCAGCTGTTAAGCGATCTGCTCTCGGGGCGCACGCCCGCTATCCCGTATGAGGATTTAAGCGTAGCGCGCTACAGCCGTGGATTTACGCCATCACGCCCGGGCCATTTACATGGCGCGCACAGCTAAGGAATCGAGATGACCAGACCGATACAGGCCAGCCTCGATCTACAGGCATTAAAACAGAATCTGAACATTGTCCGCCAGGCCGCGCCGCATGCGCGCGTCTGGTCGGTGGTAAAAGCGAACGCGTATGGGCATGGTATTGAACGTATCTGGAGTGCGCTCGGGGCGACTGATGGCTTTGCCTTACTTAATCTGGAAGAGGCCATTACCCTACGTGAGCGCGGCTGGAAAGGGCCGATCCTCATGTTGGAAGGTTTTTTCCACGCCCAGGATCTGGAGATTTATGACCAGTATCGCCTGACTACCTGCGTTCACAGTAACTGGCAGCTCAAGGCGTTGCAAAACGCGCGACTAAAAGCACCACTGGATATTTATCTTAAAGTGAACAGTGGAATGAATCGGCTGGGCTTCCTGCCCGATCGCGTGTCCACCGTCTGGCAGCAGCTGCGGGCGATGGCGAATGTTGGCGAAATGACCCTGATGTCGCATTTTGCCGAGGCCGAGCATCCTGATGGGATTACCGAGGCGATGGCGCGTGTTGACCAGGCGGCGGAAGGGCTTGAGTGTCGACGTTCGTTGTCTAACTCGGCCGCGACGCTGTGGCATCCGGAAGCGCATTTTGACTGGGTGCGTCCGGGGATTGTTTTGTATGGTGCATCGCCGTCCGGTCAGTGGCGCGATATCGCCAATACCGGATTACGTCCGGTAATGACGTTAAGCAGCGAGATTATTGGTATCCAGACGCTAAAAGCGGGAGATCGTGTGGGCTATGGCGGTCGCTATACCGCGCGCGATGAACAGCGAATTGGCATTGTTGCCGCCGGATACGCTGACGGTTATCCGCGTCATGCGCCAACCGGTACGCCGGTTTTAGTCGACGGCGTACGCACCATGACGGTAGGGACTGTCTCGATGGATATGCTGGCGGTCGATTTAACGCCTTGCCCGCAGGCGGGTATTGGTACACCGGTTGAGCTGTGGGGCAAAGAGATCAAAATTGATGATGTCGCCGCCGCTGCCGGAACCGTTGGCTATGAGTTGATGTGCGCGCTGGCGTTACGTGTGCCTGTTGTGACGGTGTAACTTGTTGTAGCCGGATGCGACCAGCGTCGTATCCGGCGATACAAGACGGATCAAACTTAAGATTCGGCTTCTTCCTCCGCTACCCGAACGCCAATCTTCAGCACTTCATTATTTTCTTTCTCGGCCACCGTCCAGATCATCCCGGCAAACTCCACCTGATCACCGACAACCGGAGCCGCGCCTAACAATTGCTGGACAATTTCCCCCAGCGTTTGCTGTTTATCGCGATACTCCCGACCGTCTTCCAGACCATATATCAGCGCCACATCGGCATATTTGGCACTGGCTTCAAGAATGAAGTCACCAAAGAAGCGTTGATCCAGCGCGACTGGCGGTGACTGGCTGAACAGTTTACCGAGCGCCGGGAGATCGCGTTCCCGACCAATCACGCACAAGACGTCGCCTTCACGCAGTCGGGTGCTGCCAGTGGGATGAAGCAATTGGTTATCACGAAATAGTGCCGCAATACGCGTCTCTTTTGGCATATGCAGATCGCGCAGCGCCGCGCCCACGCACCATTTATCGGCACTCAACTGATAAACAAACTGTTCCCACGGGTTTTCCGGATGAATATCAAGGCCAACGCGTGATACCGGGCGTCCGACGGGCGGAACCACCACTTTGGCTTTTTTCGCCGCCCACGAGAGCGACGTTCCCTGTAACAACAGCGAAACCAGAACCACGAAGAAGGCGACATTAAAGAACAGCCGTGCATTCTCCAGGCCCGCCATCATCGGGAACACCGCCAGGATAATTGGCACCGCGCCGCGCAGCCCGACCCAACTGATAAATACGCGCTCGCGCAAATTGAAGCCACGGAACGGCAGCAATCCGGCAAATACCGAAAGGGGACGAGCGAAGAAAATCATCCATGCGGACAAAATGAGCGCTGGAATGGCAATAGGCAGTAAGTCGCTTGGGTTAACCAACAGCCCAAGCACCAGGAACATGGCGATCTGCGCCAGCCAGGCGAGGCCGTCGAAATTCTGCAGAATGCCGTAGCGGTTGCGAATAGGGCGATTACCCAGCAGAAAACCGCACAGATACACCGCCAGAATACCGCTACCTTCCAGCGCAGTGGTTAATGAGAAAATCAGAATACCGCCGCTTAATGCCAGCAATGGATATAATCCGGCAGGCAGGGCGATGCGGTTGATCATTTGCAGCAGTAAATAACCGCCACCAAGACCTATTACAATGCCCAGACCAAATTGCTGCAGAATATCGATAATGAACATCCAGCTAATATTGCTCTCATGATGCTGGATCATCGCAATCAGGGTAATGGTCAGAAAGACCGCCATTGGATCATTACTGCCGGATTCAATTTCCAGCGTCGAGCCAACACGTTCGTTAAGCCCCTTGCCGCCAAGCAGAGAAAATACCGCAGCGGCATCCGTGGAACCGACAATGGCGCCGATTAATAAGCCTTCAATCAAATTGAGATTAAAAAGCCACGCCGCCATCATGCCGGTTAAACCAGAAGTAATCAGCACGCCCACCGTCGCCAGTGACAGCGCCGGACCTAACGCCACGCGAAATGAACTGGCCTGGGTACGCATCCCACCATCGAGCAAAATAATCGCCAGCGCGAGGTTACTTACCATGTAAGCAAAAGGATAATTATCAAACGGGATGCCGCCGACGCCATCAACCCCCGCCAGCATGCCGATCGCCAGAAAAATAACCAGAATGGGAATGCCAAGACGGGAAGAAAATGAACTAAGTAAAATACTGCTGGTGACAAGGATGGATCCTAAGATGAAAAGGCTAATTATTGTTGTGGCATCCAACGGTCGGTTACTCCTGATTACGCTGTCTCTTATATAAACCCTACCATATTAGCGGCAGAAACAGCGTTTTACTTAGCCCTGAAACGTGATTTTTTTACACTTTAAGAACAGGATGACCACTAATCGTCAACTGTGTGCCTTCCTGGGTGTGATTAAGGATGGCATGTGCGCCCAACGGCAGCGTAACTGTGCGTTGTTCATGACCAAAATCGAGGCCAGTTATGAGTGGAATAGACAGGCGGGAACGCAAGAACGCGTACACCGACTCCAGGTTGTAACCCGCGTCATAATTATTGGGCGTGCTACCACTGAAGCTACCGAGGATAATCGCCTTCTGACGCGGTAAAATTCCGGCATGATAGAGCTGTAACAGCATACGTTCGACGCGGAAAGGGTGCTCGTTAATATCTTCCAGCACCAGAATACCGTTCTCAATTTGCGGCATCCACGGCGTACCAATCAGCGAAATCAGCATCGCGAGATTGCCTCCCCACAACGTGCCTTCGGTCCGACACGTCGGGCCTTCCCCTTGCCATTCAATGGTGAATGTTTCATTGCGTAATGCCAGCCAGAAATGGTGCTCGGTAAAGGCGTTCAGCTCTTCCGCGCCAAAATTCGCCACCAGCATCGGGCCGCTAAAGGTGATGACATTACCCTGGGTCAGCAGTCCACACTGGATGGCTGTGAAATCGCTATGCCCGCAGATCAGCAACGGATTATGTTGTTGGCGAGCAACCAGCGCCTGCCAGTCAATATCCGCCAGTAAGCGGCTGGCGCCGTAACCGCCGCGAACCGCCAGTACGATAGTGTTGGGTGATGTCAGCCCTGCAAGGGAATTAATATCCGCCAGCCGCTCCGTTTCCGTACCTGCAAACCGCTCACAGCGACGGGCAATGACCTCTACGTTATTGACCTGATGACCCGCATCCATCAGGCGTTGAATACCGCGCTGCGCGGCGTGCTGATTAATGCAGTAACCCGACGGGGCGATTAAGTGAAACTGAGACATGGCAATTCCTTGCTGACAACAGAAACGAATTGTATATCATGCCGCTTAGGTGTGCCGTTGTCACCTCAACGGCGATTCCAGGCTATAAGGATAGATGAAGTGAAATTGAGATGGTTTGCCTTTTTGATTGTGTTATTAGCGGGTTGTTCATCAAAACATGACTATACGAATCCTCCGTGGAACGCGAAAGTTCCGGTACAACGTGCAATGAAGTGGATGCCAATAAGTCAGAAAGCCGGTGCTGCCTGGGGTGTCGATCCACAATTGATCACGGCGATTATCGCTATCGAGTCGGGCGGTAACCCGAACGCGGTGAGTAAATCGAATGCCATTGGTTTGATGCAGTTAAAAGCCTCCACGTCCGGACGCGATGTTTATCGCCGTATGGGCTGGAGTGGTGAGCCGACGACCAGTGAGCTGAAAAATCCAGAGCGTAATATCTCAATGGGGGCAGCTTACCTGAATATTCTGGAAACCGGCCCGCTGGCAGGTATTGAAGATCCGAAAGTACTGCAATATGCGCTGGTAGTGTCATACGCTAACGGGGCAGGCGCACTGCTACGGACTTTCTCCTCAGATCGGAAAAAGGCGATCAGCAAAATCAACGATCTGGACGCTGACGAGTTCCTCGATCACGTCGCGAGAAATCACCCCGCGCCGCAGGCTCCACGTTATATCTATAAACTCGAGCAGGCTCTGGACGCAATGTAACTCAGTCGCGTACTTTGTCCGCTTTCTCACGGGCTTCCCGCTCCAGTGAGAAAATAATTCGCTGTAATTGCCGCTCCACCGTCGGGCTGACGTTAAGAAAACGAAAGCTCAGACGGGGAGTGGAGACGGTTTCATTTTTACCATCAATCAATTTACGCTCGCTGATCGTCAGTAACTGGGCATCAAAGTGAAAAATGCCCCATTGTCCCATGTTGACTTCAATCTGTGCGAAGCGCATGCCTTCTTGCAATCCGGCAGGCTTTGCCGTTTCCAGTAATGCGCCCATGCCGCCTAACGACAAATCATACAGGCGAAAACGTAACGTGCTGTTATCCGCCAGTTTGGTCTGGCAAAAATAAGGCGGATGGAGCGGGGCGGAGATGCGGAAATATCTGCGTCGCTGCACAAACCATAGCGCGGGAGGTGGTGCGGTAATAAAGGCCGGAAGCTGCAGGTATTCACTTTGCTGTAATTGTTCAACAGTAAACTCGACTTTCGCACCCTGAGTTTCGGCGGTAATGGTAATGTGCCGCGCCTTAAGCACGGCATTGTTGTCTTCTGCTTGACTGCCGTAATCCAGCACCAGCTTATCCGAGGTTATTGCCAGTATTTTGCTGATCAGTTGACCGTCACTCCAACTGATACGCAAGGGAATTGCGGCTTTATGCAAATCGCGTAAAACGCCCAACACTGCTAAAGGATTTTGTTTCAGGAACTGCTCATGGTAGTGACTCACGCGGAAAAACTCCTGACCGACAAACTGTCTTTGGTTTATCGGTAGCGATTAACAAAACTTTATACAAATGAGAATTTTTTTTACATATTGGCTGCAAATCAACCGCCAGACGCCCAACATCAAACTTACCCTTGCCTATACTTAGAGCGTTGACGTAAGCATTTCTTGCGTCCTGTTCATAGAAACGAGGGCCTGAACATGGGAATTATTGCCTGGATTATTTTTGGCCTGATAGCCGGCATTATCGCCAAGCTAATCATGCCGGGGCGTGATGGTGGTGGATTTTTCCTGACCTGTATTCTCGGGATAGTCGGTGCGGTGGTCGGCGGCTGGCTGGCGACCATGTTTGGCATTGGCGGCTCCATCAGCGGTTTTAATCTGCACAGCTTCCTGGTGGCGGTAGTGGGAGCTATTCTCGTTCTGGGCGTATTCCGCCTCCTGCGAAGAGAATAAGATTTTCATAAGGCGGATAGCGATACAGATGCCGCTATCCGCTTTCACATCAGAACGTATACTCGACACCTGCCCAGAAATTGCGACCTTCTTCAATAAACCCTTCACTGTAGGCATATTGGGTATCAAACAGGTTATTGATCGACGCATTGACGCTGAAGCCATGACCTAAGGCGTAATCGGCTCGAATGTGGGTCACCGCAAAACCGGCGGCTTTTTGTGAACCGTCACTGTTGCTGTAGCTGGAGGAACGCGCCTCTTCCGACAGTGTTACGCTTAACGGCTCCCACGGTTTGAGAGTCATCCATGCGGTCATTGTCTGCGTTGGCAGATCGGTTATCTTGCCGATGTCTTTGCGTTTAGCGTCAGCGTGGATCAGGGCGTAGCTCAACCCTACATCCAGTATATTGCTGATTTTCCCCTTAATACCGGCGTCCAGACCGCTGTAATCCACCGTGCCGCTGTTCTGGTTTTGAATGGTATCGGCATCGATATTGTGCGAGAGGATGGCATCACTCACCCGATTATAGTAAACGCTGACCTCAAATCCCCAGTCGCGCGTGAAGGCACCATTCCAGGTTAAATCTACCCCGCGTGCGCGTTCCGGCTTGAGCTGCGGGTTAACAATCGCTATCTGGTTATACGCTGGTTTGGACGTGGTATAGCGTTCTTTCAGCGTCGGAAAGCGTGTGCGGTCATAGTACGAAAGCGCCAGCGTGTCTTCATTGGCAAAGTGGTATTTCCCCATCACCTGCCAGTTAAAAGCTGACTGATTGTTGTCGTCATAATGGGTGATGCTGCCATCGTTCTCATGTTTTTTCGCTTCTACACTATCGCGCCAGTCATAGCTGATTCCCGCCACGACATCGACATTATCGGCGGCAGCCCATTGATATTCACTGGCGAGCGACCAGGTGCGATCTTCATAGCGATCGTAAGCGGCGTGCGGCGCACCTTTTTCCCGGTGTACGTCATCTTTCCAGTTAACGGCAAACGACAGCAGATCGTTTTCACGCACATCGGCTGCCAGTTGTAATCCGGCACCGTCGCTGTAATCGGAATAATGGCTGTAGCTGCCTTTTTTATTTTTCAAATCAGCCAGCGAGTTGTACATCATCAGCGTATTTTCAAAGGTGTCGCGATACAGCCGACTTTTCAAAGTAAAACGCTCGTTTAGCTGGGTCGTTCCCTGATAATAAAAACTTTCTTTGTCATACTCCGGCCACTGCCAGTAGCGTGATTTCTGACCACTGTTTCCGCTGTATGGCGGGTTATCTTTTTCACCATCCTGCTTAATGTAAGTCAGTGTGTATTCATCGTTTTCGCGCGGTGTAAAACCGAGCTTCACAATGCCGCGTTTATCATCAGCCGATGAGTTAATCATCTTGCCGTGTTTGCCTGCAATATCGTTATTTACACCATGCGGCAGGCCGAGAAAATCCTGCTTTAGCTGGCTACCGCTGACTTGCAAATACCCCAGATCGCTGCTGGCGGCAAATGAAGCATGCATATCGTAGGCATTGTCCCGGCTACGGCTCCATCCCTGGCGATATCCCAGATTTGCTTCCAGAGGTTTCGTTGGCTTCCGGGTGGTGATATTAATGGCACCGCCCATCTGATTAGGCCCCTGAAGCAGCGACGAATACCCTTTGGAAACTTCGACCGCGCCCAGATTGTTGGTCAGAATCCGCGCCAGATCGAGGTTGCCGTCATAGGGAACATAAATCGGTACGCCGTCGAAATAGACCGGTACCTGACGGCTATCAAAACCACGAACTTTGACCTGTTCTTCGTTGCGGCTGCCTGACTTTTGCAGCACTACGCCAGGGACGACGCTTAATGCCTGAGCGACATTCTGCTTATCCAGGGCCTTCATGGTGGGGTGATCGAGAACGGTGGTCGTCGTCGATGATACCGGACTGGACCATACGGTCAGCGTGTCGCTTTCCTGAGCCGCTACGGCCTGCTGGGTAAAGGCAAGTGATAGTGCTGTGCAGAGATAACGTTTTTTGAGTCTCATAGAATAAATTCCGTTTAACAAAGAATTAAAAAGAGGCTGCGGGTTGCAGACTGACTTTGATGTCAGCCGGTGCCGCGTAATAAGGCGCGGAAGTAATAAAAAGGCGAATGCCGCAGTCGAGGTAATTTTTGAGTGTCGTCAGATTAATTCCGCCGGTCAGAGCCAGCGTGCAGTGGGGAGCCAGCGACGGCGCTATTTGCGCAATTTCAGTTGCCTGCTGCGGACTAAATTTGTCGAGCTGAAGTACGTCTGGTTGCGCGCGTAACGCGGCGATAGCCTCTTCAGACGTGTCGGCTTCAACAACAATTTTCTTCTCGGGGGCGTGGCGACGTAACTGGGCGATTGCGCCCGACCAGTCCTGATTGTCAGCAAGAAAATGACGGTGGTTGGCGAACAATAATATAGTTTCCGCACATCCGGCACGGTGAATCAGCCCGCCAGCGGCAATGACAGCTTGTGTTGCCAGCAACCGGGTTCCAGGGATAGCTTTTCGGGTGCAGGCGATATTGCCGTCAGGATAACGTTCACGAAGCAACGCCAGCATTTGAGCGAGATAATCTGAGACGCCGCAACTCCACTCCAGTACGTTCTGGACCGCTTTCCATCCCTGATGAAGCGCAGCAGCGTCGCCGTGGGCATGGATCAGCCGCTGACCTGCATCCGCTTGTGAACCGTCGCTGACCGCGTCATCAATGGTTAACCCCAGCGTGGTTAACATCTTACACGCGACAGAAACGCCGCTGACGCAGCCGCCCTGGCGGTGAAAAAACGCAATATAGCCAGGCTGGTGTCCAATATTTAATGCCCGCGTGGTCAGGTCACCGCCCTGGATATCTTCCAGAAGTAACGCATCGATTTGTGCCTGAGAAATGAAGATCATCGCAGTGCCTCCGGCGGCACGCTATCCCACCAGATGAGCGCCCAGTCGCGGCTGGCAGGGGCGAGGGCACGAGCATCTTGTTGTTGATACCAGCGATATAACCGTTCACGCTCATCGTCGTTAAGCGCGCCAAGACTCCAGCTGACGTTCTGCTCAAAACGTTCCCAGGTGCTGTTATCCTGTTGGCAATTTTGTCCACGGATAAAATCGACGTGAGCATAAATTCCCATTTGATACAGGACGTTGAGCGCAAAGATATAGTTGGGTAATTCGATCACTTCCCGACCTGCCGCCCGCTGAATGGCCGGGGAGACGAACGAGGTGCTGACCAGATGGGTGGTGTAGACGCGCAGCCGTGCCTGATTATTCAGTTTGCTCATTACCTGGCGCATATCAGCCACCAGTGTGGATCGGGAAGCCACGGCAATATCGCAGCGTGGCAGGTCACTCCAGTCCTCTTCCCAGGCGCGCTGGATCCAGTGGACATTGTCTGCCTTCAGCGCGGCGGCGCGGCGGGCGGCAACGTTCAGCATCCCCTGACTGTAATCAACGCCATAAATCGTAGTGAGTTTGTCAGCCAGCGCCAGCGATACGGTGCCTGGTCCGCAGCCCATATCGAATAAGGTCTGCGCGCCTTGCAGGTCAATTTTAGCGATCAGTTGTTGCAGGTAGCTGTCCGTTGGCGAGGCACAATTTTCAGCCATTTTCTCCGCCCGTTGATCCCAGTGATCGGGCGTTTTTTCTGTGCGGTGAGCCAGTTTGAGTTGCTGCAGATAAAGGTCTGCAAAATCAATATCATCAATGAGCATGATTGTTCCTTAGCGGCTAATTGCAGAGAGGTGATGATGAATTTGGTCGGCAGAAACCCGATACAGGGCCGCCAGTTTGTTCGTTGTTAACTGTTCGGTCGGTAAGCCTTGTGTTACTCGTCCATCTGGCTCTACCTGAATAATGCTGTCGGCAATGGCGTTGGCATGGAGCGGATGGTGAGTCGACATTAACATTGTCATGCCGTTATTTTTTAGCTGCGCCAGCGTGTCCAGAAGTTGGATCTGATGACCGAAATCGAGGCTGGAGGCGGGCTCATCCAGTAACAACAAGCGCGGTTGTTGGACGAGTGCACGGGCGATTAAAGCCAGCTGGCGTTCACCACCGCTAAGGGTATTCCAGCGTCTTGTCGCCAGATGCAAAATACCCAGCTTTTCCAGTTGTTCCGTTGCTTTCAGGCGTTCTTGCTTACCGGGAACGGAAAAAGCGCCCATGGTGGGGGCCAGGCCCATCAACACCATATCCAGCACACTGAAAGCAAAAATACCGTCGTGCGCCTGCGGTACCCAGGCAATTGCTTGCGCGCGCTGGCGATGGCTAAGTGTCTGAACAGGGATGCTATCCAGTAAGATCTCGCCCTTTAATAACGGAATAACGCCAAGAATGGAGCGCATGAGTGTGGTTTTGCCGCAACCATTGGCGCCAAGCAGACAACAAATTGTTCCTTGCGACAGGGCGAAGGAAACGTCACTTAGCACCGGATGGCGGGAGTAACCCAGAGACGCATGACGGACGGCAAGCAAAGTCACTGGCGACCTCCGCGTAACAACAAAAGCAGGAAAAACGGTGCGCCAACAAAAGCGGTAAGAATGCCGAGCGGGATTTCTGTTGTCCCAATGCTGCGCGCCAGCGTATCGGTAAGCAGGAGCAGAATCGCGCCAGTACACATTGCCATGGGCAACTGTTGCTGATGGTTATGACCGGTCAACAAGCGGGCAATGTGCGGAACGACCAGACCAACCCAACCAATAATGCCCGCTATTGCTACCGTGCTGGCGGTGATTAGTGTGGCGCAGACAATCAATCCTAATCGCAGACGCGCAACATTCAGCCCCAGCGAGCGGGCTTCGTCATCAGAAAGCGTGAGTAAATTCATGCGCCAGCGGAGGAATAGCAGAGGAACAGAGCCAGCCAGAATGAGCGGTGCCGCGTAGTAAAGGTCGCGTAAGGTCACCGTAGACAGGCCACCGAGTAGCCAGAAGGTAATCGAGGGCAACTGGGTATAGGGATCGGCCAGCGTTTTAATTAGCGATATCCCTGCTCCGCACAACGTTCCTAACGCAATGCCGACCAGCACCAGCGTGAGCACCGGATCGTGACGAGTCACCCGACATGTAATCAGCCAGACGCCCGCGACCACCAGCAGACCGCCGAAAAATGCATAGAGTTGGATGTAAGCTATCGATAATCCCCACAGGATTGCAGCGCAGGCACCAAGTCCGGCACCGGCGGAGACGCCTAAAATATCCGGTGAAACTAAGGGATTACGAAACATCCCCTGATAGGTGGTTCCGGCGCCTGCCAGCGCAGCGCCCAGTAACAACGCCGCCAGAATGCGCGGCACGCGGATTTGCCAGAAGACAATTTGTTCCTGCACAGGAACATCTTCTTGACGAAGAATTAGCGCCAGCAGTTGCTGTGTATCGAGATGATAAGCCCCATTTACGGCGGCAAAAGTGATACTGATAGCTGCCAGCAGCAGAATACATCCGTTCGCGGTTCTCATTAGCTCGCCACCATTTTTTGATAGTCGGCGTCACTTAATGGGCAATGCCAGAACAGTTGAGCGTAACGTTGCATATCGTTTTTAAACTGGCTGTTGACTGCGGGATCCAGCCAGGCGTGGAGTCTGCGCAATCCCAGAAGACGGTTGATTCCCGGCGGGGCATCCAGCCAGCCGAAAGGCAAGCCACTCAAAAACAGGATGCGATGTTCCGCAACGGCTTTTACGCCCTGCCAGAGAGGATCGTTACGGATAAAGTTTGCAGTCACAGCATCCTGAACCAGAATAATATCCGGCTGCCAGCGCAGTAGATTTTCCATGGAAACCTGTGCCAGGCCATGGCGATCGGCTATTTGCGCGACGTTGTGCAAACCTAATAATTCCGCCGCCTCGGTATGCAACGAACCCTGTAAGCCCGTTTCCAGCCCTCGGGGACCGCGCGCAGCATAAAAGCGGAGGTTAGCGGCGGGTGAGGTGGCGAATGCCTGAGCTTCACCAACGAAGCGGCTGGCGAGATTGGCTTGTTCTGCGGTGCGGTGCTCTTCGCCTAATGTTTTGCCCAGCGTTGTTAACTGTTCTGCCGATTGCTCCAGTTTCCCATTAAGCAATAACCAGGGGATTTGTGTCTGTTCGCTAACCTGCCGTGCCTGGGAGAGCCAGGTTTCATCCGTATTGCCGCAATCAACGACCAAATCGGGCTGCAATGCCATAAGCCCTTCCATTGAAAGCGAACTGGCGCGCCCGGCGAGTCGTCCAAGTTTAGGTAAATGACGTATTGCCGGAGTTAATGGAATTGCCGCCTCGCGAGCAAAGTCAAAAGAAGAAAAACCGACCAGTTTTTCTGGCGCGACAGCCAGCAAAAGCAGATCGGCAGGCGCACCGGCACTGACAATACGCGTAATTTTTTTGGCTTCAGGAAGCGTCAATGAGGCCCAGAATTTAACTGATTGTGCAAAGGACGGCAGATGATGCAGGAACAAGGTAGACGCAAGAGCCTGCGTAAACATCCGTCTGGTTAGTGACATAAGTAATATCCTGACAATTAAAACCGCTATATATTTACATATATATCGATAAAGATCATGTTTGATGTCAAGATTTGTCTAAAGAAACAGAATGATCTGCTTATTTGCTAAACAACGCTTTGTTCAACAAGAAAATTGTCAGGGAGAATGCGTGAGTGGCGGAAAAATATAAATAGAAGAGTAATGATTAATAAATTGATAATGTAAAATTAATATCTTCTCTGATATAAGAAAATTAAGACATAGATCGTATAATAATCGATGTTTGGTTTTTCGTGGAAAAAAAGAGCAATGCCAATTTTATGCGCGCAATGGCATTGCCCGATATACAGCAAAGTTAAGACGTAGGATCCGCCTCTTTTTGTTTAACCGGCTGTGTGGTTGATTTACCGGTCGGACGCGTTGCCGGAACGTTGTCACACGGTTGTTCTTTCGGGCAGATCAAATCGAGCATTTTCAGCGTGACGCCATTGGTCCAGCCAAAGCCATCCTGCAACGGGTATTCGCCACCGCCGCCACCTGTTCCGGTGGTACTGACATCATATTTCTCGACCAGCTTCTTCTCCCGGTCATAAGTGTGCTGAACATTGGTCAGGAAGTGCCAGCTAATGTCCATCGCCACCTCGTTCTGCCCGTAGTTTTGCAACCCTTCTGTCGCGACCCATTGCAGCGGAGCCCAGCCATTTGGCGCATCCCATTGCTGTCCACTTTTAACCGATGTGGTGTTCAGCCCGCCAGGTTGCAACAGATGTGTTTTAGTGGCAGCAGCCATTTTGGTCGCGCGATCTTTTGCCGCTGCATTGACATAAAGCGGGAACAGGGCGGCGGCAGTTAACTGATTGCGTACTTTATCGCTCTTCAGATCGTAGTCGGCATACCAGCCATGTTGATCGTTCCACAGGTATTTTTCGATCCCTTTCTGACGGGCATCGGCGAGCGTTTCATATTGGCTGGCCATCGCGTTATCCCCGGCGACTTTACTGGCGCGGGAGAGAATTTTCTCCATCTTATACATCAGACTATTGAGATCGACCGGTACGATGCTGGTGGTGCGTAACGTATTTAACTGCCGCGGGTTGTCCATCCAGCGTGAACTGAAATCCCAGCCAGACGCGGCGGCAGAACGCAGATCGCGGTAAATTTCAGTGGCAGGGCGGTTCGGATTACTTTTGGCGGTGGCAATATCTTCTACCCACGACTCCGGGCGTGGCGTATCGTGGTCATCCCAATAGCGGTTAAGAATAGTGCCATCCTTGAGTTTAACAACGCGTTTTTCCTGTTGCCCGGCCTGCAGGTTTTCAATACCGTCCATCCAGTACGCGTACTCTTTTTGCAGTTGCGGCAGATATTGTTTCAACGCGTCGTCACCTTCATGTTGCGCGAGTAACTCTACCATCAAGGCAAAAAAGGGCGGCTGCGATCGGCTCAAATAATAGCTGCGGTTACCGTTTGGAATATGCCCATAAGTATCTATTTCATGACCAAAGTTGGCCACCATGTCCGCCACTTTATCCCAGTGACCGCTTTCGGCAAGCCCCAGCATGGTGAAGTAACTGTCCCAGTAATACACTTCGCGAAAACGACCTCCCGGCACGACATAGGGTTTCGGCAACGGCAACAGAGAATCCCATTGTTCGGTACTTTCGGTAGAACGGGTTAACACCGGCCAAAGTCCGTCAATGTGTTCGCGCAGTGACTGCCCCTTTGGAGGCACATATTTTTCTCCCTCTTTCGGCAGGGTGAAATTGACGTTAACGAAATGGCGCAGATCGAACCCGCTCTGATTCTGCTGCATCCGGTAGTCTGCGAGGATCATTAATGGATCGCTGTTAGGAATGGCATCGGCAAAAGTTTTTTGATCAGGAAAAAGTTTGGCGTTTTGCACATCGTTAAACAGAGGGCCTAACAAAATATCAGGCGATTGTGGCGTCACCGGTGTTTCTTCTGCCTGTGCAGATAGCGCGGTGGCACACAATAATACGGCAGCAGGTATTAACGCCACTTTCTGCGAGCGACGAGGGACAAGTGGTTTCATCAATCATTCTCCTTTGGCGATACCGAACAAAACGGTATTCAAGTATCAGAAAACCTTAGTTCAGGATCGCCGTAAGAGCATGATTGAAATCTTTTTCTGCGAACTGACAGACAAATCTAATTTAACTCTGATGCCTGAAGCATTGTGCTTTTACATCCAGCGTTAGCGTCTCTTCAGGTTGAATCGAATACAGCTTCTCTCCCTGCTGACAAATCCAGCCAATACCCAGTTCACGGGCAATTAGAGCGCTGTGGGATACCGGACTTCCGGCACTAAGGCAGATGCCCTTAACGATTGTCGGATCCAGTTGAAGTACCGTGGAGGGATAAATGTTCTCCGCCAGTAAAATGGTCGGCGCGCTAAACTGAGGGAGTTCTTCTTTTGTCTGTGTCAGGTGGAGCAGGGTGCGATGCAGAAGATCGTCCACATCAATATAGCGAGCCTGCAAATATTCATCATCAATCTGCTGGTATTGCTGGCTAAGTTCTTTAAGAACCTGCTGCCAGGCATACTCCGCCGTGCAATGTTCATGCTGAAGGAGTTCGCTTGCCGCTACCCGCAGTTCAGGATCGTCTAATAGTGTATGGTGGCCGGAAAAAATTGCTGCGATATCGTCGAGCCCGCTTGCTTCTGCCTTTGCCGTTAACGTCATCAGATCTAACAACGTGAAGTCAATTGCCTGGCGTAACCGTTCCTGTTCTTCTTCCACGCTCAGTGATGATTTTGCCTGTACTGTGCATAAAACCGGTTGATAATAAAAGGCTTTGCCTGTGACAGGCGGAACTGGACGCAGAGTTGGCGGTGCTATCTCTTCCATTTCACCAAAGTTATCTTCAGCCAACTGGCGAAAAGCGGCTAACGCCTCTTCAGCCTCTGGCCCTTTTGCAATCAGGCGCAGCGTATCGTTACAGCGGACTTGTAACAGCGCAATCTGGTTAATACTCTCCGGTGTTACGCACTTACCGTTTTTCTCCAACAACATGTCTGCATTAAATGTCGATAAGGTATAGACCAGTCGGGAGGCTGGACGGACGTGGAGTCCGTTACGGTTTTTAATCACCACTGCCAGAGAACGGGCTTCTTCATCGTGCGAGGGGCATATGTCGGAGATTTCAGTAGCGGATGATGGTAAACCCAGTTGTTCTCGTTTGGCTTCCAGCGCATGCATGGCGTCATGGATGACTTTGTCGATATCCGCTCCCGAGGCTGCGCTGACGGCGGCTGCTAACGTTCCTTCGACCAACGGTGCAGCGCACAAACGTACTCTCGCGGCGATCTCTGGCGCCAGCAATTCCAGTGCGGTTTCTGCACTCAATAACGCACTACCCATATCCATCATGACCAACACATGGTCGGCATCGGCAACGGATTCGATGGCTTCCATCACTTTGACGGCATCTGTACCGATGGGATTCTGCGGATCGTCAATTCCTGCGGCAATGGCGATTTTACAACTATCGCCCATTAACATCTGGCGAGCTAATTCACCGACACCTTCTCCCAGTCGGGCGCTATGTGAAACTATGACCAGGTTTACCATCACCAATTCCTTACTCTTTTGCGGCTAACGCCAACATTTGCATCATAAACATCACGGAGGTTGCACCAGGATCCTGGTGACCAATACTGCGTTCACCGAGATAACTGGCGCGGCCTTTGCGGGCTTGCATCGTAATCGTGCTTTGTGCGGCGGATTCCGCGACGCGACTGGCGGCTTCGAGCGCCGCCGGAACAGAAAGGTTTTGCTCACTGGACTGGCGTAACGACTCAACCACCGGCCCCCAGACATCGCACATGGTTTTATCGCCTGGTTCTGCTTTCCCCCGACTGATTACGCCGTCTGCGCCATCACGGAACATCTGATAAAGCTCTATCAACGTCAGGCTTTGACGTGCCTGAGTGGCCTGTGCCGCACGGATAAAGAACGTACCGAACAGTGGGCCGCTGGCACCGCCGACGCTGGAAAGCAACGTCATGCCGGTATTCTTGAGAATGAAACCGATGTCTTTATCCGCGATGGCAGGGAGTTTTTCCACCACTTTGCTAAAGCCACGATTCATATTTAGCCCGTGGTCAGCGTCGCCGATTTCACGATCCAGCCCGGTAAGATAATCGCTCTCTTTGCTGAAAATTTCTCCACAGCGAGTGAGCCAGGTAACAATTTGAGTTCTGCTCAGTGACATGGTTATCTCCTTATTTACCCCAGTTAAGCGCCGGGGTGTGGACCGGGGCGTCCCATAACGCCAGCGTTTCGTCATCAACTTTCAGTAAGGTGATGGAAAAACCGGTCATGTCCAGTGAGGTGCAGTACGCGCCGATTAAATTGCGCTCGATAGTCAAGCCAGCTTGCTGGCAACGCGTGGTCAGGCGGTTATAGACGCCATACAGTTCAGAAAGCGGTGTCGCGCCAAGATTGTTGACCAGCGCAATCACTCGATCGCCAGACTGAAGCGGTTGTTTAGTTTGCGTCTCTTCCTGCCAGCTACCTTGTCGATAATCCCAGAAGCGCAGCGTGCGGTGGTATGTGCCATTTTCCAGCAGCGTGTCGAACATTTCATCGACAGTTTGATCAAGAGAGGAGAAGGGGCGGCGGTCAATACCCTGCTCACCATGAATGCCGACACCAAATTCCATTTCATTATCTGCCAGCGTAAAAGAAGGTTTGCCTGCAGCAGGAACGGTACAGGCACCGAGGGCGATACCAATAGAGTGGCCCTGATTGTTCAACTTACGCCCCAGTTGTGCACAAGCCTCCAGCGAGTCGCCGCGTTCTGCCGCTGCGCCAACAATTTTTTCAATTAATACTGTATTGGCAACGCCGCGCCGCCCGGCGGTATAAAGACTGTCTTTTACTGCAACGTCGTCATCAATGACCACGGTGGTCACTTTTACGCCACTATCGTGCAGTAATTCGGTCGCTGTCTCGAAGTTAAGAATATCGCCGGTATAATTTTTGATAATCAGCAGTACACCTTCGCCACCATCGATTTGCATGGCACATTCAAAAATTTTATCGGGCGTCGGTGAGGTGAAAATTTCGCCCGGACACGCCCCCGAGAGCATACCCTGGCCAATATAACCACAGTGCATGGGTTCGTGTCCGCTGCCGCCGCCCGACAATAACGCCACTTTTCCTGCAATTGGCGCATCGACTCGGGTGACATACACCGGATCCTGATGCAGTGCCAGCGAAGGATACGCTTTCGCCAGTCCCGCCAGTTGTTCGTTCAGTACGTCTTGCACATCATTGATCAATTTTTTCATTATTTTGCTCCAGCAATTAGGGTAGGGCATGGATGATGTTCAACGACACGGCGACCACTGACTGCCGGTAAATCCATTGTGCATCAGGGAGGGGAAAAGAAAATTAACCCAAATTATGTTTCACAATGAAACATATGCTTTAATAAATGTTCCATAACGGAACAATGCCGAATCTGGATAAGTAAATTTGCGATGCGGAACACCTTTTTGTCATAAGGGCAGCAAATATGAATGACGGTTTTAACAACCAGCAACAGAGCGTATCTCCCTTGATAGCAGCATCCTGGGAGCGATGCCGCAAGCTGATGAAACGGGAGTCATGGAGCGTACCGCATCAGGCTCGGGGCGTGACATTTGCTTCTATCTATCGGCGTAAGGAAGCGATGCTGGCTCTCGGGCAAGCGGCACTGGAAGATGCCTGGGAATATATGGAATCGCGGGCGTGCGGACTGTTCATCCTTGATGAAACCGCCTGCATCCTTAGTCGTTATGGCGATCCGCAAACGTTGCACCAGCTTAGTGTCCTGGGATTCAATGACGGCACGTATTGCGCAGAGGGAATTATTGGTACTTGTGCGCTATCGTTAGCGGCTATCTCCGGTCAGGCAGTGAAAACGATGGCCGATCAACATTTCAAGCAGGCGCTATGGGATTGGGCATTTTGCGCAACGCCACTGTTTGACAGCAAGGGCCGATTAACGGGAACGATAGCGCTGGCATGTCCGGTTGAGCAAACCACCGCAGCCGATTTGCCGTTGACGCTGGCAATTGCGCGCGAGGTAGGAAATTTACTGCTGACAGACAGTTTACTGGCTGAAACAAACCGGCATTTAAATCAGCTTAACGCCTTGCTGGAAAGTATGGACGATGGCGTGATTAGCTGGGATGAGCAGGGTAATTTGCAATTTATCAATGCCCAGGCGGCGCGTGTTTTGTGTCTGGACGCGACGGCAAGTCAGGGAAGGGCGATCACTGAGCTATTAACGCTACCAACCGTATTGCAACAGGCAATAAAGCAAGCTCATCCCCTCAAACATGTGGAAGCGACTTTTGAAAGTCAGCACCAGTTTATTGATGCGGTCATTACCCTTAAACCGATAATTGAAACGCAAGGGACCAGCTTTATTCTGTTGCTCCATCCGGTAGAACAGATGCGGCAGTTGATGACCAGTCAATTAGGAAAAGTCAGCCATACCTTCGCTCATATGCCACAGGACGATCCGCAAACCCGCCGGTTGATCCATTTTGGCCGCCAGGCGGCGCGCAGCAGTTTCCCGGTGTTACTCTGTGGAGAAGAAGGCGTTGGCAAAGCACTGTTAAGCCAGGCCATTCACAATGAAAGCGAGCGTGCGGCGGGTCCCTATATCGCGGTTAATTGCGAGTTATATGGCGATGCGGCGCTGGCGGAAGAATTTATTGGTGGCGATCGAACGGAGAATGAAAATGGTCGTCTGAGTCGGTTGGAACTGGCACATGGCGGCACGTTGTTCCTTGAAAAGATTGAATATCTGGCGGCAGAGTTACAGTCTGCGTTGCTCCAGGTCATCAAACAAGGCGTCATCACAAGACTGGATGCGCGGCGTTTAATACCCATTGATGTCAAAGTGATTGCCACTACAACAGCGGATCTGGCGATGCTGGTGGAGCAGAATCGCTTTAGTCGCCAGCTTTATTACGCGCTTCATGCATTTGAAATTACCATCCCTCCTTTGCGGATGCGGCGCGACAGTATTCCGGCGCTGGTGAATAACAAATTACGCAGCCTTGAAAAACGCTTCTCTACGCGTCTGAAAATTGATGACGATGCGCTTACTCGCCTGGTTTCTTGCGCATGGCCCGGCAATGATTTTGAACTTTACAGCGTCATCGAGAATCTTGCGCTGAGTAGCGAAAACGGACGCATTCGTGTCAGTGATTTGCCGGAACACCTGTTTACTGAACAGGCGACAGATGATGCCAGCGCTACACGCCTTTCTACCAGTCTGTCATTCGCGGAAGTTGAAAAAGAAGCGATTATTAACGCGGCCCAGGTTACTGGCGGACGTATTCAGGAAATGTCGGTTTTACTCGGGATTGGTCGCACTACGCTGTGGCGAAAAATGAAGCAATACGGCATTGATGCGAGTCAGTTTAAGCGCCGTGGATAGCGGGAAAGTAGGCACTCTCCCGCGTATGACTTGCTAATTAATAGCGACCATGACTGCCATGATTTGGCCCACCATTTGAAGGTGGCATTGGCTTACCGGAAGCCGCAGGGCCACGCGGGCCATCGTTGTGGCGGTGATGATGGTGAGGAACACAAGCACTTAACAGGCTCGCAAAGACAATTGCTAACAGACTGAAGGTAAATGTTTTTTTCATGACAAACTCTTGAACGGTTAATGCACTGTGATTGTTATCACATAAAAGCCGCATTGTTAATATTGCCAGGAGTCTGATTATGGGTTTCGGTAACTCAGAATTGAAAGAAGCAGCGTAGCAGGCGTAAAAAAGCCATTATGTGCGACTCACATAATGGCTCGTTATTAACCGCCAGGATATTACGCGGAATTAGACGTTGAACAGGAAGTTCATCACATCGCCATCTTTAACGATGTAGTCTTTACCTTCTGCACGCATTTTGCCCGCTTCTTTCGCACCTTGTTCACCTTTGTAAGTGATGAAATCTTCAAACGAGATGGTTTGTGCGCGGATAAAGCCTTTTTCAAAATCAGTGTGGATTTTACCAGCTGCCTGCGGCGCGGTTGCACCAACCGGAATGGTCCATGCGCGTACTTCTTTCACCCCAGCGGTGAAGTAAGTTTGCAGGTTCAGCAGTTTATAACCGGCACGGATCACACGGTTCAGGCCCGGTTCTTCCAGCCCCAGTTCCTGCATAAACTCGTCACGTTCTTCGTCGTCCAGTTCGGCAATGTCAGCTTCAACAGCAGCACAAACCGGAACCACAACAGAACCTTCTTTCGCCGCGATTTCACGCACCTGGTCAAGATACGGGTTGTTTTCAAAACCGTCTTCGTTGACGTTGGCGATGTACATCGTTGGTTTCAGCGTCAGGAAGCTCAGGTAACGAATCGCCGCTTTCTCTTCAGCACTTAAATCCAGCGCGCGCAGCATGCCTGCGTTTTCCAGCTGTGGCAGGCATTTTTCCAGTACCGCCAGCTCGGCTTTCGCGTCTTTATCGCCACCTTTGGCTTTCTTCTGTACGCGGTGAATCGCACGTTCGCAGGTGTCGAGGTCCGCCAGTGCCAGTTCGGTGTTGATAACTTCAATATCGTCCGCCGGGTTAACTTTGCCGGAAACGTGAATGATATTGTCATTCTCAAAGCAGCGAACAACGTGGCCGATCGCTTCGGTTTCACGAATGTTAGTCAGGAACTGGTTACCCAGACCTTCACCTTTCGACGCGCCTTTTACCAGACCGGCGATATCGACAAATTCCATGGTCGTGGGAAGCGTACGCTGCGGTTTTACGATTTCAGCCAGTTGATCCAGGCGAGGGTCAGGCATTGGTACGACGCCCGTGTTCGGCTCGATGGTACAGAATGGAAAGTTGGCCGCTTCAATACCGGCTTTGGTCAGCGCGTTGAACAGGGTAGATTTCCCGACGTTGGGCAAACCGACGATACCGCATTTGAATCCCATGATTTAAATCACCTTAATATCTTAATAATCAATCTGTTATCACAAACAGATTGCAGAAATGGAAATAACTTTGCCTATTATACACGGCACTCGGCAAAAATGCCGCAGACAACGACTTATTGCGCTTTAAAGGCGTGCAATCGGTTCGTTGCTTTGGTCAAACCATCTGTAAACCACATTTCAGTACAACGCGCCGCTTCGTCGATGGCTTCATCAATTAACTTCTGTTCACTAACAGGTGGTTTGCCTAACACAAACCCGACAACTTTGTTTTTATCGCCCGGATGACCGATTCCGATGCGTAAACGGTGAAAGTTAGGGTTATTACCCAATTTACTGATGATGTCTTTCAGTCCATTGTGACCACCGTGGCCACCGCCCAATTTAAATTTGGCGACGCCCGGAGGCAGATCCAGTTCGTCGTGAGCAACCAGAATTTCGTCCGGATTAATGCGGAAAAAACTGGCCATCGCTGCGACGGCTTTGCCGCTGAGATTCATAAATGTAGTCGGGACTAACAGGCGGACATCTTCGCCTCCGAGGGTAACTCGCGAGGTATAACCAAAGAATTTAGCCTCTTCGCGCAGGGGAGCGCGTAAACGCTCCGCCAGTAAGTCAACGAACCAGGCGCCAGCATTATGTCGCGTTGCGGCGTATTCAGCGCCGGGGTTCGCCAGGCCGACAATCAATTTAATCGTCACGTTTTTTTGTCCTGAGTGAGTACATAACTGGCGCGTAGTTTACTGGTTGCGGCCCCGCTTGACAAAAAACAGCGTGTTAAACGCAGATAACATAATAATTGCCAGTATCGACTATTAGAAAGTCAAGGTGTTCAGACGGTTATTTGTAAAGTTTTGTTGAAATAAGGGTTGTAATTGTGATCACGCCCGCACATAAGCCACAGGGTGTTGTCTATACTTTACACATAAGGAAGAGGGGTATTCCCTGTTACAACCCAGAAAGTTCCGGAGGTGACACATGAAACGCAAAAACGCTTCGTTACTCGGTAACGTGCTTATGGGGTTGGGTCTGGTGGTGATGGTGGTCGGCGTGGGGTATTCAATCCTCAACCAATTACCACAGTTTGATATGCCCCAGTATTTCGCACACGGTGCAGTGCTGAGTATTTTCGTCGGTGCCATTCTCTGGCTGGCGGGAGCCCGTGTTGGCGGGCATGAACAGGTGTGCGACCGTTACTGGTGGGTTCGCCACTATGACAAACGTTGCCGCCGTAGCGATAATCGCCGTCATAGCTAACAACTAAAGTAGTTTGCTGACCAGTCAGTTTGCGCTGACTGGTCAATTTAATGCCTTTCTTACAGATCAGCCATCGCTGCGCTGCGATTCGGGAAGAACGCCAGACGTCCCGGAATCGGTTGAATACCGGATCGGGCCATTGTACGCAGAGGCTGGAATTCCACGTTACACACGCGCAGTTCACACCCTTCAGGCAGGCGCTTCACAAAACGCTGGAACGCATCAAGACCACCGGCATCAAGCACCGGAACGGCATCCCACTTCAGAATAACAACCCGTTTTCCTTCCAGACGTGATTCCAGGTCGGTGAACAGACCTTCAGCCGCCGCGAAAAACAGCGGGCCAATAACACGCAAGACCAGCACATCGTCAGGAACGTCTACTGCCACCGGCGCCAGACGAGTCATACGGGCGATACGGCGCATAAACAGCAACGATGCCAGAACAATCCCCACGCTGATGGCAATAACCATATCAAACAGCACGGTCAGTGACATACACAGCAGCATGACGATGATGTCATCTTTCGGCGCATGACGCAGCAAGTCGACCACTTTGTGCGCTTCACTCATGTTCCACGCCACCATCAACAGCAGGGCCGCCATGGCGGAAAGCGGCAGCCAGGAGAGCAGTGGTGCCAGTACCAGCAGTGCGAGAATAACCAGAATAGAGTGGATCACCGCCGAGATAGGGGAAGTTGCCCCAGCACGGACGTTAGCGGCAGAACGTGCGATGGCAGCAGTAGCGGTAATACCACCAAAGAATGGAGCGATGATATTCCCCAGCCCCTGACCGACCAGTTCACTATTCGCCTTGTGCTTAGTCCCGGTCATACCATCCAGTACGACGGCGCAGAGCAGAGATTCGATTGCCCCGAGCATTGCCATTGAGAATGCCGCAGGCAGCAGAGTGCGAATAGAATCCCAGGTTAGTGTGAATTCTGAATTAGGCAGATCCCACGGCAGCACCAGTTGCGGCAGCAGTTGCGGAATACCGTTACCCTGAGAACCATCGGCCAGAACGTAGTGGAATTGCGACCCGATGGTAGCAACATGTCCGCCAAGCAGGTTAACAATCCCCATCACCGCGCAACCAGCCAGCAAGGCCGGAAGGTGACCAGGTAAACGAATACCCAAACGTGGCCAGAAAATCAGAATGCCAAGCGTCACGATACCAATCGCAGCATCACCGACATTAATGGTCGGCAGCGCCATAAATAATGCGCCGACTTTTTGTAGATAATGTTCCGGGACATGAGCCATTTGCAGACCGAGAAAATCTTTAATCTGCATGGTACCGATGGTAATCCCGATACCCGAGGTAAAACCTAAGGTGACGGAAACCGGAATATATTCAATCAGACGACCAAAGCGCGCCAGACCCATCAGGATCAAAAAGATCCCCGACAACAACGTCGCAACCAGCAGGCCTGCCAGTCCAAACTGTTGCGAAACGGGATAGAGAATTACTACAAATGCTGCAGTCGGACCGGAAACGCTAAAGCGCGACCCACCCGTCAGAGCTATGACAATCCCCGCAACGGCAGCGGTATATAAACCGTATTGAGGAGCCACACCACTGCCAATTGCCAACGCCATCGCCAGAGGAATAGCAATAATCCCAACGGTTATCCCGGCAATCAGGTCACGGGTAAACCGTGCGGCAGTGTATTTTTCTTTCCAGCAAGCGTCGATCAGAGCGCGGAAAGGCATCACATGTGAGGAAAATATTTTGTTCACAATAATGTTTCATCCGTGAGCGCATCATCTGTCAACTAAATGGCAGGTGAAGGAGGCATAGGTCATACAAATGGATATTACAGACAAAAAAACCCGCCGCAGCGGGTCTTTGAGCCGGGTTCGATTAATGTTCGAACATGGCAGAGATCGATTCTTCGTTGCTGATACGACGAATCGCTTCGGCCAGCATACCTGACAGGGTCAGAGTACGCACGTTCGGCAGTGATTTGATTTCATCGCTTAGCGGAATGGTATCGCAGACAACGACTTCATCAATTACAGAGTTACGCAGGTTGTTCGCCGCGTTGCCAGAGAAGATCGGGTGAGTCGCGTACGCAAATACACGCTTAGCACCACGTTCTTTCAGAGCTTCAGCAGCTTTACACAGCGTACCGCCAGTGTCGATCATATCATCGACCAGTACGCAGTCACGACCTGCAACGTCACCGATGATATGCATCACCTGGGAAACGTTCGCACGCGGACGACGTTTGTCGATGATTGCCATATCGGTATCGTTCAGCAGCTTAGCGATAGCGCGGGCACGCACAACGCCGCCGATGTCCGGGGAAACCACAATCGGGTTATCCAGATTCAGCTGCAGCATGTCTTCCAGCAGGATCGGGCTACCAAATACGTTATCAACCGGAACGTCGAAGAAACCCTGAATCTGTTCAGCATGCAGATCCACTGTCAGCACACGGTCAACACCGACGCTGGAGAGGAAGTCTGCAACCACTTTCGCAGTGATTGGTACACGAGCGGAACGGACGCGACGGTCCTGGCGCGCATAGCCAAAGTAGGGGATAACAGCGGTGATACGACCTGCGGAAGCACGACGCAGGGCATCAACCATCACGACTAATTCCATCAGGTTGTCGTTAGTAGGGGCACAAGTGGACTGGATGATGAAAATATCACCACCGCGTACATTTTCGTTAATTTGTACGCTGACTTCGCCGTCGCTAAAGCGACCTACAGCGGCGTCGCCGAGTGAAGTGTACAGGCGGTTGGCAATACGTTGTGCTAGTTCCGGGGTGGCGTTACCAGCAAAAAGCTTCATATCAGGCACGAGAAGAACCTCAGGCATGCGTCCATTGGTGGAAAGAAACTGCCGAAAACTGTGCGGGCCAGGCAATATTCTTTCCAGGCGGTGTATTAAAGAGCGCGATGCAACGTCTGGAACAAGGTGACGTTGTCACCGAAACTCAGCTTGCCCGGCTTAAAGCATGGCTCTGTGCAATGGGGAAAGATTGACACCTTTCGCCACAAAGCCATTGAGCCATTCCGGGGCTTGCTCTAGCACCTGGCGGGCTTCAGACTCTGTATCAAATTCAGCAAAGACACAGGCCCCTGTCCCAGTCAGGCGCGACGGGGCGTATTCTAACAGCCAGGAAAGCACCGCATCAACCTCGCGAAAACGTTTTCTTGCGATAACCTCGCAATCATTGCTGAATTCACATTTTAGCAACGTTTCTATTGACCTTTTCGCCGTGTTGCGCGGGAGTTCGGGATCTTTAAAAATCATTGGTGTAGGAATATTCACACCAGGGTGCGCAACCAGATACCATTTCTCTGGTGGATTCACCGGCGTTAATATTTCGCCGACCCCTTCGGCAAAAGCAGCATGACCACGGACAAAAACCGGAACATCTGCGCCCAGCGTCAGACCGATTTCTGCCAACTCATCAACGCTCAGTCCGCATTGCCACAGATGATTTAAAGCTACCAGAACTGTTGCGGCATTGGATGAACCACCGCCCAGACCACCACCCATAGGCAAACGCTTGTCAATACTGATATCTGCACCACTTCCTTTCGGAAGACGCCCACTGGCGGCGGCTGCTTTCATCAACAACCGTGCCGCGCGAACAATCAGGTTATCTTCGTGTTCCACACCTTCAACTGGCGTTAACAGGCGGATTTCCCCATCGTTGCGAAGTTCAATGCTGATAGTGTCGCCGTAATCCAGAAACTGAAACAGCGTTTGCAGCGTGTGGTAGCCGTCCGCACGCTGACCGGTAATGTATAAAAACAGATTAAGCTTTGCCGGAGAAGGCCACTGAGTCCGCATTATTTCACTATCCAGTTATCCATTTTTAACTTGATGCGCTGACCGCCTTCGGTGAGTTCCATATTGGCAGGCATCGCAGGTTGCGTTTTAGTGTCATAACCGCCGTATACCACTTTCCATTTTTTACCGTTCTGACTATAGGTAATTTCGCTCAGGCGGTACTGGTCGTCCAGTTTGTAGTCGGTTGCATCACCTGGCAAACCTAAAATCCACTGGCGCAAACTGTTGAGCGGAATCGGCATTCCGGTCAATTTGCCAATCATCTCTTCGGCGTCATCGGCGGTGTAACGCTGGCCTTTATTGTCCACTAACTGCACATTACCCGGCTGGGCATTCAACTCCAGCTCAGTGCTGCCCAATGGGTTAGTCAGCAGCAGACGGTAGCGATCCTGGCCAGTTTGCTGCCAGAAGAAACGGGCATACACTTTTTGTTGGTCAGAAATATAGGCAAACGCACCGCGTGTCTGGTACTGATTCAGGTTGCGCACGTCTTGCTGATGCTGACGCCACTGTGGCGAATCCGGGCTTTTGCCCGGACCTTTCGGCGTCGTAACGGAACAGGCCGTGAGCACGAGAGCAGCCAGCGGTAGCAGGCGGATAAAGCGAAAATCGGGCAGGGGCATAATAATGACAAGTCCTTGAGATACGTTGCAGTTATAACCCTTAATGCTAGCGTTACCGTCAGCCATCGTCTATGTTCAAGTTGTCTTAATTGCCAGAATCTAACGGGTTTAGGCAATTACTCCAAAAGGGGGCGCTCTCTTTTATTGATCCCGCGCATCCTGTATGATGCGAGCAGACTAACCATATCAACGTTGGTATTATTTCCCGCAGACATGACCCTTTTAGCACTCGGTATCAACCATAAAACGGCACCTGTATCGCTGCGAGAACGTGTATCGTTTTCGCCGGATAAGCTCGATCAGGCGCTGGACAGCCTGCTTGCGCAGCCGATGGTGCAGGGCGGCGTGGTGCTGTCGACGTGTAACCGCACAGAACTTTATCTTAGCGTTGAAGAGCAGGATAACCTGCAAGAGGCGCTCATTCGCTGGTTGTGCGATTACCATAATCTCAACGAAGAAGATCTGCGTAATAGCCTCTATTGGCATCAGGATAACGACGCAGTCAGCCATTTAATGCGTGTTGCCAGTGGCCTGGACTCATTGGTATTGGGCGAGCCGCAAATCCTCGGCCAGGTAAAAAAAGCCTTTGCCGATTCGCAAAAAGGCCATATGAAGGCCAGCGAACTGGAGCGTATGTTCCAGAAATCTTTCTCCGTGGCGAAACGCGTTCGCACTGAAACGGATATTGGCGCCAGTGCGGTATCTGTTGCATTTGCGGCTTGTACGCTGGCGCGGCAGATCTTTGAATCGCTCTCTACGGTGACCGTATTGCTGGTTGGCGCGGGCGAAACCATCGAGCTGGTGGCACGTCATCTGCGCGAACACAAAGTACAGAAGATGATTATCGCCAACCGTACTCGCGAACGTGCCCAAATTCTGGCAGATGAAGTCGGCGCGGAAGTGATTGCCCTGAGCGATATCGACGAGCGTCTGTGTGAAGCCGATATCATCATCAGTTCCACCGCTAGCCCGTTGCCGATTATCGGTAAAGGCATGGTGGAGCGCGCATTAAAAAGTCGTCGCAACCAACCGATGCTGCTGGTCGATATTGCCGTTCCACGCGATGTTGAGCCAGAAGTTGGCAAACTGGCGAATGCCTACCTTTACAGCGTTGATGATCTGCAAAGCATTATTTCGCACAACCTGGCGCAACGTAAAGCCGCCGCAGTTGAGGCGGAAACTATCGTTGCTCAGGAAACCAGCGAATTTATGGCGTGGCTACGCGCACAAAGCGCCAGCGAAACCATTCGCGATTATCGCAGCCAGGCTGAACAAGTTCGCGATGAGTTAACCGCCAAAGCGTTAGCGGCCCTGGAACAGGGCGGCGACGCGCAAGCCATAATGCAGGATCTGGCATGGAAACTGACTAACCGCCTGATCCATGCGCCAACGAAATCACTTCAACAGGCCGCCCGTGACGGGGATAACGAACGCCTGAATATTCTGCGCGACAGCCTCGGGCTGGAGTAGCAGTACATCATTTTCTTTTTTACAGGGTGCATTTACGCCTATGAAGCCTTCTATCGTTGCCAAACTGGAAGCCCTGCATGAACGCCATGAAGAAGTTCAGGCACTGCTGGGTGATGCGCAAACCATCGCCGACCAGGAACGTTTTCGCGCATTATCACGTGAATATGCGCAATTAAGTGATGTTTCGCGCTGTTTTACCGACTGGCAACAGGTTCAGGAAGATATCGAAACCGCGCAGATGATGCTCGACGATCCGGAAATGCGTGAAATGGCGCAGGACGAGCTGCGTGAAGCCAAAGAAAAAAGCGAGCAACTGGAACAACAGTTACAGGTTCTTTTGCTGCCAAAAGATCCCGATGACGAACGTAACGCCTTCCTTGAAGTGCGTGCCGGTACTGGTGGTGATGAAGCGGCGCTGTTCGCTGGCGATCTGTTCCGTATGTACAGCCGCTACGCCGAAGCCCGCCGCTGGCGTGTAGAAATCATGAGCGCCAGCGAGGGTGAACATGGCGGTTATAAAGAGATCATCGCCAAAATTAGCGGTGATGGTGTGTATGGACGTTTGAAATTCGAATCTGGCGGCCATCGCGTGCAGCGTGTTCCTGCGACGGAATCGCAAGGGCGTATTCATACTTCTGCTTGTACCGTAGCGGTAATGCCGGAGCTGCCGGAAGCGGAACTACCGGATATCAACCCGGCAGATTTGCGCATCGATACTTTCCGTTCCTCAGGCGCAGGTGGTCAGCACGTCAACACCACCGATTCGGCAATTCGTATTACCCACTTGCCGACCGGTATTGTTGTTGAATGTCAGGACGAACGTTCGCAGCATAAAAACAAAGCGAAGGCACTTTCAGTGCTCGGTGCTCGTATCCATGCGGCGGAAATGGCAAAACGCCAGCAGGCAGAGGCTTCCACCCGTCGCAACTTGCTGGGTAGCGGCGATCGCAGCGATCGTAACCGTACCTACAACTTCCCGCAGGGGCGTGTTACCGATCACCGCATCAACCTGACGCTCTACCGTCTGGATGAAGTAATGGAAGGTAAACTGGATATGCTGATAGAACCGATCGTCCAGGAACATCAGGCCGACCAACTGGCGGCGTTGTCCGAGCAGGAATAATGGAATATCAACACTGGTTACGTGAAGCAATAAGCCAACTTCAGGCGAGCGAAAGCCCGCGGCGCGATGCTGAAATCCTGCTGGAGCATGTTACCGGCAAGGGGCGCACTTATATTCTCGCCTTTGGTGAAACGCAGTTGACTGAAGAGCAATGTGAGCAACTCGACGCGCTTTTAGCCCGTCGCCGTGCCGGTGAACCTATTGCTCATTTAACCGGTGTGCGTGAGTTCTGGTCGTTGCCGTTATTTGTTTCGCCAGCGACCTTAATTCCGCGCCCGGATACGGAATGTCTGGTGGAACTGGCGTTGGCGCGGTTGCCTGAACAACCTTGTCGCATTCTCGATCTTGGAACTGGCACCGGGGCGATTGCGCTGGCATTGGCCAGCGAACGCCCGGATTGCGAAATTACCGCTGTAGATCGTATGCCCGATGCTGTCGCCCTCGCACAACGTAATGCCCAGCATCTGGCGATCAAAAATATCCACATCCTGCAAAGCGACTGGTTTAGCGCGCTAGCCGGGCAGCAGTTTACGATGATTGTCAGCAATCCGCCGTATATCGACGAGCAGGATCCACATCTTCAACAAGGCGATGTTCGCTTTGAGCCACTCACTGCGCTGGTTGCGGCAGACAGCGGAATGGCAGACATCGTGCATATCATCGAACAGTCGCGTAACGCGCTGGCATCCGGCGGTTTTCTGCTTCTGGAACATGGCTGGCAGCAGGGCGAAGCTGTGCGACAGGCATTTATCCACGCGGGATATCATGAAGTCGAAACCTGTCGGGACTATGGTGATAACGAGCGTGTAACGCTCGGTCGCTATTATCGATGTTAAGTTTTACTACGCTGCTTAGCGTTCATCTCATTAGCATTGCGCTTTCTGTTGGGCTCTTAACCCTACGATTCTGGCTACGTTACCAGGAGCATCCACTGGCATTCGCTCGTTGGACGCGCATTGTGCCGCCGGTTGTCGACACGGTGTTATTGCTTAGCGGCATCGCGCTGATGGCTAAAGCGCACATCCTGCCATTTTCCGGGCAGGCTGAATGGCTGACTGAAAAGCTGTTTGGAGTTATCATTTATATCGTTTTGGGTTTTATTGCACTCGATTATCGTCGGATGCACAGTCAGCAGGCGCGCATTATTGCCTTCCCGCTGGCGCTGGTGGTGCTGTACATCATCATTAAACTCGCCACCACAAAAGTACCGTTACTGGGGTAAGTCATGAGATCGTTAGCTGATTTCGAATTTAATAAAGCACCATTGTGCGAAGGCATGATCCTGGCTTGCGAAGCAATCCGCCGCGATTTTCCCTCGCAAGATGTCTACGACGAACTGGAGCGTCTCGTTAGTCTGGCGAAGGAAGAAATTAGCCAGCTTCTGCCATTAGAAGAGCAGCTGGAAAAATTAATCGCGCTGTTTTACGGCGAATGGGGGTTTAAAGCCTCACGTGGTGTTTATCGTCTTTCCGATGCATTATGGCTTGATCAAGTGCTAAAAAATCGGCAGGGCAGTGCGGTATCGTTAGGCGCCGTTTTATTGTGGGTTGCTAATCGTCTCGATTTGCCGCTATTGCCGGTGATATTCCCGACGCAGCTTATATTGCGCATAGAATGCCCGGACGGAGAAATCTGGCTGATTAACCCTTTTAACGGTGAATCATTAAGCGAACATATGCTGGATGTGTGGTTAAAGGGAAATATCAGCCCGTCTGCGGAACTGTTTTATGAAGACCTGGATGAAGCCGATAACATTGAGGTTATCCGTAAACTGTTGGATACGCTGAAAGCGTCGCTGATGGAAGAAAATCAGATGGAACTGGCATTACGCACCAGCGAGGCCTTATTACAATTTAACCCGGAAGATCCTTATGAAATTCGCGATCGTGGGTTGATTTACGCGCAACTGGATTGCGAACACGTTGCGTTGAATGATTTAAATTATTTCGTTGAACAGTGTCCGGAAGACCCGATCAGCGAAATGATACGTGCGCAAATTAACAACATTGCGCATAAACATATTGTGCTGCATTAATTAATCGACACTTTACTTAAGATTAAGGCGATCCTATGAAACAAAAAGTGGTTAGCATTGGCGACATCAACGTAGCAAATGACCTGCCGTTCGTGCTGTTTGGTGGTATGAACGTGCTGGAATCTCGCGATCTGGCGATGCGCATTTGCGAACACTACGTAACCGTAACCCAGAAACTGGGTATCCCTTACGTGTTCAAAGCCTCTTTTGACAAAGCCAACCGTTCCTCCATCCACTCTTATCGTGGACCAGGACTGGAAGAAGGGATGAAAATCTTCCAGGAACTGAAACAGACATTTGGCGTAAAAATTATCACTGACGTTCACGAGCCAAGCCAGGCACAGCCTGTTGCTGATGTGGTAGATGTTATTCAGTTGCCAGCGTTTCTTGCTCGCCAGACTGACCTGGTGGAAGCAATGGCGAAGACTGGCGCGGTAATTAACGTCAAGAAACCACAGTTCGTGAGCCCAGGCCAAATGGGTAATATCGTTGATAAATTCAAAGAAGGCGGCAACGATAAAGTGATTCTTTGTGACCGTGGCGCTAACTTTGGTTACGACAACCTGGTCGTTGATATGCTGGGCTTCAGCATAATGAAGAAAGTCTCTGGCAACTCCCCGGTAATTTTCGACGTTACCCACGCACTGCAATGCCGCGATCCGTTTGGTGCAGCTTCTGGTGGTCGCCGCGCCCAGGTTGCCGAACTGGCACGTGCCGGTATGGCTGTAGGTTTGGCTGGTCTGTTTATTGAAGCGCATCCGGATCCGGAACATGCGAAATGTGACGGTCCATCCGCGCTGCCGCTGGCTAAACTGGAGCCGTTCCTCAAGCAGATGAAAGCGATTGATGATCTGGTTAAAGGTTTCGAAGAGCTGGATACCAGCAAGTAATCTTTTCTGCTTTGAAAACAAAAGCCTTATCGTTATACGATAGGGCTTTTTTGATGGTCAAAGAAGACAAAAAAGGCCGCAGGCTGTTACCCCTGCGACCGGTTTCGGGCGCACATTGCCATCACGGCAGCCTGACGCCCGTTTTCACCTTACTTCCGGTTACGCCACCAGCCAACAATCGCTGCGGTAATAATTCCCGCCAGGATCGGTGCTGCCAGGTCGTGCCAGAAAATCACGGCAAACTGCGCGAGCGTCATATAGCCGCCTTGTTGTAATGACAACATTTTGCGGCTATTCTTGAAGTGTCTGGTTTCAAGATTAGCCCCCGTTCTGTTGTCAGGTTTGACCTCTCAACGTGCGGGGGTTTTCTCTTTCCAGCAACCAATGCCGCCAGGGATAAAGCCCCCGCAACATTGCGCCTCACCGGATAACTCCGGCTTGGTGTCGATACTACGTCTCAATTCATCTTCACTTCATCCCTGAAATGTGCGCAATGCTGTTCGCGTTCCGGCTTTTCATCAGCTGTTGCAGTCGTTTCATGAGTGCACTGGATGAGCTTCCAGATCTGGTTGCCAGTGTCTACTTGTGGAAGAGATAAATACAAAAAAGGCCGCAGGCTGTTAACCCTGCGGCCGGTTTCGGGCGCATATTGCTTTTACGGCAGCCTGACGCCCGTTTTCACCTTACTTTCGGCTACGCCACCAGCTGACAATTGCTGCGGTAATAATTCCCGCAAGGATCGGTGCTGCCAGGTCGTGCCAGAAAATCACGGCAAACTGCGCGAGCGTCATATAGCCGCCTTTTTGTTGTAATGACAACATTTCGCGGCTATTCTTGAATTGTTCTGGTTCAAGATTAGCCCCCGTTCTGTTGTCAGGTTTGACCTCTCAACGTGCGGGGGTTTTCTCTTTCCAGCAACCAATGCCGCCAGGGATAAAGCCCCCACAACATTGCGCCTCACCGGATAACTCCGGCTTGGTGTGGATACTACGGCTCAATTTATATTCACTTCATCCCTGAAATGTGCGCAATGCTGTACGCGTTCCGGCTTTTCATCAGCTGTTGCAGTGGTTGCGTGCAGGTTGTGGTACAGGCTCGCAAATCTGATTAACGATCTGTTCAGGTAGTATGAAGAAATACTATAAGCAGATAATTTTTATTATCTCCTCCGATTTCCGCCATCGGAGGAGATATAAATGTCAGGCAAATATTGTCATTAAATAAGCTGCAAACAGTGCCAGATGCGCCGCGCCGTTGAGCACGTTGGTACGGCCAGTTGAAAATGAAATATGGCACAGTACCAAAGAGGCTACCATTACCACCATCTCTGGTGCGCCCAGAGCAAACTGCAATTCATTACCCGTCATAAAGGCGATAAGCGTTACAACAGGTACGGTAAGCGAAATAGTCGCTAATACCGAGCCAAAGAACAGATTCATCGCGCGCTGGACCTGGTTGCTTAAAACTGCTTTTAACGCGCCCAAACCTTCCGGCGACAGAATCAATAGCGCTACCAGGAAACCGGTAAAGGCCACCGGCGCATTCATGCTGGTGAGCAATGTTTCTAGCGGGCTGGCGTTCATTTTGGTGACCGCAATAACGGCAATTAGATGGATAATTAACCAGATGGCATGCCACAGGCTGCTATGAGCAGACGGTTTGCCATGATGCGGGTCGTCATCATCGCTGTCATCTTCATGTTCATAAACAAACAGGCTTTGATGCGTTTTGGTCTGAATCAGCAAAAATACGCCGTACATCGCTGCGGAAATTAATGCCACAAGTAACGCCTGACCGGTCGAAAAATTCGCCGCAGGTAGCGCCATCGGAAATACCAGCACGATTATGGCTAATGGGAACAGAGCAATTAAATACTGTTTAATACCAAACAGATTCATATATTGGGTAGCAAATTTACGGCCGCCCAGCAGTAATGAAAAACCAACCAGTCCGCCGGTAACAATCATAATGATTGAATAGAGCGTATCTCGCATTAACGTCGGCGCTGCATCGCCGGTCGCCATTAAGGCTGAAATCAAACTGACTTCAAGAATAACGACGGAAAGGCTAAGAATAAGCGAACCGTAAGGTTCACCCAGACGATGGGCTAGTACGTCCGCATGACGGACAACACTAAAAGCACTGCTTAAAATACCAATAAGAGCAAGAAGATTGATGCCAATAACCACTGGTAGTGTTTGGCTGCTTCCCCACAGGGACAGCACTACCAGCGCCAGAACCGGGAAAATAAGCGAAGTCTCCTTGTGGCGGGTTTTTACCGCCTCGTGAGCATTTGTCATTATGGTTATCCTTTGCAGATGAATTTGTCGGAAATGTAATAAATAGGCAGGAAAAATAACAGAAAGTGTCAGGATATCGGTAACATTTTACGAAATTTTACCCCGTAGTCGTTTTTTTACTCTTCGGTGCATAAAAATAAGCTACGTGTTTAGACAATGTTTGTATTCGCGTCTCTTAAGAAGAGTCTGACCTGAGAATTCTTATGTTTTGGCAAGAGGGGATATTGTTGATCACACTTAATGTTCAATTTTAAAAAAGGAGTCAACAATGCCGTATAAAACGAAAAGCGACCTGCCGGAAAGCGTAAAACACGTTTTACCCACTCATGCCCAGGATATCTATAAAGAAGCATTCAACAGCGCCTGGGAGCAATATAAAGATAAAGAAGACCGGCGTGATGATGCCAGTCGCGAAGAGACCGCACATAAAGTAGCCTGGGCTGCGGTGAAACATGAATATGCCAAAGGCGATGATGATAAATGGCATAAAACATCGTAAAACTCAGCGGCAAGTTAAAGCTATTCGTGCGGTGTTGCCTTGCAAGTGGTCTGTGGATTGCATATTGTCCCAATAGTGGTTTCAAAATGAGCAGTAAAAATGTCCGGAAGACACCAAAAAGTTGTCGCAGGGAAGTATGCAGTGGCGGAGGTGTAAGGTGATAACGCGTGATTTCTTGATGAATGCCGATTGTAAAACGGCATTTGGTGCCATTGAAGAATCACTCTTATGGTCGGCAGAACAACGGGCGGCCTCACTGGCGGCGACGCTGGCTTGTCGACCTGATGAGGGACCGGTGTGGATCTTCGGCTATGGATCATTAATGTGGAATCCGGCGCTGGAGTTTACCGAGTCGTGCACCGGTACGCTGGTTGGGTGGCATCGCGCTTTCTGTTTGCGGCTTACTGCCGGGCGGGGAACTGCGCACCAGCCGGGGAGGATGCTTGCACTGAAAGAGGGCGGGCGTACCACGGGCGTTGCGTATCGTCTGCCGGAAGAGTCCCTGGAGCAGGAGCTGACCTTACTGTGGAAGCGTGAGATGATTACTGGCTGCTATCTGCCGTCCTGGTGTCAGCTTCATCTTGACGATGGCCGCACCGTCAATGCGCTGGTGTTCATTATGGACCCGCGTCATCCTGAGTATGAATCCGATACCCGCGCTCAGGTGATTGCCCCGTTGATTGCTGCGGCGAGTGGGCCATTGGGAACCAACGCACAGTACTTGTTTTCCCTGGAACAAGCGCTTAACAAACTGGGGATGCAGGATGACGGGCTGAGTGATTTACTGGTGTCGGTGAAAAAACTTCTGGCGGAAAATTTCCCGGATGGTGTGTTACGGCCCGGGTTTGCCCGATAAAACATTTTAGCAGTGGGGCATCTCTATTATCTTGAGCGCCCCATACTTACGTTAAAATGTGAGCACTTTATCGGCAAGCAGCGTCCATTGCGCCAGTTCTACCAGAGTACCAATTTCCACTCCATCAATCAGTGGAAGTGTGCTGATGCCACGACCATCGGTGCAGGTTTTGCACAATTTCACTGGCACATTTTGCGCCGTGAGGATCTCCAGCATTTGCTGAATGTTATAGCCTTCCCCAGGTTTTTGTCCGCGCAATCCGGCAGTGACCGCATCAGACATCAGGAATAGACGCAGATCCAGGTAGCTTTCCTGCTCTCGTAGCGCAATGGCCAGCCGCAGGCTGTTAAATAAGGATTCGCTCCCGTAGGGGGCGCCATTGGCAACGATCACGATTCTTTGCATTATTTACTCCTGTATTCAGGGAATTAGATGTTCAGTTTCTATCTTACAGCTTGTGTGCTGTCTGACCAATCCGACACATTTTTTAGGATTTGTCATAAAGCATGCAAAAGTACAAGAAAAATTACCAGTAATCGTTATTCTATAAAGCTGTAGCTGTTCATTTTTATTGGAAATTACTGACGTTTTGAGCCGTTTCGTCCCGCGCATTATCGCAATTTGTTTACTCTTGCTGCTGGCAGGCGGTATAGCTAGCGCACAGTCCTCTTTTAAACAGCAAGCGGCAAATCCTTTTGATAACGACAGTGACGGTCTTCCTGACTTAGGAATGGCTGCGGAAAATCATGACGGTGAAAAACATTTTGCTGAAATTGTGAAAGATTTTGGTGAAACCAGTATGACTGATAAAGGTCAGGACACTGGCGAGCAGGCGAGAGCTTTTGCGTTGGGAAAAGTCCGCGATGCGCTTAGCCAGCAGGTCAATCAGCACGTGGAATCCTGGCTATCGCCGTGGGGGAACGCCAGTGTCGACGTCAAAGTGGATAACGAAGGACATTTTACAGGTAGCCGGGGGAGCTGGTTTGTACCGCTACAGGATAACGAACGTTATCTTACATGGAGCCAGATTGGGCTCACTCAGCAGGATGATGGTCTGGTCAGTAACCTTGGCGCAGGCCAACGCTGGGCGCGTGGCAACTGGCTGGTGGGATATAACACTTTTTATGACAACTTGCTGGATCAAAATCTCCAGCGAGCAGGTTTCGGTGCCGAAGCGTGGGGGGAATATTTGCGGTTGTCAGCAAACTATTACCAGCCTTTTGCCTCCTGGCGTGAACAGACCGCCACGCTCGAGCAACGAATGGCGCGTGGTTACGACTTGACGGCCCGGATGCGGATGCCGTTTTACCAGCATATCAACACCAGCGTTAGCCTCGAACAATATTTTGGTCAGAGTGTTGATTTGTTTAACACCGGCACGGGTTATCACAATCCCGTCGCCTTGAGTCTTGGACTAAATTACACACCTGTCCCACTCGTTACAGTAACCGCCCTGCATAAACAGGGGGAAAGTGGAGAAAGGCAAAATAACCTCGGACTGAATATTAACTACCGTTTTGGCGTGCCGCTCAACAAACAGCTTTCTGCTGGCGAAGTTGCTGAAAGCCAGTCGCTACGCGGCAGTCGCTATGACAATCCGCAGCGAAATAATCTGCCGACTATTGAGTATCGGCAACGTAAAACCTTAACGGTGTTTCTGGCAACGCCGCCCTGGGATCTTAAACCTGGTGAAACCGTGCCACTGAAATTACAAATTCGCAGTCATTACGGTATTCGGCAATTGATCTGGCAGGGAGATACGCAGATGTTAAGTCTGACATCGGGAGCGACAGCCAATAGTGCGGATGGCTGGACGTTGATCATGCCGGACTGGCAAAGTGGGGAAGGGGCGAGCAATCAATGGCGATTGTCGGTAGTGGTGGAGGATAACCAGGGGCAGCGTGTCTCTTCCAATGAGATCACGCTAACGCTTGCCGAACCTTTCGACGCAATGTCGAACGACGAACCGATCTGGGAACCGTAATCAGAAAATACGTTCCTGATGCACCCATACCGCAGCTTCTACACGAGATTTGAGCTTCATTTTTTTCAGCATGTGTTTCACATGCACTTTAACCGTGCTTTCAGTGATGTCCAGGCGACGGGCAATCATCTTATTCGGTAAGCCCTGGGCTATTAGTTTTAGAATGTCGCGTTCACGTGGTGTTAACTGGTTAACATCACGCTCAGTCGTAGCGCGGTTAGCGCGCAGGCTGGCGGCCAGAACAGGGGTCAACGCTTCGCTTAAGACCATTTCGCCAGCGGCAGCCTGATGCAATGCTTTCAGTAAATCTTCTGGCTCCATATCTTTTAACAGATAGCCATCTGCACCGCGTTTCAATGCGGTTACCACGTCCTCTTCATGGTTAGAGACGCTGAACACCACAATACGGCCAGAGAGGGACTTTTCGCGCAGTTTATCCAGCGTTTCCAGACCGTTCATGCCGGGCATATTGAGATCTAACAGGATCAGATCGGGATCAAGAGACTCCGCCAGTTCAATACCCTGTTCGCCATTACTCGCTTCGCCAACCACGGTGATATCTGGTGCCATACTAATAAGCTGTTTTACGCCAGTTCGCAGCATCGGGTGATCGTCAATCAGCAGGATAGTAGCCGGTTCCTGATTACTCATGGGTATCTCCTTGGACGTCTGTGAAAGTTTTTTCGGGAATAAAGGTGACCACCACTTCGGTGCCACCTGATTCACGACGGCGGACGCGGCAATCGCCTCGTAAACTTTGCGCACGGTCGCGCATTATTATCATGCCGTAGTGATTGCTGCGGATGGCATTTTCAGGCACGCCGCAGCCATTATCCTGAACGGTCAGTTTTACCTGATTATCGTTTTGCGCCACCGTAACCACCACCTCACTTGCTTGCGAATGTTTGAGGGCGTTACTTAATGCCTCACGGGCAATTTGCAACAGATGGATTGCCTGATGTGAAGGCACCAGACGTGGCGGCAATTGGTAATTCAGCTTCACCGGGAAGCCAAATTTGGCGCTGTACTCTTCGCAGCTCGCCTCCAGTGCGGGACGTAATCCTGGTTCGGTGAGCTGTAAACGAAATGTGGTGAGTAACTCACGCAACTGCGCCCAGGACGCATTCAGTTCGTTACGGATCTGGCTTAACAGTTCGCGGCTGCTTTCTGGCAGCGCGTCGCCTTGCATCTGTAAACAACTTACCTGCATTTTCATGCAAGAGAGCGATTGAGCAATAGAATCATGCAGTTCGCGCGCAATGGTGGCACGCTCTTCCATCACGATCAACTGCTGCTGGCGCTCCTGATGGCGATCCAACGCCAGCGTGGCGGTGAGCTGTTCAACCAGGGTATCCACCAGTTGTTGTTGATCATGGCTAAGATGACGCCCCTGCGGCAGGGTAGCCAGCAAAATACCATACTGCATATGAGAATCCGCTAACCGCCATTTCAACGTAGTGCCGCGATCGCCAACGGGTAAAACGCCGCGTGGGCAGAGATGGCAGCCTTTATCATCGCAAGTCATATCTGGCTGACAGGTGAACTCCTGATGGTTCTCTTCATCTTCCGTGTCATATACCCGTAGTTCGATATCACGCAACAAGGTTAAATTTTGCAGACCGTTAAGCACAGGCGACAGGCGTTCACACAGCGGAGCGCGGGAATGCAAACGGCGGTTGGCCTGCCACAAAAAAGAGAGAATCTGATTTTTATGCTCCAGTCCGGCAGTTTTCTCCTGTACCCGCTGCTCAAGCACGGCATAACTTTCCGCCAGTTCAGCAGACATATTGTTCAGTGCAGTCCCCAACATCGCCATCTCGTTGCGTCCGCTGATATTCGCTCTCTTACTAAAATCGCGATGACTGACAGCGCTGGCCATTGCCAGTAATTGTCGCCACGGTTGAAGCAAACGCGCTCGCAGCCAGATAATGGTAAACACCAGTAAAAGCGCCATAAAGACCGCCATTACCCGGTGGACCAGCACAACTGTCTCAATACGCGTTTCGGTGGTGCGATCGAAACCAGAAACCAGCTTATCAAGCCCGGCAACAAACTGGCTGACGTCTGCCGACACCGTTTCGCGGTTTTGTGCACGCAACAGCGCAGGAATCAATTCATTGCGCCAGTAATCCTGTAGCCCCTGTAATTGCGCCAGTTGCCCGTCTCGTTCTGCCGCACGAGTTAACTCGGTGCTAAATGCCGTTTGTTCCATCTCTTTGATTAAGGGCTTGTCATTCTCGCTTAATGGCACAGCCGCCAGCAGACGGTAACTTTGCATGCGCAGCGATCCCGCTTTGTTGATCGCATGGGCGCTGCCCTGAACGCCTTGCACCAGCCAGCCAGAAACTGCCATCCCCGCCAGTCCAATGGCGGTAGAAAGCAAAACAATCAGCGCAACCTGATTAACCAGGGTGAGCGGAGAGAGACAACGTTTAAGCATATAAACCTCTTCCTTCAGGCTTTGAATGAGCAATAACCTTAATGAATGTGACGATACATTCTGGAATGGCAGTATTCTCGGCTATTGGCTGAAGTATACCCATACCCGGAAAGAGTTACTCCTTATTTGCCGTGTGGTTAGTCGCTTTACGTCAGTAAGGGTAGGGATTTTACAGTGTCGTGAAAAATCTCAAAATTTTTATGAAATCTCTGTACTCACTATGGGTAATGATAAATATCAATGATAGATAAAGTTATATTGTCGTTTGATTTACATCAAATTGCCTTTGGCTACAGACACTAAGGTGGCAGACATCGAAACGAGTATCAGAGGTGTCTATGAGTCACTCATCCGCCCCCGAAAGGGCTACTGGAGCAGTCATTACAGATTGGCGACCGGAAGATCCTGCGTTCTGGCAACAACGCGGTCAACGCATCGCCAGCCGTAACCTGTGGATTTCCGTTCCCTGCCTGCTTCTGGCGTTTTGCGTATGGATGTTATTCAGTGCCGTTGCGGTGAACCTACCGAAAGTCGGCTTTAATTTTACGACCGATCAGCTATTTATGCTGACTGCGCTACCTTCAGTTTCTGGCGCATTATTACGTGTTCCATACTCCTTTATGGTTCCAATCTTCGGTGGTCGTCGCTGGACGGCATTCAGCACCGGTATTCTGATTATTCCTTGCGTCTGGCTGGGTTTTGCCGTGCAGGATACCTCCACGCCTTATAGCGTCTTCATCATCATCTCTCTGCTGTGCGGCTTTGCTGGCGCGAACTTCGCCTCCAGTATGGCAAACATCAGCTTCTTCTTTCCGAAACAGAAGCAGGGTGGCGCGCTGGGCCTGAATGGTGGTCTGGGCAACATGGGTGTCAGCGTTATGCAGCTGGTTGCTCCGCTGGTGGTATCACTGTCAATTTTTGCTGCATTTGGTAGCCAGGGGGTAACACAGCCTGATGGCACCGAGCTGTATCTGGCGAACGCGTCCTGGGTATGGGTGCCGTTCCTCGCCATCTTCACCATCGCGGCATGGTTTGGCATGAACGACCTTGCTACCTCGAAAGCCTCCATCAAGGAGCAGTTACCGGTACTCAAACGTGGGCATCTGTGGATTATGAGTCTGCTGTATCTGGCAACCTTCGGCTCCTTCATCGGTTTCTCTGCGGGCTTTGCCATGTTGTCAAAAACGCAGTTCCCGGACGTGCAGATTCTGCACTACGCCTTCTTCGGACCGTTTATTGGCGCACTGGCGCGTTCTGCTGGTGGTGCATTGTCTGACCGTCTTGGCGGTACCCGTGTCACGCTGGTGAACTTCGTGCTGATGGCGATTTTCAGTGGCTTGCTGTTCCTCACCTTACCGACTGACGGGCAGGGCGGAAGCTTCATGGCGTTCTTTGCGGTCTTCCTGGCGCTGTTCCTGACCGCAGGGCTGGGTAGTGGTTCCACTTTCCAGATGATTTCCGTGATCTTCCGTAAACTGACAATGGATCGCGTGAAAGCAGAAGGGGGTTCTGACGAACGTGCCATGCGTGAAGCGGCAACCGACACTGCGGCGGCACTTGGCTTCATCTCTGCGATTGGTGCTATCGGTGGCTTCTTTATCCCGAAAGCGTTTGGTAGCTCACTGGCATTAACGGGTTCGCCAGTCGGTGCAATGAAAGTATTTTTGATTTTCTATATCGCCTGCGTGGTGATTACCTGGGCGGTATACGGTCGGCATTCTAAAAAATAAATCGTTACTCGTCATACTTCGGGTTACATGTGCTGCGGCTGCGTTCATTCACTCCAGTCACTTACTTTAGTAAGCTCCTGGGATTCATTCACTTGCCGCCTTCCTGTAACTCGAATTATATAGAGTAAAATATTTGATTATCCTTTGCGCGGCGTAATGTCGCGCTTTTTTTATTTGTCATTTAGTTACAACATACTTTGAGGGCGATAATTATTTTCAATTGCGTCAATTAAGCACCATTAATATGTCATCCATGGGGGATACTCCTTAATACCCACCTGTATAAAAATCCGAAATGTATAAATGTGAGATAGCATAAAAACCATTAATTTACAGTATGTTAGATATAAATTATTAATTACCCTTAAGGAGTATCTTAGGAATTTACTTTATTTTTCATCCCCACCACTCTTGATCGTTATCAATTCCCACGTTGTTTCAGAGCGTTACCTTGCCTTTAAACATTAGCAATGTCGATTTATCAGAGAGCCGACAGGCTCCCACAGGAGAAAACCGATGAGTAAATTCCTGGACCGGTTTCGCTACTTCAAGCAGAAGGGCGAAACCTTTGCCGATGGGCATGGCCAGCTTCTCAATACCAACCGTGACTGGGAGGATGGATATCGCCAGCGTTGGCAGCATGACAAAATCGTCCGCTCTACCCACGGGGTAAACTGCACCGGCTCCTGTAGCTGGAAAATCTACGTTAAAAACGGTCTGGTGACCTGGGAAACCCAGCAGACTGACTATCCGCGTACCCGTCCGGACCTGCCAAACCATGAACCTCGCGGCTGCCCGCGCGGCGCCAGCTACTCCTGGTATCTCTATAGCGCCAACCGCCTGAAATACCCAATGATGCGCAAACGCCTGATGAAAATGTGGCGTGAAGCGAAGGCGCTGCATAGCGATCCGGTTGAGGCATGGGCTTCTATCATTGAAGACGCCGATAAAGCGAAAAGCTTTAAGCAGGCGCGTGGACGCGGTGGTTTTGTTCGTTCTTCCTGGCAGGAAGTGAACGAACTGATCGCCGCATCTAACGTTTACACCATCAAAAACTACGGCCCGGACCGTGTCGCTGGCTTCTCGCCAATTCCGGCAATGTCGATGGTTTCTTACGCATCGGGTGCGCGCTATCTCTCGCTGATTGGCGGTACTTGCTTGAGCTTCTACGACTGGTACTGCGACCTGCCTCCTGCGTCTCCGCAAACCTGGGGCGAGCAAACTGACGTTCCGGAATCCGCTGACTGGTACAACTCCAGCTACATCATCGCCTGGGGTTCAAACGTGCCGCAGACGCGTACCCCGGATGCTCACTTCTTTACTGAAGTGCGTTACAAAGGCACCAAAACTGTTGCCGTAACGCCGGACTACGCTGAAATCGCCAAATTGTGCGATCTTTGGCTGGCACCGAAACAAGGCACCGATGCGGCAATGGCGCTGGCGATGGGCCACGTAATGCTGCGTGAATTCCACCTCGACAACCCAAGCCAGTATTTCACCGACTATGTGCGTCGCTACACCGACATGCCGATGCTGGTGATGCTGGAAGAGCGCGACGGTTACTACGCTGCGGGTCGTATGCTGCGCGCTGCCGATCTGGTGGATGCGCTGGGCCAGGAAAACAATCCGGAATGGAAAACTGTCGCCTTTAATACCAATGGCGAAATGGTTGCGCCGAACGGTTCTATTGGCTTCCGCTGGGGCGAGAAGGGCAAATGGAATCTGGAGCAGCGCGACGGTAAAACCGGCGAAGAAACTGAGCTGCAACTGAGTCTGCTGGGTAGCCAGGATGAGATCGCTGAAGTGGGCTTCCCGTACTTTGGCGGCGACGGCACTGAACACTTCAACAAAGTGGAGCTGGAAAACATTCTGCTGCACAAACTGCCGGTAAAACGCCTGCAACTGGCCGACGGTAGCACCGCTCTGGTGACCACCGTTTATGATCTGACGCTGGCAAACTACGGTCTGGAACGCGGCCTGAACGACGTTAACTGCGCAACCAGCTACGACGATGTGAAAGCTTACACTCCGGCGTGGGCCGAGCAGATCACTGGCGTTTCTCGCAGCCAGATTATCCGTATTGCCCGTGAATTTGCTGATAACGCTGACAAGACGCACGGTCGTTCGATGATTATCGTCGGTGCGGGTCTGAACCACTGGTACCACCTCGATATGAACTACCGTGGTCTGATCAACATGCTGATTTTCTGCGGCTGTATTGGTCAGAGCGGCGGCGGCTGGGCGCACTACGTAGGTCAGGAAAAACTGCGTCCGCAAACCGGCTGGCAGCCGCTGGCGTTTGCCCTTGACTGGCAGCGTCCGGCGCGTCACATGAACAGCACCTCTTACTTCTATAACCACTCCAGCCAGTGGCGTTATGAAACCGTGACTGCGGAAGAGCTGCTGTCGCCGATGGCGGATAAATCCCGCTACACCGGACATCTGATCGACTTCAACGTTCGTGCGGAACGCATGGGCTGGCTGCCGTCTGCACCGCAGTTAGGCACTAACCCGCTGACTATCGCTCGCGAAGCAGAAAAAGCCGGGATGAATCCGGTGGATTACACCGTGAAATCCCTGAAAGACGGTTCCATCCGTTTTGCGGCTGAACAACCAGAAAACGGTAAAAACCACCCGCGTAACCTGTTCATCTGGCGTTCTAACCTGCTCGGTTCTTCCGGTAAAGGTCATGAGTTTATGCTCAAGTACCTGCTGGGGACGGAACACGGTATCCAGGGTAAAGATCTGGGGCAGCAGGGCGGCGTGAAGCCGGAAGAAGTGGACTGGCAGGACAACGGTCTGGAAGGCAAGCTGGATCTGGTGGTGACGCTGGACTTCCGTCTGTCGAGCACCTGTCTCTATTCCGACATCATTTTGCCGACGGCGACCTGGTACGAAAAAGACGACATGAATACTTCGGATATGCATCCGTTTATTCACCCGCTGTCTGCGGCGGTCGATCCGGCCTGGGAAGCGAAAAGTGACTGGGAAATCTACAAAGCCATCGCCAAGAAATTCTCCGAAGTGTGCGTTGGTCATCTGGGTAAAGAAACCGACATCGTCACGCTGCCGATCCAGCACGACTCTGCCGCTGAACTGGCGCAGCCGCTGGATGTGAAAGACTGGAAAAAAGGCGAATGCGACCTGATCCCCGGTAAAACCGCACCGCACATTATGGTCGTAGAGCGCGATTATCCGGCAACTTACGAACGCTTTACCTCTATCGGCCCGCTGATGGAGAAAATCGGTAACGGTGGTAAAGGGATTGCCTGGAACACCCAGAGCGAGATGGATCTGCTGCGTAAGCTCAACTACACCAAAGCGGAAGGTCCGGCGAAAGGCCAGCCGATGCTGAACACCGCCATTGATGCGGCAGAGATGATCCTGACGCTGGCACCGGAAACTAACGGTCAGGTAGCCGTGAAAGCCTGGGCTGCCCTGAGCGAATTTACCGGTCGTGACCATACGCATCTGGCGCTGAATAAAGAAGACGAGAAGATCCGCTTCCGCGATATTCAGGCACAGCCGCGCAAAATTATCTCCAGCCCGACCTGGTCTGGTCTGGAAGATGAACACGTTTCTTACAACGCCGGTTACACCAACGTTCACGAGCTGATCCCGTGGCGCACGCTCTCGGGTCGTCAGCAGCTTTATCAGGATCATCAGTGGATGCGTGATTTCGGTGAAAGCCTGCTGGTTTATCGTCCGCCGATTGACACCCGTTCGGTGAAAGAAGTGATGGGCCAGAAATCCAACGGTAATCCGGAAAAAGCGCTCAACTTCCTGACGCCGCACCAGAAGTGGGGGATCCACTCCACCTATAGCGACAACCTGCTGATGCTGACTTTAGGTCGCGGTGGTCCGGTGGTCTGGCTGAGTGAAGCCGATGCCAAAGATCTGGGTATCGCCGATAACGACTGGATTGAAGTCTTCAACAGCAACGGTGCACTGACTGCCCGTGCGGTTGTCAGCCAGCGTGTTCCGGCAGGGATGACCATGATGTACCACGCGCAGGAACGTATCGTTAACCTGCCTGGTTCGGAAATTACCCAACAGCGTGGTGGTATCCATAACTCGGTCACCCGTATCACGCCGAAACCGACGCATATGATCGGCGGCTATGCCCATCTGGCATACGGCTTTAACTACTACGGCACTGTAGGTTCTAACCGCGATGAGTTTGTTGTAGTGCGTAAGATGAAGAACATTGACTGGTTAGATGGCGAAGGCAATGACCAGGTACAGGAGAGCGTAAAATGAAAATTCGTTCACAAGTCGGCATGGTGCTGAATCTCGATAAGTGCATCGGCTGCCACACCTGTTCAGTTACCTGTAAAAACGTCTGGACCAGCCGCGAAGGCGTGGAATACGCGTGGTTCAACAACGTTGAAACCAAGCCGGGCCAGGGCTTCCCGACTGACTGGGAAAACCAGGAAAAATACAAAGGCGGCTGGATCCGTAAAATCAACGGCAAACTGCAACCGCGCATGGGTAACCGCGCCATGCTGTTGGGTAAAATCTTCGCTAACCCGCATCTGCCGGGGATCGACGATTATTACGAGCCGTTTGATTTTGACTATCAGAACCTACATACCGCGCCGGAAGGCAGCAAATCGCAGCCGATTGCCCGTCCGCGTTCGCTGATTACCGGCGAACGGATGGCGAAAATCGAAAAAGGGCCGAACTGGGAAGATGACCTGGGCGGCGAGTTTGACAAACTGGCGAAAGACAAGAACTTCGACAACATCCAGAAGGCGATGTATAGCCAGTTCGAAAACACCTTCATGATGTATTTGCCGCGCCTGTGCGAACACTGCCTGAACCCGGCATGTGTGGCGACCTGCCCGAGCGGTGCGATTTACAAGCGTGAAGAAGATGGCATCGTCCTGATCGATCAGGACAAATGCCGTGGCTGGCGTATGTGCATCACCGGATGCCCATACAAAAAAATCTACTTCAACTGGAAGAGCGGTAAGTCTGAGAAGTGCATCTTCTGCTATCCGCGTATTGAAGCCGGTCAGCCGACGGTGTGTTCAGAAACCTGTGTCGGTCGTATCCGTTATCTCGGCGTGCTGCTGTACGATGCGGACGCCATTGAACGTGCGGCCAGCACCGAGAACGAAAAAGATCTCTACCAGCGTCAGCTGGACGTGTTCCTCGATCCGAACGATCCGAAGGTCATCGAGCAGGCGATCAAAGATGGTATCCCGCTGAGCGTTATTGAAGCTGCGCAGCAGTCGCCGGTTTATAAAATGGCGATGGAATGGAAACTGGCGCTGCCGCTGCATCCGGAATATCGCACCCTGCCGATGGTCTGGTACGTACCGCCTCTGTCTCCGATTCAGTCTGCGGCAGACGCTGGCGAGTTGGGCAGCAACGGCATTTTGCCAGACGTCGAAAGCCTGCGTATCCCGGTACAGTATCTGGCTAACCTGCTGACCGCAGGCGACACCCAACCGGTACTGCGTGCGCTGAAACGCATGCTGGCGATGCGTCATTACAAACGTGCTGAAACCGTTGACGGTAAAGTTGATACCCGTGCGCTGGAAGAGGTCGGTCTGACCGAAGCCCAGGCGCAGGAAATGTATCGTTATCTGGCGATTGCTAACTACGAAGATCGCTTTGTGGTGCCGAGCAGTCATCGTGAACTGGCGCGGGAAGCCTTCCCGGAGAAAAATGGCTGCGGCTTTACCTTTGGTGACGGCTGCCACGGTTCAGATACCAAATTCAATCTGTTCAACAGCCGTCGTATCGATGCCATCGATGTGACCAGCAAAATGGAGCCGCATCCATGATCGAACTCGTGATTGTATCGCGTCTCCTTGAATATCCGGATGCTGCCTTATGGCAGCATCAACAGGAGATGTTCGAGGCGATTGCCGCGTCGGAAAATTTGTCGAAAGAAGATGCCCATGCGCTGGGCATTTTCCTGCGCGATTTAACGGCGATGGATCCGCTGGATGCCCAGGCGCAGTACAGCGAACTGTTCGATCGTGGTCGCGCCACGTCACTGTTGCTATTCGAACATGTTCACGGTGAATCCCGCGATCGTGGTCAGGCAATGGTTGACCTGTTGGCGCAGTACGAGCAGCACGGCTTGCAGTTAAACAGCCGCGAATTGCCGGACCATCTGCCGCTGTATCTGGAATATCTGGCGCAGCTGCCGCAAAGCGAAGCCGTGGAAGGTTTGAAAGATATCGCGCCGATTCTGGCATTGCTGAGCGCGCGTCTGCAACAGCGTGAAAGCCGTTATGCCGTGCTGTTTGATCTGCTGCTGAAACTGGCGAATACCGCTATCGACAGTGACAAAGTGGCGGAAAAAATTGCCGACGAAGCGCGCGACGATACGCCGCAGGCGCTGGATGCCGTCTGGGAAGAAGAGCAGGTTAAATTCTTTGCTGACAAAGGCTGCGGTGATTCAGCAATCACTGCTCATCAGCGTCGCTTTGCCGGTGCCGTCGCGCCGCAATATCTGAATATCACCACCGGAGGACAGCACTAATGCAATTCCTGAATATGTTCTTCTTTGATATCTACCCGTACATAGCCGGGGCGGTCTTCCTGATTGGTAGCTGGCTGCGTTATGACTACGGGCAGTATACCTGGCGCGCGGCATCCAGCCAGATGCTGGACCGTAAAGGAATGAACCTGGCGTCGAACCTGTTCCATATCGGCATTCTGGGGATTTTCGTCGGCCACTTCTTCGGTATGCTGACGCCGCACTGGATGTATGAAGCGTGGTTGCCGATCGAAGTGAAACAAAAAATGGCGATGTTTGCTGGTGGTGCCAGCGGCGTGCTGTGTCTGATTGGCGGCGTGCTGTTGCTGAAGCGCCGTCTGTTCAGCCCTCGCGTGCGTGCAACCACTACCGGAGCGGATATCCTGATCCTGTCGCTGCTCGTTATCCAGTGCGCGCTGGGTCTGCTGACCATTCCATTCTCTGCCCAGCATATGGACGGTAGCGAGATGATGAAACTGGTTGGCTGGGCGCAGTCGGTAGTGACCTTCCACGGTGGCGCTTCTCAACATCTTGATGGTGTCGCGTTTATCTTCCGTCTGCACCTGGTGCTGGGGATGACGTTATTCCTGCTGTTCCCGTTCTCGCGTCTGGTGCACATCTGGAGCGTACCGGTGGAGTATCTGACACGTAAGTATCAGCTGGTGCGCGCTCGCCACTAAGCACGACATAGTGCCTGATGCGCTGCGCTTATCAGGCCTACAGAGTCGTACAATTCATTGATATTACGTGATATGCATGCCGGATAAGGCGTTCACGCCGCATCCGGCATAACGTAACGCACGTTGTCAGCCTGCTGAAATCATCAGTTACACATTGTCGATATTTCAGATTGTAGAGAAACGAACCTCATCGATATGATTGGCCCACCTATGGAGCAGTGAAGGAGCACTGACCGTGGATCAACCTAATCAATCGACGATCTCTGCGGCATTAAAAATAATCGCCACGGGGATCGCCTTACCACCTGATAAAATTACCTCTCAACAACTGGATGTTCAGTTAAATAAACCTGCGGGCTACGTTGAGCGACGTTCCGGCATTTGCTGGCGCTATTTTGCCAGCAACGACGCCAGCCAGGCCGAACTGGCGGCAGAAGCCTTGCATAATGCGTTAGCATCGGCTGCCTTAAAACCTTCTGATATTGATCTGTTAATTTGTGCGTCAGCCATTGCCGTACAGGCATTACCCTGTAGCGCAATTCATATTCTTAAAGCCGCTGCTATGCCCGCAGGCGTTGCCGGATTTGATATCAACAGTAGCTGTGTCAGTTTTATTTCCGCTCTGGAAGTCGCTGCCGGATTATTAAATTGTGGAGCATATCGGCGCATTGCTATCGTCTCGGCAGATATTGCTTCACGCGGCATCGACTGGAATCATGAAGAATCGTCACTCATTTTTGGTGATGGCGCGGCGTGCGCGATTGTTGAGCGAGGTGATGGTCGCAGCGGGATTATCGCCAGCCTGATCGAAATGTATCCCGAAGGCAGCGAACTGTGTGAAATTCGTGCGGGCGGCACGCGGCGTAATCCTCGTTCTGGTGTGAGTGACAGCGACTTTCTTTTTCATATGCAGGGGAAACCGCTGTTTCGTTTTGCCTCTTCACTTATTGAAGATTATTTTTCGCGCTTACTGCAAAAAAGCGGCCTGCAACTGGCTGATATTGTTACGGTCGTTCCGCATCAGGCTAGTCATCTTTCCCTTGAACATATGCGTAAACGGCTGCGAGTGCCGGAATCTGCGCTTATTGATGTCTACCGCTTCTACGGCAATCAGGTTGCTGCGTCTATACCCACAGCGCTGCATGAAGCGGTAATTAGCGGTCGTTTTACTGCGGATAAACCTGCGCTGTTGATTGGCACGGCGGCGGGGTTAACGCTGGCTGGCATGGTGCTTTTACCGTGAAGATCCTCGTAACAGGGGCGACCAGCGGCCTCGGGCGAAATGCCGTGCAATATTTGTTGCAATCGGGTGTTTCGGTTGTGGCAACAGGGCGAAATCGTGAGATTGGCAAAGTTCTCGCAAGCGCAGGTGCACAATTTGTGGCTCTCGATTTAACCGAGGCAACTGAGGATGACTGCGCCCGCTTGATGGAGGGTTGCGATGCCGTCTGGCACTGTGCGGCAAAGTCTTCGCCCTGGGGCGACAAAACGGCGTTCTGGCTTGCCAATGTCAAAGCGACCCACACCCTGGCACAGGCGGCTGGCAGGCTGAACATTCCCCGGTTTATCCATATCTCCACGCCTGCAGTTTACTTTGATTTTCAACATCACTATGACCTGCCAGAAAATTATCTTGCGCGAACATTTTCCAGTCATTACGCCAGCAGTAAATATGCTGCTGAACAGGTTATTACCGTGGCCGTTTCGCAATATCCTGCCACGAGGTTTATCCTTTTGCGTCCCCGTGGTTTGTTTGGCCCTCATGACCAGGTGATTGTTCCTCGTCTGATGCAGCAGTTGCAACAGGGGGGCGGCAGCTTACGTTTGCCGCGCGGTGGTGAAGCGTTATTGGATCTCACTTTCGTGCAAAATGTGGTGTATGCCATGCAGCTGGCAACGCAAGTTGAAGGCTTGTGCTCGGGCAGTATTTACAACATCAGCAATCATCAGCCACAGAAATTATCTGTAATGCTTGACGCCTTGCTGCGCCAGCAACTGGGATTGAGCTACCAAATTGCTACCGTTCCCTGGCCATTGCTTTCTCTGGTCGCGCGCGGCCTGGAGCTGTACGGGAAATGCGTTAATCAGGAACCTGTTATCACACGTTACAGCGCCGGAACACTCTGTTTTGATATGACGCTGAGTGCGCAAAAGGCCATTACGGAGTTGGGATATCACCCGCGCTTTTCGATGGAGCAAGGTATTGCAATCACGGGACAATGGTTGCGGGAACATGGGCTGAGGGAACATGGCAAAAATAACCGCATTTGAAACGGGCTGGTGTACCCATATTGGCTGTATTGCGCTAAAAGGGGCTGGGCTTAAAGTGTGTAAATTCCCCGCCCGCGCCTGGCTGCTGGAAGCGGGCGAGAAACGATGGCTGTGGGACACCGGTTATTCATCGTGGTTCGAACACTACACGCAATCCGGCGTATTTCGTCTTTATCGCCAGGTCACGCCGGTTTATTTCGATCCACAACAGGCGCTGGTGCGACAACTTTCCGCGCACGGACTGGCGGCAAAAGATGTTGATGCGATTATTCTGTCGCATTTTCACGCCGATCATATTGCTGGCCTGCGCGATTTCCCTGATGTCGCCTGTATCTGTTCCGGTGAAGGTTGGCAGCAGGTAAGAACGCTGCGTGGCATAGCCGCACTGCGTCAGGCCTTTGTACCAGGGTTGATCCCGGAGAATTTTGAATCCTCACTGCGTTTTATTGAAAGTTTCTCATCGGTGAATATGCCTCCTGAACTGGCACCGTTTGAGAGTGGCTATTTGCTGCCAGAAAGCAATGGCGAAATTATCCTCGTGCCGCTTCCCGGACATGCTGGCGGACATATCGGTGCGTTTGTGCAAACAGACGATGGCTGGACTTTACTGGCTGGGGATGCGGCATGGGCTCCTGCAAACTACCGCGAATTGCGCGGGCCTTCACCACTGGCGCATCTGGTTATGTCCGACAGCCACGCCTACTACCGCACGCTTGGGCAATTACATCAGCTTTGGCAAAACGGCGCAGTGGACATTCGGTTGTGCCACGAGGGGGATTTATGATCCCGTTGGCTTTACTCTGGCGCTACTTTCGTACCCGCAGGCTGCATTTCACCGATCGCCAGGCGCTGGAATACTGGCAGGCAAAAAGGCTGCATTTGTTCCGGCAAAATGTTTTATCTCAAAGCCCGTGGTTTCAGCGTTATCTGGCGTTGCCCTTTAACCAGTGGCCGTTGATGGACAAAGCATTAATGATGACGCATTTCGATGAGATGAATACCGCGGGTTTAAAGCGCGACGAGCTTCTCGCCTGTGCAATGCGCAGTGAGCAGAGTCGTGATTTCAAACCCAGCGTGGGCAAGTTCAGCGTTGGGCTTTCATCAGGTACATCCGGGCGTCGTGGACTTTTCGTGGTTAGCCCGCACGAGCAACAGATTTGGGCCGCCGGTGTGCTGGCAAAAGTGCTGCCCGACGGTTTATTTGCCAAAGAGCGGGTGGCACTGTTTTTGCGCGCGGACAACAACCTCTATCAAAGCGTGAATAACCGCTGGTTAAGTCTCGACTTTTACGATCTGCTGGCGCCATTTCAGGCGCAACTCAAACAACTGGAACAGCGAGCGCCCACTATTATTGTCGCGCCAGCTCAGGTATTACGCGCACTGGCGCTGGCGGTGATTGCCGGAGAGCTAACGCTAAAGATCAAAAAAGTGATTTCGGTGGCGGAAGTTCTGGAGCCGCAGGATCGGGAATTACTGCGAAGCGTGTTCAACAATGTGGGCGAAATCTATCAGGCGACAGAAGGCTTTCTCGCCTCTACCTGCCGGTGTGGCACGTTACATCTCAACGAAGAATTTGTTCACATTGAACCGCAATGGCTGGATGAGCACCGTTTCGTGCCGATCGTCACAGACTTTACCCGCACCACGCAGCCGGTGGTGCGTTATCGACTTGATGATGTGCTGGTGGCAAGCGAAAAGCCATGCCCTTGTGGCAGTGCGACAATGGCGATTGCGCGTATCGAAGGGCGGCAGGACGATCAACTGCAACTGCCGACAAGATCTGGCGATATTCAGACCGTATTTGCCGATGCATGTAGTCGGGTGCTGGCGATGACGCTGCCGTTAACTGCTGATTATCGCCTGCTACAAACCGGGGCAGCACAATTGACGTTAATAGCCGATTGTGAGCAGCGGATGCTGGAGCATTGCCGGGAAGCGTTGAATGCCTTGTTTATGCGCCAGAATATCGCAGTGGAGCAATTAATATGGTCATTGGAATCGCAAACTGTGCCAGTCTCTTTTACAGCCAAGCGGCGGCGAATTGTGCGTGAGTGGGGGCGGGAATGAGCAATTTACTGCTACGCCTGAAACAGATGCTGCTGGGCTGGGGAACCGTTGGGGTTATCTACAATTTTAGCGACTCCCTGCAAGGTGAAGGGTATCAATTAACGCCGTCAGTAATTGATAATTTAATTGCGTTTTCACCCTCCGCCGTGTGGCTGTATCTCTCGTTTTTTCTAATTGTGCCGTTAGGTTATTTATCCACGCCACTTTGCCACCTGCGCTGGCTTGTCCGCGCAATGCAACTTTCGGCGCTGGTGGCAGGCGTGTTTTATCTACTCTGGCCCACAACCATGCAATATCCCGCGTTTGCTCAGTCGGGGATATCTGCGGGGGCTCTAAATGGGCTGATCGCCATTGACTCAAGTCAGAACTGTTTTCCCTCCTTACACGCCGCGCTCACGCTGTTGGCGGTATGGGCAATTGCCAAAAAGGGGAGCCGTTGGCTAACACTAATGAGCGTGGTTTGGGCGATAGCGATCGCCTTTTCGATTCTGCAATTACGCAGACATTTATTTATCGATTTAGTAGGCGGCGCGTTGCTGGCGTCGGTTTGCGGTTGGATATGCGCAACATACGAGAAAGGGAAGACGGATTATGAGTGATTTATTATTCCCCATCATTTTGATGGTGCTGTTGGTGTTAGCCGAAGCGGGCGTATTGCAAATCACCGGGCGGCAAAAAGTGGACTGGCTGGATGTGATTTTTAATATCAACTCCGGTCATATGATGCTGTGGTTATTTCGCTGCCTGGAAGTGCTCTGCTATGGCCTGGTGGTCAATCACTTCAGCCTTGGACTGTTTGATAATGCGCCGGTGATCCTGCTGTGGCTTTTTACTATTCTGGCGTGGGATTTCGGCTTTTACTGGCTACATCGCTGGCATCACGAGATGCGCCCGCTGTGGGCGGTACATGTGGTGCATCATCAGGGGGAACACTACAACCTGTCATTAGGCGTGCGTAACTCGTGGTACTCCTCGTTAACCTCAATCCCGTTTTTTATGCTGCTGGCGATACTTGGCGTGCCGTTGCAGGTCTTTTTGGCGGTTTCTATTATTCACTACAGTTGGCAGTTTTTTAACCATAACGCGCTAACACCGAAACTGGGCTGGCTGGAAAAAGTGCTGATCACGCCTTCGCACCATCGCGTTCACCACCTGAATGAAAAGCAATATGCCGATACCAATTACGGCGGCACCTTTTTGCTGTGGGATAAGCTTTTTGGTTCGTATAACGCCGGGCCGGATCATGACGTAGGCTACGGCGTAAAAAATAGTCGCTTGTCCTGTAACCCGATGCGCGAGAGTAACCTGCCATTTTTACGCTTAATGGGCTTTCGCTCATTTGGCAAAGCGATTGAACGTCGTTACCAAAGTTCCGCGTGGGCAGTGGGGGCTGGGGTGATCCTGCTGTTTATGTTGGTGCTTGGCTACATTCAACAATATGGCTATGGCATCGAGTTTATTACCAGTGAGCAAGCCGTATTATTTGTTCTGCTGGTGGCAGGCTCCATTGCGCTGGGGGGCATGAGCGACGGGCAGCGTTGGGGAATGATTTTGTGGTGCTCTGTGACGTTGTCACTGCTCTATTTTATTCTTTATATGTGTTCATGGAGCACTCTGCTCTGGAAGGGATTAGCGGGCATTTTGCTGGCCCATTGCGTGTTATTCCTAATCGGTGTAGGACGTAAGTCGCTAAGGAAACGCTATGAACCTGTTTAATCCCGACAGGTTAATCACTTTTCCTGCTGATGATCCGCAACTGGTGAAACAGTTGCAGAATGGTACGAAATCGTACCTCGCAAAAGCAGGCGATCATCGTTATGCCGACGGCTGGGCATTCACCAAAATGGCGGCACTGATTATTGCCTGTCTGTGCTGTTATGCACTGGCGTTGTCTCAAAGCCAGTGGGGGATGTATCTGTTGTGGTATCTGGCGATGATGTTTTGCGCCATGCTGTTAGCGGTCAATGTGGTGCATGACGCGTCGCATGATGCGTTTTTGCGCGGTAAAAAGGCCAATGCGTGGCTTAACCGGTGGGTTGCTTTTCCAATGGGGCTTGATCCGGACTGTTGGCGGGTGCGCCACGTTCGCTTTCATCACGGCTTTACCAATATTGAATTTTACGATCCGGATACTGCAGAAAATGGCATTCTTCGCCAGACTCCGTGGCAACGGTGGCGACCTTTTATGCGCCAGCAACATCGCTACTGGCCGCTGGTCGCCGCGCTCACCTTTCCCTGGTATATCTGGGTGGTGGACTGGCTCGATCGCGCCGGGTTTACGCCGGTAACACGGCATCTGGCCCTGCGTGGTTTTGCTGGCTGGGGATATTTCTTAGCCGGGAAACTGGCGCATTGTGCGCTCTGTCTGATACTTCCCTGGCTACTGTCTGAATTTGGTTTTATGACCATCCTGCTGACTTATCTGCTTAGCCAGCTGCTGGCGTCATTGATCTTTGTGATGTTGATTATCGGAACGCACTGGGCGAAGGGGCATACGCAGTTACCGCCAGAAGAGGGCAAAATGGCCGTGGGCCGGCTGGCGCATACCTTCGCCACTACCTTTGACTGGACGCCGCAACCTGCATGGCTTGGCTACTGGCTGGGCGGAATTAATTTGCATCTTACCCATCATCTTTTTCCTCACTGGCATCATCGCCATTATCCAGCGTTAAGCCGCATTATCGCGCAAATTGCCAGCCAGCAAGGTCTGGATTATCAGTTATTGACGTTAGCCGATTTGCTGAGGCTACAGCAGCAGTTTTTACGGCGAATGGGGGAGGCGCAGATAGATTGAGAAACGAATTAAGAGATGGTGGTGGGGAAGGATTACTCAGCGCTGCGCGCTTCGCCCTTCGGGTCGTTGCCTGCGGCAACGCTCTCTCGCTGGCGCTCGAGTCGAACCTTGGTCGAAGCTTCTCATCCTTCCCCGCATGGGCAGAATATGAAACGATATCGATAAGTTTGAAATGAGTTTTTAGCAGGAAGTGATGGTGGTGGGGGAAGGATTACTCAGCGCTGCGCGCTTCGCCCTTCGGGTCGTTGCCTGCGGCAACGCTCTCTCGCTGACGCTCGAGTCGAACCTTGGTCGAAGCTTCTCATCCTTCCCCGCATGGGCAGAATATGAAACGATATCGATAAGTTTGAAATGAGTTTTTATCAGGAAGTGATGGTGGTGGGGGAAGGATTCGAACCTTCGAAGTCGATGACGGCAGATTTACAGTCTGCTCCCTTTGGCCGCTCGGGAACCCCACCAGGGGTAATTCATATTGTAGGTAATGCTTGAGATGGTGGTGGGGGAAGGATTCGAACCTTCGAAGTCGATGACGGCAGATTTACAGTCTGCTCCCTTTGGCCGCTCGGGAACCCCACCACGGGGTAATGCTTTTTACTGGCCTGCTCCCTCACTGGGAAGCGGGGCGCATCATATCAAATGACACGCCGCTGTAAAGGGTTACGTTGAGAAAAATGAACTGGTTGCGTAATTTTCATCCGTAACGGATTAAAGCCAACCAGTTCTATTTTGCCAGCGATTAAAGAATAATCGTCCGGTTACCGTAAACAAATACACGCTGTGCCAAAACCTGGTAAAGCGCGCGGCTTAATACGTTTTTCTCAACATCACGACCTGCACGCATCATGTCTTCGGCTGTGTAAGTGTGATCCACATGAATGACATCCTGCATGATGATTGGACCTTCATCCAGGTTGTCATTTACATAGTGTGCTGTTGCGCCAATAATCTTCACGCCGCGTTCATAAGCCTGGTGATAGGGGCGTGCGCCAATAAACGCAGGCAAGAACGAATGGTGAATATTGATGATCTTATTCGGGAAGCGCGCGACAAACTCCGGCGTCAGCACGCGCATATATTTCGCCAGCACCACATAATCAGGTTGATGCGCTTCAATGGCATCCGCCATCTTCTGATCGTGCTCGTTGCGGCTTAACCCTTCATGGCTCACCAATTCAAACGGAATATCAAAACGTTCCACCAGAGAACGTAAAGTCTCGTGGTTACCAATAACCGCAGCGATTTCAACATCCAGTCCACCGTAGTTGGCTTTCATCAGCAGATCGCCCAGGCAATGCGCTTCTTTGGTCACCAGAATGACTATGCGACGGCGACCTGCGGGATTCAGTTCACGCACTGAACCTTCTGGCAATGCGCTATCGAGATCCGCCAGCAGGGTGGAATCATTAAAAATACCTTCCAGCTCCGTGCGCATAAAAAAGCGCCCGGTACGGTGGTCAACAAATTCATTGTTCTGCACGATGTTTAACTCGTGCTTGTAGCAAATATTAGTAATACGCGCGATCAGACCTTTTTGATCCGGGCAAATAGTACGCAGAACTTTACGTTGGAGTGAATGCATTGCTGGAAAAACCTTGTTGAGAGTGTTTGCTAAACCGTACCGTCAACCTTTATTGGCCGCAGCACTTTTTAAATTTTTTACCTGAACCACAAGGGCAGGGATCGTTGCGACCAAACTGCGGACGTGTACCATCAATATAGTACCATTGACCGTTTTCTTTCAAAAATCGCGAACGCTCAATAATCGCCCCGGATTTACCCTTCTCAGTAAAACGAGCGACAAAACTGACATAACCTACGTCGTCACCTTCGTGATATGAACGTTCAAATACGGTCAAACCTAACCATTCGGTATGTGCAAATCCGGCAATTAATTCAGCGCGTAACACCGAGGCGCCACAGGATGGATGCCAGGTTTTAATTAAATAATCTGCGTCGTGCATCACAAAAGCGCAGTAACGCGAACGCATGAGACGTTCGGGATCTGGTGCAACCTTTTCACCAGACACATAAGGGTGGCAACATAGGCTATACTCGACAGCACTACCACAGGGACAAAGCTTAGACACAAATAATCTCCCTGGAAACAATAACGGCGTTTTAACCGCCGGAGTAGCACTATGTTAACCGAGCGGTAGCGATGTGGCTACGGCTGCATTCCAGGGGACGCTTTCAGGAACAATGAGAAAAGTAAAAATAGGGCTGGCGCTGGGATCCGGTGCTGCACGAGGATGGTCGCATATTGGCGTCATTAACGCGCTTAAAAAAATGGGCATTGAAATTGATATCGTCGCAGGATGTTCAATTGGTTCGCTGGTAGGCGCAGCCTATGCCTGTGGTCGATTATCTGCGCTGGAAGAGTGGGTTACCTCTTTTAGCTATTGGGATGTTTTACGACTGATGGACCTCTCCTGGCAGCGCGGTGGACTGCTGCGCGGTGAGCGTGTGTTCAATCGATATCGTGAAATAATGCCAGAAACAGAAATCGAGAATTGTTCACGCCGCTTCGCTGCAGTCGCCACCAATCTAAGCACAGGGCGTGAATTATGGTTTACCGAAGGTGATCTCCATCTCGCTATTCGTGCATCCTGCAGTATTCCGGGCTTGATGGCACCGGTCGCGCATAACGGCTACTGGCTTGTTGATGGCGCAGTCGTTAATCCCATTCCTATCTCTCTTACTCGTGCGTTGGGCGCAGATATCGTAATTGCGGTTGATCTCCAGCACGACGCTCACCTAATGCAGCAAGATCTTCTTTCATTTAATGTCGGTGCTGAAAATGGCGAGAGTGAAGATGATCTCCCCTGGCATGCGCGGCTGAAAGAGCGGCTAAGTAGCATTACTGCGCGTCGAGGCGTCATGGCACCGACAGCAACAGAGATTATGACTACCTCTATTCAGGTATTGGAAAACCGCCTTAAAAGAAACCGTATGGCAGGGGACCCGCCTGATATTCTGATTCAGCCCGTTTGCCCACAGATTTCCACGCTCGATTTTCATCGTGCGCAGGCTGCCATTTCGGCAGGACAATTGGCGGTTGAGAAGAAAATGGATGAGCTTTTACCGCTAGTTCGAACTAACGTTTTGACCTGATTTTTTATCTACACTTAAGTTAATTCTGACAGGCACTGATGGCAATAGCATGCCACTATTGAATAAAGCCAGTCAGGGGAGAGAACATGACGCAGCCATTGGTCGGAAAACAGATTCTCATAGTTGAAGATGAGGCGGTATTTCGCTCGCTTCTGGATTCGTGGTTTTCCTCATTGGGAGCGACAACGGTACTGGCGGCTGATGGGGTGGATGCCCTTGAGCTACTGGGAGGTTTCACACCCGATCTAATGATATGTGATATTGCAATGCCGAGAATGAACGGCCTGAAACTATTGGAACATATTCGCAACCGGGGTGACCAAACACCAGTCCTGGTGATTTCCGCTACGGAAAACATGGCAGATATTGCGAAAGCGTTACGTCTGGGCGTGGAAGATGTTTTGCTAAAACCAGTTAAAGATCTCAACCGTCTGCGCGAGATGGTTTTTGCGTGTCTCTATCCCAGCATGTTTAATTCGCGTGTAGAGGAAGAAGAAAGGCTTTTTCGCGACTGGGATGCGATGGTGGATAATCCCACTGCGGCTGCTAAATTATTGCAAGAATTACAACCTCCGGTTCAGCAGGTGATTTCCCATTGCCGGGTTAATTATCGCCAACTGGTGGCCGTTGATAAACCGGGGCTGGTGCTTGATATTGCAGCTCTTTCGGAAAACGATCTGGCTTTTTATTGTCTCGATGTAACTCGCGCCGGACATAATGGTGTCCTTGCCGCCTTGTTATTACGCGCGCTGTTTAATGGGTTATTACAGGAACAGATTGCCCACCAAAATCAGCGTTTGCCAGAGTTGGGAGCGTTATTGAAGCAGGTAAATCATTTACTGCGGCAGGCCAATCTGCCTGGCCAGTTCCCGCTATTAGTCGGCTATTATCATCGTGAATTAAAAAATCTCATTTTGGTTTCCGCTGGCCTGAATGCAACGTTAAATGCTGGTGAACACCAGATTCAAATCAGTAATGGCGTTCCGTTAGGAACATTAGGCAACGCCTATTTGAATCAATTGAGCCAGCGATGTGATGCCTGGCAATGTCAAATTTGGGGAACAGGTGGAAGACTGCGCTTGATGTTGTCTGCGGAATGAGCAAACGATTATATGGGATAAAATTGCATTACGCGCTGGTGTCGGCTGGTGGTACTATCGTCGCCATTCGTTTAAGTAATTGTCTTAATTATGTTAACTCGCCTCCTTTTCAGAACCAGGCCTCGCCAGGGTACTGATATACTGGGATGCGACACAGAAATATGAACACGTTCAATACACGAACAGTCCAGGAGAATTTAAATGGCTGCCATTAATACGAAAGTCAAAAAAGCCGTTATCCCCGTTGCGGGATTAGGAACCAGGATGTTGCCGGCGACGAAAGCTATCCCGAAAGAGATGCTGCCGCTTGTCGATAAGCCATTAATTCAATACGTCGTGAATGAATGTATTGCGGCTGGCATTACTGAAATTGTGCTGGTCACTCACTCATCTAAAAACTCTATTGAAAACCATTTCGATACCAGTTTTGAACTGGAAGCAATGCTGGAAAAACGTGTAAAACGCCAGTTGCTTGATGAAGTGCAGTCCATTTGTCCACCACACGTGACTATTATGCAAGTTCGTCAGGGGCTGGCGAAAGGTTTGGGACACGCAGTATTGTGTGCCCATCCGGTAGTTGGTGATGAACCTGTGGCTGTTATTTTGCCTGACGTTATTCTGGATGAATATGAATCCGATTTATCGCAGGATAACCTTGCAGAGATGATTCGTCGCTTTGATGAAACTGGCCACAGCCAGATAATGGTGGAGCCTGTTGCTGATGTGACGGCATATGGTGTTGTGGATTGCAAAGGTGTGGATTTAGCGCCTGGCGAAAGTGTACCGATGGTCGGTGTGGTAGAAAAACCGAAAGCAGATGTAGCGCCGTCTAATCTTGCTATTGTCGGCCGTTATGTTCTCAGTGCTGATATTTGGCCGCTGCTGGCAAAAACCCCTCCGGGAGCAGGTGATGAAATTCAGCTCACCGACGCGATTGATATGCTGATCGAAAAAGAAACGGTTGAAGCCTATCATATGAAAGGGAAGAGCCATGACTGCGGTAATAAATTAGGTTACATGCAGGCCTTCGTTGAATACGGTATTCGCCACAACACTCTGGGTACTGAATTTAAAGCCTGGCTTGAAGAAGAGATAGGCATTAAGAAGTAACATTTATCACGATGTTTTCTACGAAACGGCATTGAGTGATCAATGCCGTTTTTTTATAGCGTATTCTTATCAGAGAGTCTTAAAACGGACAATAAAAAATCCCGCCAATGGCGGGATTTTAAGCAAACAGAATCAAGAAAAGATTATTGCTTGATCAGGAAATCGTCGAGGGATTTACCTTGCTCATCCATTGCTTTTTTGATTACAGCTGGAGTACGGCCCTGGCCAGTCCAGGTTTTGGTTTCGCCGTTTTCGTCAACATAGCTATATTTAGCCGGACGCTGTGCGCGTTTAGCTTTGGTGCCAGATTTAACAGCAGCAATGCTATTCAGCAGTTCGTTCGGGTCAATACCGTCAGCGATCAGCATTTCACGATATTGCTGCAGTTTACGAGTACGTTCTTCAACTTCAGCAGCAGCTGCGCTTTCTTCTTCGCGACGTTCGTTAACAACAACTTCTAATTTTTCCAGCATTTCTTCCAGCGTTTCAAGTGTACATTCTCTTGCCTGCGCACGAAGAGTACGGATGTTGTTCAGAATTTTAAGTGCTTCGCTCATTGTAGTAATCTCAAACTTATATTGGGGTGGTTTGTTGAGGTAATAATAGAGCCTTAAATTCAGTTGTGCAATAGCCAGGAATGTAAGGAATTCAAAAATGTTCTTTATTTCGTACCGACAATAAATATCTTTTCATAAAATTAGCCAGAAATGACGTGGCATATAGCCCTATTTACATCGATGCTTTCACATCACTTAAGGTTAAAACTTCCTGATTCATGTCACATTTTATGTGGAGATTAACATGCGCTGGAACCTTTTCACTCTTGGGTATTAGCCCTGTTTATGAAAATCCCCTATTAAGCGAATGATGAAAAGTAGAACAGTCGCAATAAGTGCAAGGACTTCGTATTGCTCTTTCCTGGAGGCCAACTGGGGTTATTACGTGCGCAACAGGTTAAAGATTGTGAATAGTTACCAAGAGTCATTTACGCGTTTATAACAAGCAAGGCCGTGGCAAAGATAGCTCTGAAGGATTATGCCAGTCATTCGTAATGGATGACGAATATACTACTTCTGTGCGCACTGTTACGCTGTAAAACTGACGAATTATGATAAACTCCTGCCAACTTTATTTCATATCATTGAGGGCCTGTGGCTGATGGCGCAGCTATATTTCTACTATTCCGCAATGAATGCGGGTAAGTCTACGGCATTGTTGCAATCTTCATACAATTACCAGGAACGCGGTATGCGCACTGTCGTATATACGGCGGAAATTGATGATCGTTTCGGGGCAGGGAAAGTCAGCTCGCGTATAGGTTTGTCATCACCTGCAAAATTATTTAACCAAAATTCATCATTATTTGATGAGATTCGTGCGGAACACGAACAGCAGACAATTCATTGCGTACTTGTTGATGAATGCCAGTTTTTAACCAGACAACAAGTATATGAATTATCGGAGGTTGTCGATCAACTCGATATACCCGTACTTTGTTATGGTTTGCGTACCGATTTTCGCGGTGAATTGTTTGTTGGTAGCCAATACTTACTGGCATGGTCAGACAAACTGGTCGAATTAAAAACTATTTGTTTTTGTGGCCGCAAAGCAAGCATGGTGCTACGTCTTGATCTGGCGGGTAGACCTTATAACGAAGGTGAGCAGGTGGTTATTGGTGGTAATGAGCGTTACGTCTCGGTTTGCCGTAAACACTATAAAGAAGCGTTAGAGATCGGCTCTTTGACGGCGATTCAGGACAATCATCGGCACGACTAATAAATTTTTCTTTACTGACAGGGTGAATAGGGCGCTTTTATCCTGTCAGTCCGTTTTACTAACTTCTTCCGAGTCATCATCCTTTCTCTATTCTTAATCATCACTCAACGTACCACAGAACGATTTTAGTGCGTCGATGCCTCATTACCTACGAGGTAGAGTTATTTGTCGACAATCTCGCGTTGTGCTCGTTTTCCGACAATGCAAACATGATGAATTAATACAGCTGGATTATTGAGTTTACATAGCCGTTCTTTGCCTGAAACAAAAAAACGGCCCCAAATGGGACCGTTTATGATGTTATACAGAGCTACCGATTAAGCGGATTTTTTCGCTTTTTTCTCTGCTTTAACCGGAGCTGCTTCTTTAGCAACGGTTGCGCCTTCTACGTAATCACGACCGTAGTAGGTGTCCAGCAGAATCTGTTTCAGCTCGGAGATCAGCGGATAACGCGGGTTAGCGCCGGTGCACTGGTCATCGAATGCATCTTCAGACAGTTTATCAACGTTTGCCAGGAAGTCTGCTTCCTGAACGCCAGCTTCACGGATAGATTTCGGAATACCCAGTTCAGCTTTCAGCGTTTCCAGCCATGCCAGCAGTTTCTCGATCTTAGCAGCAGTACGGTCGCCCGGAGCGCTCAGACCCAGATGGTCTGCAATTTCAGCATAACGACGACGAGCTTGCGGACGGTCGTACTGGCTGAATGCAGTCTGCTTGGTCGGGTTGTCATTCGCGTTGTAGCGGATAACGTTACAAATCAGCAGGGCGTTTGCCAGACCATGCGGAATGTGGAACTGGGAGCCCAGTTTATGTGCCATTGAGTGACATACACCCAAGAAGGCGTTAGCAAACGCGATACCTGCGATAGTTGCCGCACTGTGAACACGTTCACGCGCTACCGGGTTTTTAGACCCTTCGTGGTAGGACGCTGGCAGATATTCTTTCAGCAGTTTCAGCGCCTGCAGAGCCTGACCATCAGAGAACTCAGAAGCCAGTACAGAAACATATGCTTCCATGGCGTGAGTTACTGCGTCCAGACCACCGAAAGCACACAGGGACTTCGGCATATCCATAACCAGGTTGGCGTCAACAATCGCCATATCCGGGGTCAGAGCATAGTCTGCCAGCGGATATTTTTGGCCAGTTGCGTCATCGGTTACAACCGCGAACGGTGTAACTTCAGAACCGGTACCGGAAGTTGTGGTGACTGCGATCATTTTCGCTTTCACGCCCATTTTCGGGAACTTGTAGATACGTTTACGGATGTCCATAAAGCGCAGCGCCAGTTCTTCGAAATGAGTTTCTGGGTGTTCGTACATAACCCACATGATCTTCGCGGCATCCATCGGGGAACCACCACCCAGCGCGATAATCACGTCTGGTTTGAAGGAGTTCGCCAGTTCTGCACCTTTACGAACAATGCTCAGAGTCGGGTCAGCTTCAACTTCGAAGAACACTTCAGTTTCTACGCCAGCTGCTTTCAGTACAGAAGTGATCTGGTCAGCATAGCCGTTGTTGAACAGGAAGCGGTCAGTCACGATGAGCGCACGTTTGTGGCCATCAGTAATCACTTCATCCAGCGCGATTGGCAGAGAGCCACGGCGGAAGTAGATAGATTTCGGAAGTTTGTGCCACAACATGTTTTCAGCTCGCTTAGCAACGGTTTTCTTGTTGATCAGGTGTTTCGGACCAACGTTTTCAGAGATGGAGTTACCACCCCAGGAACCACAACCCAGAGTCAGGGAAGGCGCGAGTTTGAAGTTGTACAGGTCACCGATACCGCCCTGAGAAGCCGGGGTATTGATCAGGATACGGGCAGTTTTCATTTTCTGACCGAAGTAAGAAACGCGTGCCGGCTGGTTATCCTGGTCGGTGTACAGGCAAGATGTGTGACCGATACCGCCCATAGCAACCAGTTTCTCTGCTTTCTCTACCGCGTCTTCAAAATCTTTCGCACGGTACATTGCCAGAGTCGGGGACAGTTTTTCATGAGCGAATGGTTCGCTTTCATCAACAACAGTCACTTCACCGATCAGAATCTTAGTATTTTCTGGTACAGAGAAGCCTGCCAGTTCAGCAATTTTATAAGCTGGCTGACCAACGATAGCTGCGTTCAGCGCGCCATTTTTCAGGATAACGTCCTGAACAGCTTTCAGCTCTTTGCCCTGCAGCATATAGCCGCCGTGGGTGGCAAAACGCTCACGTACAGCATCATAAACAGAATCAACAACAACAACAGACTGTTCAGAAGCACAAATTACGCCGTTGTCGAAGGTTTTGGACATCAGTACGGATGCAACTGCACGTTTGATATCAGCAGTTTCATCAATAACAACTGGGGTGTTGCCTGCGCCTACGCCGATCGCCGGTTTACCGGAACTGTATGCTGCTTTAACCATGCCTGGACCACCGGTCGCAAGGATCAGGTTAATGTCAGGGTGGTGCATCAGTGCGTTGGAGAGTTCAACAGACGGTTGATCGATCCAGCCAATCAGATCTTTTGGTGCACCAGCAGCAATAGCAGCCTGCAGAACGATATCAGCAGCTTTGTTGGTTGCATCTTTAGCACGCGGGTGTGGTGAGAAAATGATGGCGTTACGGGTCTTCAGGCTAATCAGAGATTTGAAGATAGCGGTTGAAGTCGGGTTAGTTGTTGGAACGATACCGCAGATAATACCGATTGGTTCAGCGATAGTGATGGTACCGAAAGTGTCGTCTTCAGACAGAACACCGCAGGTCTTTTCATCTTTATAGGCGTTATAGATATATTCAGAAGCAAAGTGGTTTTTGATCACTTTATCTTCCACGATACCCATGCCGGATTCGGCAACGGCCATTTTTGCGAGTGGGATTCGAGCATCTGCGGCAGCCAGAGCGGCGGCGCGGAAGATTTTGTCAACTTGCTCTTGAGTGAAACTGGCATATTCACGCTGGGCTTTTTTTACACGCTCTACGAGTGCGTTAAGTTCAGCGACATTAGTAACAGCCATAATGCTCTCCTGATAATGTTAAACTTTTTTAGTAAATCATCTGCTCGAATACGAGAGTATAGTCAGTGCGATGATGATTTGCTTAACCTTTGAAAATCAAAATCTTACTCGTGCTCACACTCACTGTGATTTACTAAAAGAGTTTAAACATTAGAGTCATTTATCTCTAATGCGTCACTTCCAGGTGGCGTAAGCAAGATTACTCACTTCTGGGTACCGATTAAGTGATCCAGATCAAAATTTCGCGAAGCTGACACCTTTCAGCTCCGCTTTTAGCCATAATAGCTAATAGTTAATAAATTGTAGTATTAATTGTTGGCTACCTTAGCATGTTTTGTACGACTAGATAACAATAATGAATGATAGTAATTTTAGATAGTTAGGAGGTGAAAAATGCTGACAAAAGGCGTATTGTCAGCACGTATTTTTACCCTTGTTTAAAGATAACATTATCCGGCTTTTGCTTCGGAGCTAACCGTGATTCAGACACTTTTTGATTTTCCCGTTTATTTTAAGTTTTTCATCGGGTTATTTGCGCTGGTTAACCCGGTAGGGATCATCCCCGTGTTCATCAGTATGACCAGCTATCAGACTGCGGCAGCGAGAAACAAAACAAATCTGACCGCCAACTTGTCTGTAGCCATTATTTTGTGGATCGCACTGTTTCTCGGCGACACGATTCTGCAACTTTTTGGAATATCTATTGATTCGTTCCGCATCGCGGGCGGCATACTGGTCGTGACAATTGCAATGTCGATGATCAGCGGTAAGCTTGGCGAGGATAAACAGAACAAACAAGAAAAATCAGAAACCGCAATTCGTGAAAGCATTGGCGTTGTACCGCTCGCATTACCTCTGATGGCAGGACCAGGGGCAATCAGTTCAACTATCGTATGGGGAACGCGTTATCACAGCATTGGTTATCTGTTCGGTTTTTTTGTAGCAATCGCGTTGTTCGCTTTATGTTGCTGGGGTTTATTCCGCATGGCACCCTGGCTGGTGAGGGTGCTGCGTCAGACTGGCATCAACGTCATTACCCGTATTATGGGGCTCTTGCTAATGGCATTAGGGATTGAATTTATCGTCAACGGTATCAAAGGGATTTTCCCGGGTCTGCTCAATTAATTCCTTTCATATGAAACGGAGTCATGATGCTCCGTTTCTTTCATCACTATTTTTACTGCAAGCCAACGTAGTTAACAAAAGAAATAGATAATTTTATCCCCATTTTACAGATAGTTATAAGACTATCCTTATCTGGCGATCCACAACATCATGTTATTTTCATCACATCATAATCCTGGGCCTTGCTGAAGAATAATTGAAATGATATTAGTAATTCTACTGGCTTTGGCAGAGAAAAGTGCTAAATAGCATTCGTTTGTTAAATTATTGTGCGTATTTTCTATCTGGACTATAACCGGAAAAGGCAGTATTGCTTTCTTTAGTTATATCCCTTTGTTTTTAAATTATTTTATTGATTGGATAACGAGGGGTATACGTACTGGTATGGTTAGTAAAAGAGAATTGCGTAACAATTTTGCAAAATGTATTGGCGGGCAAGAAGGGCATTTGATACTTTTCGGCCAACCGTTTGGCGATTTTTATTGGCAATGAGAATGATTTGCGATTAAAAGACGCTGCAAAAAATAATGTGTCTCGACAGGGGAGACACAGTAAGAATCGACATAAGGTGGTCATCTGAATCACCAGAATAAATAAAGTCGGTGATAGCAATTAGTAACGATAAAGCAACCTGGCAGCAAAAAGTCTCCGAGCTGTACAGGTATCCTAATCCGGGATTACACATGCTGGTAAAAACCAGTAATTATAATGAGGGAGTCCAAAACACAATGACCAACATCACCAAGAGAAGTTTAGTGGCAGCAGGCGTTCTGGCTGCGCTTATGGCAGGGAATATCGCACTGGCAGCTGATGTACCCGCAGGAGTCACACTAGCGGAAAAACAAACGCTGGTTCGCAACAATGGTTCTGAAGTTCAGTCATTAGATCCGCACAAAATTGAAGGGGTTCCTGAGTCTAATATCAGCCGTGACCTGTTTGAAGGTTTGCTGGTTAGCGATCTTGATGGTCATCCGGCCCCTGGCGTGGCTGAATCCTGGGATAACAAAGACGCTAAAGTCTGGACGTTCCACCTGCGTAAAGATGCGAAATGGTCTGACGGCACGCCAGTCACGGCACAAGACTTTGTGTATAGCTGGCAACGTTCTGTTGATCCGAACACCGCTTCTCCCTACGCAAGCTACTTACAATACGGGCATATTGCGGGTATTGATGAAATACTGGAAGGGAAGAAACCAATTACCGATCTCGGTGTTAAAGCCCTCGATGACCACACATTAGAAGTCACCTTAAGTGAACCTGTTCCGTATTTCTATAAGTTACTGGTTCACCCATCTACTTCCCCGGTGCCAAAAGCCGCTGTTGAGAAATTTGGCGAAAAATGGACCCAGCCAGGCAATATCGTTACTAACGGCGCCTATACATTAAAAGATTGGGTTGTTAACGAACGTATCGTTCTTGAGCGCAGCCCGACCTACTGGAATAACGCTAAAACGGTAATTAACCAGGTGACCTATTTACCGATCGCTTCTGAAGTCACCGATGTTAACCGTTATCGTAGCGGCGAAATCGATATGACTTATAACAACATGCCGATCGAACTGTTCCAGAAACTGAAAAAAGAAATCCCGAACGAAGTTCACGTTGATCCATACCTGTGCACTTACTATTACGAGATTAACAACCAGAAACCGCCATTCAATGATGTGCGTGTGCGTACCGCACTGAAACTGGGTATGGATCGCGATATCATTGTTAATAAAGTCAAAGCGCAGGGCGATATGCCGGCCTATGGTTACACGCCACCATATACCGATGGCGCAAAACTGACGCAACCAGAATGGTTTGGCTGGAGCCAGGAAAAACGTAACGAAGAAGCGAAAAAACTGCTGGCAGAAGCGGGCTATACCGCAGACAAACCGCTAACGATTAATCTGTTATATAACACGTCCGATCTGCATAAAAAGCTGGCGATTGCCGCCTCTTCACTGTGGAAGAAAAATATCGGCGTGGACGTTAAACTGGTTAACCAGGAATGGAAAACATTCCTCGATACCCGCCACCAGGGTACTTTCGATGTGGCCCGTGCAGGCTGGTGTGCAGACTATAATGAACCAACTTCCTTCCTGAACACCATGCTGTCGAACAGTTCGATGAACACCGCGCATTATAAGAGCCCGGCCTTTGACAGCATTATGGCGGAAACCCTGAAAGCTACAGACGAGGCGCAGCGCACGGCGCTGTACACGAAAGCAGAGCAACAGTTGGATAAAGATTCGGCCATTGTTCCGGTTTATTACTACGTGAACGCGCGTCTGGTAAAACCGTGGGTTGGGGGTTATACCGGTAAAGATCCGTTGGATAATACCTACACCCGAAATATGTACATTGTGAAGCACTAATGGCAATGCGTGGGGCAGGTGTATCCTGCTCCACGGTGTCTGCTTTTTATCGCATTACAGAAGGCACAGGCCAGAAGGTACGGCAATGTTAAAATTTATTCTACGTCGCTGTCTGGAAGCGATTCCGACGCTATTTATTCTTATTACTATTTCGTTCTTTATGATGCGCCTCGCGCCGGGAAGTCCCTTTACCGGCGAACGTACATTACCGCCAGAAGTAATGGCCAATATTGAAGCGAAATATCATCTTAACGATCCCATCATGACGCAGTATTTCAGCTATCTGAAACAACTTGCTCATGGCGATTTCGGCCCTTCATTTAAATATAAAGATTATTCGGTCAATGACCTGGTCGCATCCAGTTTTCCCGTTTCAGCAAAACTGGGAGCTGCTGCATTTTTCCTCGCAGTGTTACTGGGCGTTAGTGCTGGCGTTATTGCCGCATTAAAACAAAACACCAAATGGGACTATACCGTCATGGGATTGGCTATGACGGGAGTGGTTATACCAAGCTTTGTCGTTGCGCCATTATTAGTCATGATATTCGCGATCATTTTGCATTGGCTACCGGGCGGTGGCTGGAATGGTGGGGCGCTGAAATTTATGATCCTGCCGATGGTTGCCTTATCACTGGCTTATATCGCCAGTATTGCGCGTATTACCCGTGGATCAATGATTGAAGTTTTACACTCCAACTTCATTCGTACCGCACGCGCGAAAGGTCTGCCCATGCGGCGCATTATTTTCCGCCACGCATTAAAACCTGCGTTGCTACCGGTACTTTCTTATATGGGACCCGCATTTGTTGGCATTATCACCGGTTCTATGGTTATCGAAACCATTTACGGTTTGCCGGGCATCGGACAATTGTTTGTTAATGGTGCCTTGAACCGTGACTATTCATTGGTGTTAAGTCTGACCATTCTGGTTGGTGCTTTAACCATTTTGTTCAATGCCATTGTCGATGTGCTATATGCGGTTATCGACCCGAAAATCCGTTACTGATACTGGAGCTCGCGATGATGTTAAGTAAGAAAAACAGCGAGACGCTGGAGAATTTCAGTGAGAAGCTGGAGGTCGAAGGCCGCAGTTTATGGCAGGACGCACGTCGACGTTTTATGCATAACCGTGCAGCAGTGGCCAGTCTGATTGTACTGGTGCTTATTGCACTGTTTGTTATCCTGGCGCCGATGCTCTCGCAATTTGCCTATGACGACACCGACTGGGCGATGATGTCCAGCGCCCCGGATATGGAATCTGGTCACTACTTTGGTACCGACTCTTCCGGTCGCGATCTGCTGGTGCGCGTTGCAATTGGTGGGCGCATCTCATTAATGGTTGGTGTTGCTGCAGCACTGGTGGCAGTAGTCGTAGGAACCCTTTACGGTTCACTTTCCGGTTATCTTGGCGGCAAGGTGGATTCCGTAATGATGCGCCTGCTGGAAATCCTCAACTCCTTTCCGTTCATGTTCTTCGTCATTTTGCTGGTGACCTTTTTCGGTCAAAACATCCTGCTGATTTTCGTAGCGATTGGGATGGTTTCCTGGCTGGACATGGCACGTATCGTGCGTGGTCAAACCCTTAGTCTGAAGCGCAAAGAGTTTATTGAGGCGGCACAAGTTGGCGGTGTATCTACGCCCGGCATTGTGATTCGCCACATTGTGCCGAACGTGCTTGGTGTGGTGGTGGTCTATGCCTCTCTGCTGGTACCCAGCATGATCCTCTTTGAGTCTTTTCTTAGCTTCCTGGGACTAGGTACGCAAGAGCCATTAAGTAGTTGGGGCGCATTGCTCAGTGATGGCGCGAACTCGATGGAAGTCTCTCCATGGTTGCTGCTATTTCCAGCAGGTTTCCTTGTGGTGACACTGTTTTGTTTCAACTTTATCGGCGATGGCTTGCGTGATGCCCTCGACCCGAAAGATCGTTAAGGAGTGCAGCCATGAGCGTAATTGAAACTGCAACCGTGCCGCTCGCACAGCAACAGGCTGACGCACTGCTGAACGTGAAAGATTTGCGAGTGACATTTAGCACCCCGGACGGTGACGTCACGGCGGTCAATGATTTAAATTTTTCCCTGCGTGCCGGGGAAACGCTGGGTATCGTTGGCGAATCTGGCTCCGGTAAGTCGCAAACCGCGTTTGCTTTAATGGGGCTGCTGGCGGCTAACGGACGCATTGGTGGATCGGCAACCTTTAATGGGCGCGAAATCCTCAATCTGCCAGAACGTGAACTTAATAAACTGCGTGCTGAACAAATCTCGATGATTTTTCAGGACCCGATGACCTCGTTAAATCCATACATGCGCGTCGGCGAGCAGTTGATGGAAGTGCTGATGCTGCATAAAGGTATGGGCAAGGCCGAAGCGTTTGAAGAATCGGTACGAATGCTCGATGCGGTGAAAATGCCAGAAGCGCGTAAGCGTATGAAGATGTTTCCTCATGAGTTTTCTGGCGGCATGCGTCAGCGTGTGATGATTGCGATGGCGTTGTTGTGCCGACCTAAATTGCTGATTGCCGATGAACCGACTACTGCGCTGGACGTGACCGTACAGGCGCAGATCATGACGCTATTGAATGAACTGAAACGGGAATTTAATACTGCCATTATCATGATCACCCACGATCTCGGCGTAGTCGCGGGGATCTGTGACAAAGTGCTGGTGATGTACGCTGGGCGCACAATGGAATATGGCAACGCGCGCGATGTCTTTTATGAACCCGTTCATCCTTATTCTATCGGTTTACTCAATGCGGTACCGCGTCTTGATGCTGAAGGTGAAACGATGTTGACCATCCCAGGTAACCCGCCAAACCTGCTACGTTTGCCGAAAGGTTGCCCGTTCCAGCCGCGTTGTCCGTATGCGATGGAGATTTGCAGTAGCGCGCCGCCGCTGGAAGAGTTCACGCCAGGCCGACTGCGTGCCTGCTTTAAACCGGTGGAGGAACTGTTATGAATGCTGCAACCGAAGGAAGAAAAGTCCTCCTCGAAATTGCCGATTTGAAAGTGCACTTTGAGATCAAAGATGGCAAACAGTGGTTCTGGCAACCGCCGAAAACCCTTAAGGCCGTTGATGGTGTGACGCTCAGGTTATATGAAGGGGAAACGTTGGGCGTCGTAGGGGAATCAGGTTGCGGTAAGTCTACCTTTGCTCGCGCTATCATTGGTTTGGTCAAGGCCACCGATGGTCATGTTGCCTGGTTAGGTAAAGAGTTGCTGGGCATGAAGCCCGATGAATGGCGTGCCGTCCGCAGTGATATTCAGATGATTTTCCAGGACCCGTTGGCATCGCTAAACCCGCGTATGACCATCGGCGAGATCATCGCTGAACCGCTGCGTACCTATCATCCGAAAATGTCACGCCAGGAAATTCGCGAGCGTGTGAAGGTGATGATGATGAAAGTCGGCTTGCTACCTAACCTGATTAACCGCTATCCGCATGAGTTCTCCGGCGGTCAGTGTCAGCGTATCGGGATTGCGCGTGCGCTAATCCTTGAACCGAAGCTGATTATCTGCGACGAACCGGTGTCGGCACTGGATGTGTCAATCCAGGCGCAGGTGGTGAATTTACTCCAGCAGTTGCAACGTGAGATGGGATTGTCATTAATCTTTATCGCTCACGATCTGGCCGTGGTAAAACACATTTCCGATCGCGTGCTGGTGATGTATCTCGGCCATGCGGTAGAGTTGGGGACGTATGATGAGGTCTACCACAATCCGTTGCATCCCTATACCAAAGCATTGATGTCGGCAGTCCCCATTCCAGATCCTGATCTGGAGAAGAACAAATCTATCCAGTTACTGGAAGGGGAATTACCGTCGCCCATCAACCCGCCTTCTGGATGTGTGTTCCGTACCCGTTGCCCGATAGCCGGTCCTGAGTGTGCCAAAACACGCCCGGTGCTGGAAGGCAGTTTCAGACATGCCGTCTCTTGCCTGAAAGTAGACCCATTATAACGTGTTAAGGGCTGGCAGATTGCCGGCCCTTTTTCATGGGAGGTACAGGTGACAGCACATCTTTCAGAGTATCGCCAACGGGTTTATCATTTCCTTTTTGATCAGCATACGAAAACCGGGCGACGCTGCGAGGCGCTGTTTGGTTTCCTCGCATTGTTAAGCGTTGGCGCTGTCTTCATAGAATCCGGTATTGGATCGCAATTCCAGCTAACCTACGACGAATGGCATATCTTTGTTTGGGTAGAATTCTTCTTTACTTTTGTCTTCACGATCGAGTATTTCCTGCGAATATTAAGCTGGCCGAATCCGGTACGTTATGTTTTTAGCTTTTGGGGATTTATCGATCTGGCCACCATTTTGCCGCTGTATGTCATCTGGCTATGGCCTGAAATTGGTTTTACTTATTTATTTGCCTGGCGAGCGATGAGAGCGATTCGTGCGTTGCGAATTTTGCGCCTGCTCCGCTTTATGCCTGCCTTAAACAGTCTATGGCGGGCGATAAATAATGCCCGCCATCAGTTGATTCTTTTTTATGCTTTTATTGCCATTGTGATGATCGTCGCTGGGGCGTTAATGTACGCCATAGAAGGTGCATCAAACGAATTTAACTCGCTGGGCACAGCCGTATACTGGGCGATAGTGACGGTAACCACCGTTGGTTATGGTGATATTACACCACATACTGCGGCAGGAAGGATGGTGGCTTCGGTATTAATCTTGATTGGCTACTCAGTCATTGCAATTCCGACGGGGATTATTACTGCGCAACTCACCAGTGAACTTGAACAGACTAAAAAACTTCTCTGTTGTCCTAAATGCAATACCCAACATCATGCACACGATGCGAAGTATTGTCGTATTTGTGGCAATGAACTGGGAGGAGGGGAAAGGTAGATGTGTAAAAGGAAGAACGGATGTGACGCAGCTACGTCACATCCGATGGCAAGCGTTATTCCCGCCAGATAATATGGCAAAGTTTGTGATCTTTTTCGCGGCATAACAAAATACGGGCGAAAATATCGTTGATTTCGCCATCTTCACTGTCTGCCAGACCAATCACCACTTCGGCAAAAAAGTCCGGGTTCAAGTCGAAATCAACATGTTCCTGCCAGTCTTCTGCCGGGTCAAATAACTCTGCACCACCGCGCTCTTCAAACTGCAGATTGAACAACAGAACATCAGCCGGATCGAGATTATCAGCGGCCAGTTCAAGAAAAATATCGTAGGCCTGCTCAAGCGTTTCATCTTCAGTCAGGCGATTGTTTAAATCCATATCCATAGTCACTACCTGTTTAATCTCTGTTGGCGACGTTTTACAGCAACGGGCTGAAGAAGTAAAACAGTCGCTCGGCGACACGTTGCCAGAGTGGACGTTTTAACCACAGCCGCGCATCGAGCAGACGCGAACGAGAAATATAGTCGTCCTGAACGGCAGCCAGGTCGGCACCAAAACCTTTATCGTCAATAGCCAGCGTGATTTCAAAATTCAGCCACAGACTACGCATGTCGAGGTTAACGGTGCCAACCAGACTTAATTCGCCATCGACCAGCACGCTCTTGGTATGCAGTAACCCACCTTCAAACTGATAAATCTTAACCCCAGCAGCAAGTAGTTCTGTAAAGAATGCGCGACTGGCCCAGCCTACCAGCATTGAGTCATTTTTCCTCGGCAAAATAATACTGACATCAACCCCGCGTTGCGCCGCCGTGCAGATTGCGTGAAGTAAGTCATCGCTGGGGACGAAGTAGGGCGTCGTCATGATTAAATATTCACGAGCTGAATAAGCTGCAGTCAGCAAAGCCTGGTGGATCAGGTCTTCCGGGAATCCAGGGCCGGAAGCGATGGTATGAATCGTATGACCGCTGGCCTGCTCGAACGGCATAATATTGACATCAGGCGATGGTGGTAAAATACGTTTTCCCGTCTCAATCTCCCAGTCGCAAGAGTAGATAATTCCCATCGCGGTGGCGATAGGGCCTTCCATGCGAGCCATCAGATCAATCCATTGTCCTACGCCCGCATCCTGTTTGAAGAAGCGCGGATCGACCATATTCATGCTGCCGGTGTAGGCAATGTAGTTATCGATCATGATCATCTTGCGGTGCTGGCGCAGGTCCATGCGGCGTAAGAATACGCGCATCAGGTTAACCTTTAAGGACTCGACCACTTCGATACCGGCATTTCGCATTAACTCTGGCCACGGGCTACGGAAAAAAGCAACACTCCCCGCAGAGTCGAGCATTAATCGGCAATGAATACCGCGTCGTGCGGCGGCCATCAAAGATTCTGCCACCTGGTCTGCCATACCGCCTGGTTGCCAGATATAAAACACCATCTCAATGTTATGGCGAGCGAGTTGAATGTCGCGGATTAACGCCTGCATCACATCATCAGACTCGGTCATCAGTTGCAGCTGATTACCCTTGACCCCGGCGATCCCCTGACGACGCTCGCAGAGCTTGAATAACGGTCCAGCGACGCTGCTATTTTCTTCCGCAAAAATATGCTTACAGGCTTTAAGATCGTTAAGCCATTTCGCCGTGGAAGGCCACATCGCTCTGGCGCGTTCGGCGCGGCGTTTGCCTAAGTGGAGTTCGCCAACAGCCAGATAAGCAATAATTCCGACCAACGGCAGAATGTAAATGATCAACAGCCAGGCCATGGCGGAGGGAACTGCGCGTCGTTTCATTAGAATGCGTAAAGTTACGCCTGCAATGAGCAACCAGTATCCCAGAATGGCCAACCAACTCACCAACGTATAAACGGTTGTCATAGATTAGAAATCCTTTTGAAAGCGCATTGTTATGAGTTTACGCATATGGATTCATCTGGCAAATAAAAACGCGGTAAAAGCACTGGCCAGCGTCGGGACCGGGGGTATAATGACCGCTCTGTTATTGCATAGAGTAGTTAACATGAAGCGGAGTAGAACGGAAGTGGGGCGCTGGCGCATGCAGCGTCAGGCTAGCCGACGGAAATCGCGTTGGCTTGAGGGGCAGTCACGCCGAAATATGCGTATCCACAGCATCAGGAAGTGCCTTCTAAACAAACAGCGAAACTCGTTATTGTTTGCGATCTACAATATCTAAATGTTCTGGGCACCAACGCGGTGCCCATTAAGATTATCTTTCCGCCGTTAAAATCTATTTTTGCGCAGATTCATTGTTGTCAATTTTGGTTTCGTCGTCATTGTTATCGCTGAAAATGCCATGCCCGGAGTTCAGCAACATCGAGACGAGCATATCATTATTAATTTCTTCCCCATTGAGAATACGCGCCAGTATCTCGCTACCAAATAGCTGCGGTGAAAGAATAATATCCGGATGCACCATCTTAATCTTATTCAGGTTTTTGCTATCACTGACGGCAAGCACGGTTTTAACATCTTTGCTCATATCTTTCGCCGACAGAACGACAAAAGCATTATCGGCGTCATTATCACTTAACGCCAGAATAGCTCGACAGTGATCAATTCCCGCTTTTTTTAGTACTGAACTGTCATTGCTGTCACCGGGGATAACATCGGCATTGTCACCGAGTCTTTGTTCAAGCTGTTTTATGTCATCCTCTGGCAGGTTGCTGATAACCGTGACGTTTTGTCCGCGTTGATTCAGTTGCAGAATCGTGTTGATTGCCAGAATGGAATGCCCGCAAACAATAAAGTGATCTTTACGATGCATTGTATGATTGTTTCCTTTCACAAGTTTATTGAATCCTCCGCGGATAAGCGGGCCGAAAATCGAGGTCATGGAGGTGGCAAAAACGGTAATACCGGAAATAATGACCGAAATAGTAAACAGGCGCGCTGATTCAGAAACCGGGACGATATCGCCGTAGCCCACGGTTGACATAGTTTCTATCGAAAAATAGAACGCGGTCATTAGACTCTCTATTCGCGGATTAAAACCTTCGCTTAAATAAAGTGCGCCGTAGGTAGAGTAAAACAGTAACGTCGTAAAACTAATAAAAGCAAAAATTGTCCCGGCCGCAGCACTACTGTGAGAGAAGTCTTTACGCAGCACCAACAAAATTATCAAGGTAAAGATGCAAAAACCAATGCTGAATTTCAGCCAGGGATAAAAGTGCAGGGTGTAAATCAGCGTTATCAGCAATAAAATGATACTGATAGCCCATGCCAGCTTTGCCCGAAATAGCAAGCCGATCGAGTTCAAAACAAGAAAGACGCCGAGCATAAACAGTGGCGCATTGGCCAGCAAGGAGAGGTCAAGTTCTGAAAACGCCTGGATATGGAAAATATCGAGCAGATTGACCGACATGCCATAAATTGTTTTAAAAATAAGCAATCCATTTGAAAGGACCGCCAGCGCGATAACATCGTGCCGCAGGGTCACCCATAAATTTACCGCTGTTTGCTTGAATGTAGCCCAGTGACTCACTGATACCTCTGTAACCACAATTTTGTTTAATTATCTTCACGCGTACAGAATGTGAAAAACATGCGGCACGTGAATGTGTTAAACCATAGTAGATGACTTTATCCGCAGCAATCAAAGGTTTTGATTGATCAAAACCGAATCAGGCAGAGAAATTTTGTCATTTTTAGACGGAGATGCCGAGGGTATATAGGGAGATACAGATAAAGTTATTATCTGTTTGTGGTGGTGGATTGGGGGTATCGGTAAATATAAAGAAAAAACAAGAGCACGGTTTCTGTCACCGCGCCCCTGGATGTTGATATTCAGAACACTTTCTTAAAGGGTTTCACGGAAACTTGCTCATAGACTCCCGCAGCCACGTATGGATCGGCATCTGCCCAGGCCTGGGCTGCTTCCAGCGATTCAAATTCAGCAATAACGGTTGAGCCAGTAAATCCTGCGGCGCCTGGATCGTTACTGTCTACCGCTGGCATTGGACCGGCGGTCAGCAGACGCCCTTCATCATGCAGTAACTGCAAACGTGCTAAATGTGCCGGACGAACGGAAAGGCGCTTTTCGAGGCTATCGGCTTTGTCTTGAGCGTAAATAACATACAACACGGGCACAACTCCTTGTTCGGAAAAGTTATAAAGTACGTTATTTGAAAGGGCGAAGATCTGCAACGGAAAGATGATGTCTTTGTTAAGGCGTCACTAAAAGTAAGGTTAATAGCGCCAAAAATTGCGTTTTCACTGATCCTGATCGCCTTGTCTTATTGAATATGATTGCTATTTGCATTTAAAATCGAGGCCTGGTTTTTTTACTGAAACGATTATGACTTCAATGACCCTTGATTTACCTCGCCGCTTCCCTTGGCCGACGTTACTTTCGGTCTGCATTCATGGTGCTGTTGTGGCGGGTCTACTCTATACCTCGGTACATCAGGTTATTGAACTACCTGCGCCCGCGCAGCCGATTTCTGTCACCATGGTTGCCCCGGCCGAACTTGAGCCGCCACAAGCCGTTCAACCGCCGCCGGAACCAGTGGTGGAGCCAGAACCGGAGCCTGAGCCGATACCAGAACCGCCAAAAGAAGCACCGGTAGTCATTGAAAAGCCGAAGCCGAAACCTAAGCCAAAACCGAAGCCGGTGAAAAAGGTACAGGAGCAGCCGAAACGCGATGTCAAACCGGTAGAGTCACGTCCGGCGTCACCGTTTGAAAATACGGCACCTGCTCGCCCAACATCAAGTACGGCAACGGCTGCAACCAGCAAACCGGTCACAAGTGTCGCGTCTGGTCCACGGGCATTAAGCCGTAATCAGCCGCAGTATCCGGCGCGCGCGCAGGCACTACGCATTGAAGGGCAGGTTAAAGTTAAATTTGACGTCACACCGGATGGTCGCGTGGATAACGTACAAATTCTTTCAGCCAAACCGGCGAACATGTTTGAGCGCGAAGTGAAAAACGCGATGCGCAGATGGCGTTATGAGCCGGGCAAACCCGGAAGTGGGATTGTGGTGAATATCCTGTTTAAAATTAACGGCACCACCGAAATTCAATAACCTGAAAGTCAAAAGCCTCCGACTGGAGGCTTTTGACTATTACTCTACAGGTAAAGCTCGAGGCTTTCCTTCAGGGTCGACGGCAACATACTTGAATAACGCTTCCGTCGCTTTATAGCGCTGCCCAATCGGTTCAGACGCCACTTTTTTCACCCATACTTCAATATTAATGCTGACTGATGTCGTCCCTTTTTGGAGACAGCGCGCATAGCAGCACACCACATCACCAACCGCAACTGGCCGTAAGAAAGTCATTCCTTCAACCCGCACGGTCACGACGCGACCGTGGGCAATTTCTTTTGCCAGAATGGCACCGCCAATATCCATCTGCGACATCAACCAACCACCAAAGATATCGCCATTGGCATTGGTATCGGCAGGCATGGCTAAAGTACGTAAAACAAGATCGCCCTGAGGGACGTTAGGTGTTGTAGACATGGTAAAACCGACATAAAAGGAAAATCACAGGCGCGATGCTACTATGATTTTCCAAATGAGAACAGAGGATATGCAGCGCCGGCCACGAAGGGCCGGCAGACAGATTATGATTTATCTTCCTGCGGCATATGGCGGTAGATATAAATACCGCTTAACAGTGTGAAGATTAAGGTGAGGGCGGTCAGACCGAACACTTTGAAGTTGACCCAAATATTTTGCGGTAGCCAGAATGCGATGTAGATATTCGCCAGACCACAAAGAATAAAGAAGACTGCCCAGGCCAGGTTCAGCTTCGACCATACTGGCTGCGGTAGAGTGAGTTCTTTACCCAGCATCCGCTGAATCAGCGGTTTTTTCATTACCCATTGGCTAACCAACAAAGCACCGGCAAACAGAGCGTAGATGACGGTGACCTTCCATTTAATAAACTCATCATTGTGGAAGAACAGCGTCAGACCACCGAAAACGACCACCAGAACAAAGGTGATCAGGGCCATCTTCTCAACTTTCCGGAAGCGAACCCAGCTATAAATAAGCACAATTGCCGTGGCGACGATGAGCGCCGCAGTTGCCGCATAGATGTCATAAATTTTGTAGAACGCGAAGAAGACAACCAGCGGTAAAAAATCAAGAAACTGCTTCATTTTACGATTCCGTAATCAAATACTTCAGGTTATTGGCGAATCAACATGTACAGGCGGAACAGATAGATAAGCAATACGGCTGAAATCAGGTTGCTTAAAGTATTCGCCAGTACGGCACCAATTTCCGGGGTTAATGCGGCAAACGAAGAGGCAAACAGCAGCAACAGTGTTTTTGCCAGTAACCAGCTTAGTACTGCAGGTGCCACCAGACGCATATTCGCCCATGTCAGCCGCATACTGCTGCGCATAGAGGCGAAAACGCCCATTTTATCCTGCACCAACATCACCGGCGCCAGTGCTAGTAAAATGGCCATTAAAATCCCCGGAACGACCACCAGCATGATGCCAATCTGTACTAAAAGGGTAGTCAGAAAAATCAGAATAAATAACTTTGGCAATATCGGCGCACTAGCACCAATAGCGCGTAGCGCACTGACTCTCTGACCCGCAGACACCAGTTGGATGATTAATATTACGCCTCCGGCGAGTATGGCGTTACCGATTAATCCTGAAAAAGTGGACGCAGCGGAAGCACGCAGCAAAATTTGTTGCTGTTCCGGGGACATATTTTGCACCAGATCGAACAACCCACCGCCGCCACTAACGGGCGCGCCGTCATTGAGCTGCGCAAGCTGTGCGTCACTGGGTGAGAAAACATGTCCTAACACCACTGTGATAAATGCACAAAGCAACGATACCAACAGAATGGTCATAAATTGATTACGGAAGAAATTTCCGGTGTCACGGTATACGGACTGCGCCGTGATAGACATGCACTCTCCTTGAGTTTTATGCAGGTGTTAATTAGCGGGCAATTGTACCCTGGTTATCCCTTCAGTGGCAGCATCACGACTTGTATGGAAAAGCATATCTTTGTAAAGCGCAGGTAATCCACAGCGTGCGTGGGTGCGATCACAGGATCCATTGCTTTCTCCGGACACGACAAATTCCTGACAAGCAGAAGGGCTGTTTGCATAAATACCGCAACTTACCGCCTGCTTAAAAGGCCAATAAGGTAGCAAAAGAATACTTTCGGAGATGGAAAGCATTCAAATTGATTTGAATCATGTTGACCAGGATTTGCGATACAACTTCTAAATTAATCCAGATCAATAAATGGTCATTTAGCGAATGCAATGTGATCTATGTAGGATCATTTGTTACTCCAATGTAGGTATATTCGTCACGTTTTTATAACCATAACGACGGAGCGAACATGAAAAAATTAACAGTGGCGGCATTGGCAGTCAGTACACTTCTCTCTGGTAGCGTCTATGCTCACGAAGCAGGCGAGTTCTTTATTCGTGCAGGTTCGGCAACGGTACGTCCAACGGAAGGCGCGGATGGAACTCTGGGAAGCCTGGGTGGCTTTAGCGTGACCAATAACACCCAACTGGGCCTGACCTTCACCTATATGGCGACTGATAACATTGGTGTGGAATTGCTGGCGGCATCTCCGTTTCGTCATAAGGTTGGCACAGCCACAACCGGAGATATTGCGACAGTCCACCATTTACCGCCAACACTGATGGCACAATGGTATTTTGGCGATTCCGGCAGTAAATTCCGTCCTTACATTGGTGCGGGTATTAACTACACTACCTTTTTTAATAATGACTTCAATGACACCGGTGAAGGTCTTGGTTTATCCGACCTTAGTCTGAAGGATTCATGGGGCGTGGCGGGACAAGTAGGGCTGGATTATCTCATCAACCGTGACTGGTTGCTTAATATGTCGGTCTGGTACATGGATATCGACACTGAGGTGAAATATAAATCCAATGGCGCAGTGCTGCCTGCAGGACGCTATTCTGACAACGTACGCCTCGACCCATGGGTATTTATGTTCTCTGCGGGTTACCGCTTCTAATTTTTTACCATCAATAAACCGCCAGATATATTCTGGCGGTTTGTCTCAAATTAACTTCGTGTAGCTGCTTTCATCGGTTGTACAAAAGCTTTCAGTGCTTCCAGCATTTTTTCTGGCTCATTAATATGTTGCTCGATGATTTTTACAATTGCAGAACCAGAAATCGCGCCCGCAGCTCCTGCATCAATCGCTGCTTTTACCTGTTCCGGTGCTGAAATGCCAAAGCCCTGCAATGGAGGCGCGGCATTGTATTCTTTCAGCTTCGTGACCAGATGATTGAGCGGTAATGCCGCGCGGTTTTCCGCTCCGGTTACGCCCGCACGCGACAGCAAATAGGTGTAACCACGACCGTAAGAGGCAATCTGGCGCAGCAAATCATCATCAGCATTCGGCGGGCAAATAAAGATAGGGGCGACATTATGGCGCAACGCGGCCTGGCGGAAGGGCGCAGACTCTTCCACTGGCACGTCGGCAACCAGCACCGAATCGACGCCGACTTTTTCACATTGAGCGTAAAACTCATCAATGCCTTTGTTAAACACCAGGTTGGCGTACATCAGCAGGCCAACAGGAATGGTCGGATGTTTTTGACGAATCAGTGCCAGCATCTCAAAACATTGTGCCGGGGTCACACCTGCCGCAAAAGCACGCAGTGTGGCGTTTTGAATGGTCGGGCCATCTGCCAGCGGGTCGGAGAATGGGATGCCTAGCTCCAAAGCATCAGCACCTGCTTCGATCAACGTATCGATAATTTTCAGCGACTGCTCAATGCCCGGATCACCGAGGGTGACGAAAGGAACAAATGCGCCTTCTTTGCGCTCCTTCAACTGGGCAAACAGAGATTCGTAGCGTTCCATCAGATTTCCCCTCGTGCTTTCAAAATATCGTGAACGGTGAAGATGTCTTTATCGCCGCGACCGGAAAGGTTAACCACCAGTAGCTGCTCTTTTTCTGGGTTTTCGCGCATCATTTTCAGCGCATGGGCCAGGGCGTGGGAGGACTCCAGCGCCGGGATAATCCCTTCGTGCAGGCACAGCGTTTTAAAGGCTTCCAGCGCTTCATCATCGGTAATCGACACGTAATCAGCGCGACCGATGCTGTTGAGATACGCATGTTGTGGGCCAACGGACGGGAAATCCAGTCCGGCAGAGATGGAGTAAGATTCTTCAATTTGCCCGTCTTCGGTCTGCATCATCGGTGCTTTCATGCCGAAATAGATGCCTACGCGACCATGTTTCAACGGTGCGCCATGCTCGCCGGTTTCGATGCCGTGACCGCCTGGCTCCACGCCAATCAGGCCGACATTGGTTTCGTTGATGAAATCAGCAAACATGCCGATGGCATTCGAACCACCGCCAACACAGGCGATAACGGCATCGGGCAGACGACCTTCTCTTTCCAGAATCTGCGCTTTCGTTTCTTCGCCAATCATCCGCTGAAACTCACGCACAATGGTCGGATAAGGATGCGGGCCAGCTGCGGTACCCAGCATATAGTGCGCGGTTTCATAACTGCCTGACCAGTCGCGCAGCGCCTCATTACAGGCATCTTTCAGCGTCGCGGAACCGCTATGCACAGGGATCACTTCCGCCCCCATTAAGCGCATACGAAAAACGTTAGGCGACTGGCGTTCAACGTCTTTGGCACCCATATAAATACGGCATTTCAGGCCGAGCAGGGCGCTGGCAAGGGCCGACGCCACACCATGCTGACCGGCTCCGGTTTCGGCGATGATTTCGGTTTTACCCATCCGCTTCGCCAGCAAAGCCTGGCCCAGAACCTGGTTGGTTTTATGCGCGCCGCCGTGCAATAAATCTTCGCGCTTCAGATACAGCGTGGTGTTCGTCCCGGCTGTAATGTTCTGGCATTTGGTCAGCGCGGTTGGGCGCCCGGCATAGTTTTTCAGCAGGTCGTTGAACTGGGCCTGAAATTCAGGATCTTTTTGCGCGCTGACAAAAGCTTCTTCCAGCTGGCGCAGAGCAGGCATCAGGATTTGTGGCACGTACATGCCGCCAAACTCACCAAAATACGGGTTAAGTAATGTTGTCATTGTTCCTTTCCTTAATATGCGCGCAGCGTCTGGAAAACCGAGGCCAAAAGGCGTGCGTCTTTAATGCCCGGTTGCGACTCTACAGCAGAATTAAAATCAAGCCCGGCGCAGCCGGTTTGTGCCGCTTCCACGCAGTTATCTGCGCCTAAGCCACCCGCCAGCAGGACGTTGCCAAGCGATTGACCATTTAACAGTGACCAGTCGAAACGTTGCCCGCTTCCACCCTGGCCGTTGTCGAAAACATATTTATCGACGTGCTGAAAATCGCGCGCGGGAAGAGTTTCACCGACGCTCAATGCTTTCCAGATGGCAACGTTAGCGGGCAGCACGTCACGCAGTGCGTCGATATATTGCTGATCTTCATTACCATGCAGTTGCACTGCTGCCAGCGATAACACCTTAGTTTTGTCCACCACATCAGCAATATCGTGATTGCGGAACACACCAACATACTGCAACGGTGCCGCAGCCATCACTTCCTGCGCCTGTTCAACGCTGACGCAACGCGGTGATGTCGCAACAAAAATCAACCCACCGTAAATCGCGCCCGCGTCATAAGCTGCTTTAGCATCTTGCCCACGCGTCAGGCCACATACTTTATTCTCACCCAGCAACACCCGGCGCACGGCGGCGTTCAAATCGTCATGGGCCATCAACGCCGAACCAATCAGAAAGCCGTTAGCGAAGTGGCTTAACTCGCGCACCTGAGCGTAAGTATTGATGCCGGATTCGCTGATTACCGTCACGTTGTGCCCCAGTTTCGGCGCAAGCTCGCGGGTACGGTTGAGATCAATCGACAAATCACGCAGATCGCGGTTGTTGATGCCAACGACTTTTGCCCCCAATGCAATGGCGCGCTCCAGTTCCTCTTCATTACTGACTTCGGCCAGCACACCCATCTCCAGACTGTGGGCGACGGCTGCAAGCTGGCGATATTGTTCGTCATCCAGTACTGAAAGCATTAATAAGCAGGCATCGGCCTGGTAATAGCGCGCCAGATAGATCTGGTAAGGATCGATAATGAAGTCTTTACATAAAATCGGCTGCGGGGCGATTTGGCTGACGATGGGGAGGAAATCAAAGCTCCCCTGAAAATATTTCTCATCAGTCAGCACCGAAATTGCCGAAGCGTAATGCTTATAAATCGAGGCAATGCGTGCCGGATCGAAATCATCACGGATCACGCCTTTCGACGGCGACGCTTTCTTGCACTCCAGAATAAACGCCGTGCGTGCACCCTGTAGCGCATCATAAAAATGTCGCGTGCTCGGCTGAACCTCATTCTGAAAACTGGCCAGCGGTTGCTGCTGTTTGCGGGCTTCTACCCAAATCGCCTTGTCTGCGACGATTTTCGCTAAAACGGTTTGCATCATTTACCCTCGTGCCGCCAGTGCGGTGACTCTGTCGTAAGCGGAACCACTGCGCAGTACCTCAAGAACGGTTTGCGCATTGGCTTGCAGATCTTCATGGCCATGCAGGCGCATTAACATGGCGACATTCGCCGCGACGGCTGCTTCATGGGCGGCGTCGCCTTTACCTTGTAACAAGTGTGTTAAAATGTCACGGTTTTCTTCCGGTGTTCCGCCAGCCAGTTGCTCCTGGTGGTAGGGCGTCAGGCCAAAATCTTCAGCGGTCAGTTGATAGCTTTTAATTTCACCATCGTGCAGCTCGGCAACAATGGTCGGAGCGTGTAAGGAAACTTCATCCATTCCACCGCTGTGCACCACCGCTGCACGTTGATACCCCAGCACGCGCAAGGTTTCGGCAATTGGCAGCACCAGTTCCGGGCTGTAGACACCAATTAACGCCAGCGGAGGATGCGCTGGGTTAATCAATGGCCCCAGCACGTTGAACAGGGTGCGAGTTTTCAGTTGCTGGCGAACCGGCATCGCGTGGCGGAATCCGGTGTGATATTTCGGCGCAAAGAGGAAACAGACGCCTAACTCGTCCAGCGCCTGGCGCGATTTATCGGCATTCATATCCAGATTAATGCCAAACGCCGCCAGCAGATCCGACGAGCCGGATTTACTGGAGACGCTACGGTTGCCGTGTTTCGCCACTTTCAGCCCGCAGGCCGCGGCGACAAACGCACTGGCGGTAGAAATATTGATGCTGTTGCTGCCGTCACCGCCAGTACCGACGATATCGGCAAACAGATAATCCGGGCGCGGGAACGGCGCGGCGTTTTCCAGTAGCGCGGTTGCTGCCCCGGCGATCTCGTTCGGGTGCTCACCGCGAATTTTCATGCTCACCAGCGCCGCCGCCAGTTGTTCCGGCTTCAGCTCGCCACGTACCACCGCTGAAAAAAGCTGGTGGCTTTCTTGTTGGCTAAGCGTCTGCGCCTGATACAGTTTTTCCAGAATCGGTTGCAGCGTGTTGGTTGGCTCTAGTTTCTGCTGCGCCCAGGCCAGCGTTTGTTCCAGCAGGCGAGCGCCCTGAGTGGTAAGAATGGATTCCGGATGGAACTGGAACCCACAAACGCGATCCGCATCGTGACGCACCGCCATCACCATGCCATTAAAATGGGCGTTGATGGTTAAACCTGCCGGAATGTTACTGCCAACCAGCGAGTGATAACGCGCCACCGGCAGCGGGTTTGTTAATCCGGCAAACATCGCCTGACCGTCATGTTCAATGCTCGACGCTTTACCGTGCAGAATTTCGCCCGCCTGACCGACATAGCCCCCGTAAGCTTCGACAATCGCCTGATGTCCGAGGCAAATGCCAATGATTGGCAGCTTACCGCGCAGGCGGGTGAGGAGTTCCGGCATACAACCGGCCTCGCTCGGCACACCGGGGCCAGGAGAAAGCATCAGTACCGGATTGCTCATCGTCGCCAGGCGTTCAATTAAGGTCTGCGCCGGAATATGGTTGCGGTAAATCACCACGTTATGACCATTGCTGCGCAACTGATCTGCCAGGTTGTAAGTAAAAGAGTCGATATTATCGAGCAGCAGAATGTCAGCCATCAGAATGTCTCCTGTGCATGATGCGCGGTGGCAATAGCGCGCAGTACAGCGCGGGCTTTATTACGGGTTTCGTCGGCTTCCGACTGCGGAACAGAATCAAGTACCACGCCAGCACCGGCCTGCACGGTGGCGACTCCGTTCTCTACCAGCGCCGATCGGATCACAATGCAGGTGTCGAGATCGCCATGCGCGGTGAAATAACCTACTGCGCCGCCGTAGCTGCCGCGTCGACGACCTTCCGCTTCGGCAATTAACTGCATAGCGCGTACTTTCGGCGCACCGCTTAACGTCCCCATATTCATACAGGCGCGGTAAGCGTGCAGGGCGTCGAGATCGTGGCGCAGCTCACCGACAACGCGGGAGACCAGGTGCATCACGTAAGAGTAACGGTCAACTTTGGTGAGGTCGGCGATATAGCGGCTGCCGGGGGTACAAATGCGTGCCAGATCATTACGGGCGAGATCCACCAGCATCAGATGTTCAGACAGCTCTTTATGATCGGTACGCATTTCCAGTTCGATGCGGCTGTCGAGGTCTCTGTCCAGTGAACCATCGGCACGACGACCGCGTGGGCGTGTTCCGGCAATTGGGTAGATCTCAATCTGGCGGTTGGCGGCGTCATACTTGAGCGAGCTTTCCGGCGACGCGCCAAACAGGGTGAAATCATTATCCTGCATAAAAAACATGTACGGGCTGGGATTACTCTTTTTCAGCACGTAATAGGCCGCCAGCGGTGACGGGCAGGGCAGAGAGAAACGGCGAGATGGTACCACCTGGAAAATTTCTCCGGCGCGAATCGCTTTTTGCAACAAACGCACTACGCCACCGAACTCTTCATCGCTCTGGTTACATTCACAACGCATATGCGGCACGGAAACCACCGGCAGCGGCGGCGCGTCTTCGGTCAGTCGCTGGCGCAACTCGTGCAGGCGCGTAGTGAGACGCTGTTTTTCTTCTTCATTGGGAGCAAACAGGCTTGCCTGAATGCGGGTGCTTTTTTTCTGATGGTCAATCACCATCAGCGTTTCAGCGAGATAAAAACAGAAATCAGGGCAGTTATTTTCCGCTACCAGTTGCGGTAAATCTTCAAATCCCGCCACAAGGTCATAAGAGAACAGCCCGCCGAAGAACATTGCTTCTCGTTCTTCCTTCGGTACATCCAACAGATTCTGTAATAAGCGGAAAGCGTCAAAAACCGAAAGGGAGCATAAGCGGGCGTCTTCATCCAGCAGTGGACTGACAGGGGGGAAGCGCAGCACACGGCAGTTTGGTGATTGTTCATTTTCCACACCCGCAGGCAGGGCGTTATCCAGTAGTGTCAGCAGGGCTTCGCCATTGCCGGAAAGCGCCTGAATTGTGACAGTGTCACCTAAAGCTGTAATGCGCAGCGCACTGTCTACCAGCAGCAGGCTTTTTAAATCATCTTTGCTGTCGATATCTGCGGATTCCAGCAGCAGCGTTGCCGGACGATCCCCACACAACTGGTGAAAAAGTGCGGTGGGATTATCGCGATAAGCGCCTTCGCAGGTTAACAATTCGAGAGTCGGTTTTTGTGTTTGCATTGTTATTCTCTAATTTTGTTCAAAAAAAAGCCCGCTTATAAGGCGGGCTGGGTATCTGATTGCTTTACGCATGGTGAATACACTGCCCGTTTCAGGAAGTGCGCCACCAACCTTTCAGTACGAAAATCGTTTTCATTGTCGATACCCTTTTTACGTGAACTTGCGTACTAGTTAACTAGTTCGGTGGTTAATTGTCAACAGCTCATTTCAGAATATTTGCCAGAACCGTTATGATGTCGGCGCCAAAAACATTATCCAAAACGGGAGTGCGCCTTGAGCGACACGAATTACGCAGTGATTTACGACCTGCACAGCCATACCACAGCTTCCGATGGCTGCCTGACGCCAGAGGCGTTGGTGCACCGTGCGGTCGAGATGCGCGTCGGCACTCTGGCGATCACCGACCATGACACCACAGCTGCAATCGCGCCAGCAAGAGAGGAAATTTCACGTTCGGGACTGGCGCTGAATCTTATTCCCGGCGTGGAAATTTCCACGGTCTGGGAAAATCATGAAATTCATATTGTCGGGCTGAATATTGATATTACTCATCCGCTAATGTGTGAGTTCCTCGCGCAGCAGACAGAACGGCGCAATCAGCGGGCGCAGCTGATTGCCGAAAGACTTGAAAAAGCGCAAATACCTGGGGCACTGGAAGGCGCGCAACGACTGGCGCAGGGCGGTGCGGTGACGCGCGGTCATTTTGCTCGTTTCCTGGTGGAGTGCGGCAAAGCCAGTTCAATGGCGGATGTCTTTAAAAAGTATCTGGCGCGCGGGAAAACCGGATACGTTCCGCCACAGTGGTGTACAATAGAACAAGCTATTGATGTCATTCATCATTCTGGCGGTAAGGCGGTGCTTGCTCATCCTGGGCGGTACAATCTTAGTGCTAAATGGCTGAAAAGATTGGTTGCGCATTTTGCCGAACACCACGGCGACGCGATGGAAGTCGCGCAGTGCCAGCAATCGCCCAATGAACGTACCCAGCTGGCGACACTTGCCCGCCAGCATCATTTATGGGCATCACAAGGATCTGATTTTCATCAGCCATGCCCGTGGATCGAACTGGGTCGTAAACTCTGGCTGCCCGCAGGCGTTGAAGGCGTCTGGCAGCTATGGGAACAGCCGCAGAACACCACAGAGAGGGAATTATGAGCCAGTTTTTTTATATTCATCCTGATAACCCGCAGCAACGTCTGATCAACCAGGCGGTGGAGATCGTGCGTAAAGGCGGGGTGATTGTTTATCCAACTGATTCCGGCTACGCACTCGGCTGTAAAATTGAAGATAAAAACGCGATGGAGCGTATTTGTCGTATTCGCCAGCTGCCGGACGGTCACAACTTTACCCTGATGTGTCGCGATCTTTCTGAACTTTCGACCTATTCATTCGTGGATAACGTTGCGTTTCGTTTAATGAAAAACAACACGCCGGGCAACTATACCTTCATCCTGAAGGGGACGAAGGAAGTGCCACGCCGTCTGTTGCAGGAAAAACGCAAAACCATTGGGATGCGTGTGCCTTCTAACCCGATTGCGCAGGCGTTGCTTGAGGTATTGGGCGAACCGATGCTTTCCACATCGCTGATGCTACCGGGCAGCGAATTTACCGAATCCGATCCGGAAGAAATTAAAGACCGTCTGGAAAAAAAGGTGGATTTGATTATCCACGGCGGCTATCTCGGGCAGAAACCGACAACGGTCATTGATCTTACCGATGATACGCCGGTCGTGGTGCGTGAAGGCGTGGGTGATGTGAAGCCTTTCTTATAAAAAATTGCGTTCCACGGATGGAAGATTATGGCAGGGATATATCGCTGCATTTTGCTGTTGATAGTTGGGCTTTTTTTCTCTTCGTTGAGTTATGCGAAAAACACGGAGATCCCTTCATATGAAGAAGGGGTCTCGCTCTTTGATGTTGAAGCCACTCTGCAACCGGATGGGGTGCTCGACATCAAAGAGAACATTCATTTTCAGGCGCGAAATCAGCAGATTAAGCACGGGTTTTCTCGTGATTTACCACGACTATGGATGCAGCCTAATGGGGATGCTGCACTGCTGAACTATCGTATTGTTGGCGTCACCCGTGATGGCGTTCCTGAACTCTGGCATCTTGACTGGCATATCGGGTTAATGAGTATTGTCGTGGGCGATAAACAACGTTTCTTGCCTCAAGGCGACTATCATTATCAAATTCATTATCAGGTTAAAAATGCTTTTCTACGCGATGGTGACTCTGACCTGCTAATCTGGAACGTGACCGGTAACAACTGGCCGTTTGAAATTTATAAGACCCGATTTTCTCTCCAGTTCTCTAATATTGCGGGTAATCCATTTAGCGAAATCGATCTCTTTACTTGAGAAGAGGGCGACACATATCGAAATGACCGCATCCTTGAGGACGGAAAAATTGAATCTCGCGATCCGTTTTATCGTGAAGATTTCACGGTTCTCTACCGCTGGCCTCATGCCTTGCTGGATAATGCCCCGGCACAACACACGACGAATAAAGGTTTTTGTGCCGATATCGTAAATCTGATTGTGAAAGGAAAAATTCATCTGGAAGATCAGTATGACAAAAATCAGCAAACCCTGATTCGTGTTAATGAAGGCGCGACCAGAAATAATGCGGTATTACTGCCCACCGAACAGTTATTACTGGAAGCGCTATTTCGTAAAGGCGATAAGGTCGTTCTTACGGGGAGGCGCAACAGAGTCTTACGCAGAGCATTTTTACGGATGCAGAAATTTTATCTGCCGCGTAAAAAGTCTTCGTTTTACCGACCTGATGCGTTTTTGCAAGGGGGCGGAATGGCGATATTGGCGGTCATTCTCTACGGTAACCTGAGTCCCGTAGGTTGGGCAGGAATGAGTCTGGTGGGCGATATGTTTATTATGATCTGCTGGCTTCTTCCTTTTTTATTTTGTTCCCTTGAGCTTTTGTTTGCCCGCGATGATGACAAGCCTTGCGTTAATCGTGTAATCATCACTTTGTTTTTACCACTGATTTGTTCAGGCGTGGCCTTCTATTCTCTCTATATCAATGTCGGAGATGTATTCTTTTACTGGTACATGCCGGCGGGTTATTTTAGCGCTGTTTTCCTGACCGGTTATCTCACTGGCATGGGGTATATTTTTCTGCCAAAGTTTACCCAAACTGGGCAACAACGTTATGCCCACGGTGAAGCTATCGTTAACTATCTTGCACGTAAAGAGGCAGCAACGCACAGTGGGCGGCGGCGGAAAGGGGAAACACGGAAGCTGGATTACGCGTTGTTAGGTTGGGCTATATCGGCAAATTTGGGGAGGGAATGGGCGTTACGCATCGTTCCTTCGCTTTCTTCGGCGATTCGCGCTCCAGAGATTGCCCGTAACGGCGTTTTATTCTCATTACAGACGCACCTGAGTTGCGGGGCCTATACCAGTTTGTTGGGGCGGAGCTATTCCGGTGGTGGTTCTGGCGCTGGTGGTGGTTGGTAATAAAGCCGATGTTAATCGAAACAAGCTTTAACCATAAAGATCGTGTATGATGTTCCGCCTCAAAGGCAGGCCAGCTACGGCCTGAAGAGTTCAAACAGACTTTACTATCAGTGAGTCAGATGTAAGTTCTGACTCACTGTTGCACAAAAGCATACCAGACGCCTGGGAAGGCGACACCAAAAGGAAGCTCAATGAGCGAAAAGTTACAGAAAGTGCTGGCGCGTGCCGGCCACGGTTCTCGCCGTGAAATCGAATCTATTATTGAAGCCGGTCGTGTGAGTGTTGATGGCAAAATTGCTAAACTCGGCGATCGCGTTGAAGTTACCCCTGGACTGAAAATCCGTATCGATGGTCACCTGATTTCGGTACGTGAGTCCGCTGAACAAATTTGTCGCGTTCTGGCCTATTACAAACCAGAAGGTGAGTTGTGTACCCGTAACGATCCGGAAGGGCGTCCAACGGTGTTTGATCGCCTGCCAAAACTACGTGGCGCACGCTGGATTGCCGTGGGTCGTCTGGACGTTAACACCTGTGGTCTGTTGCTGTTCACCACCGATGGTGAACTGGCAAACCGTTTAATGCATCCAAGCCGTGAAGTTGAACGTGAATATGCCGTGCGTGTATTTGGTCAGGTTGACGACGCGAAACTGCGTGATTTAAGCCGTGGTGTGCAGCTGGAAGATGGTCCGGCAGCCTTTAAAACCATCAAGTTCAGCGGCGGTGAAGGGATCAACCAGTGGTACAACGTTACTTTGACCGAAGGCCGTAACCGTGAAGTTCGTCGTCTGTGGGAAGCGGTTGGCGTGCAGGTAAGTCGCCTGATCCGTGTGCGTTACGGTGATATTCCACTGCCGAAAGGTCTGCCACGCGGCGGCTGGACGGAGCTGGATCTCGCCCAGACTAACTATCTGCGCGAACTGGTGGAGCTACCGCCAGAAACCAGCTCTAAAGTCGCTGTAGAAAAAGATCGTCGTCGCATGAAGGCAAATCAAATTCGACGTGCGGTGAAACGTCATAGCCAGGTGAGCGGCGGTCGTCGTTCTGGCGGACGTAATAATAACGGTTAATTTAAGATAAGTATAAAATAAAGGCCCTGCGGGGCCTTTTCTTCATTTGAAGCATGATAAATAGTCGCAGTATTTTAATTTAATTTCATACTTGCTTATGAATAATGCCCGGAAATAGCCACATTACTATTTAATTATCTGAGATAAACTCAACGTTAAGAGGTGGGTTATGATTAGATATAGTGGAATATTTCTATCGCTGTTAATGCTTTCAGGTTGTGCAACTGAAGCATTGAAAAACGAACAAGCTGAAACTGTTATTACTGTGGGTAACAAAGCGGTGGCAGCGAATGCAAGTTTCTTTAAACAATATTATGCTTCTCGTGAAAACTTCCTTGTTAATTTCTATGCAACTAATCCGGATTGTGCCCTGCGACCTGATTATGCCATAGATATAGGCGGTGATGGTAATGGAGGGAAATTATGCCAGCGTCCAGGGCCAAATACAAAACAAGTACAATTAGTCCCTTTCGAGAAAGAAAAACTACTGGCTTCAATGGAAGTCATTAATAGCATGAGCGCTTATGTAGAACTTCTGACTGAGGATATGGCAACAACGGAAAGTCAGCAAGTGGCATTACTTAAACAGGCTCTGGATCACGCAAACAACGCACAAACACTACTTGGTGTTTCACATAGCAAAGATTTAGCTCAGTTTGCAGCGGCGGTTAAAGATTTAGTAAATTATTTCAATGAGTTATATATAATAAAAGTCAATTCTGGAAAAATAGGTACAACGGTAGATGAAAACTGGGTAAGACTTATAAAGAACATGACAGTTTTGCGTAATGATATTTATACAAAAAGCAACAAGATTGAAAATTATACCTTTGCGAATGTGCATGATAATATGTTTTATTATAATACGGCATCTAAAAACTCTAAGAATACAGAGTTTAACACGCTGAAAAACAGGAAAGAGTTTCTAAGTTCAGTAATCAATGTGAATGAAACCAGGCTACAGGCATCGGCACCTGCCATGCCTGCGATTGAGGCTTTAAATGCCTTTATAGATAAGGGTGATTATCTGAAAAGCTTATACGTTAATAAAACACGCACGGCAGCTGAACAAAAAAGGTTAAATGAGATATTACGCGCACAGGTCATTAGTGGGTTAAAGGCGTCTGAGGGGCTGGCAAAATTACTTATTGCCAGCGGAATAATGTTATAGGAGGCTTTTTATGAACGATGTGCAAAATCGTAGGATACTGGCATTACTTGATATGCTGTATAATACCCTGGGCAATAAAACCACATGCAATGTTTGTCATAAATATTTTATCCATATCCTCACAGTTATGAACAACCTGACGATTAACTATGGTACTGAAACTTCGCCAGAGTTAGCCGAGATAAATTATGACGATGCTAATGCGTTAATTACTGAATTGATATTATTTATTGAAGATGTTGACGCTGAGAATCATGGAACATATCAGAGACATTTTAATGAGATTACACGCATTCTGAATTTTGCTATTGCCGCTTGAATATAATTATGATTAAAGCACCTCAAGAGGTTTCTTTTGAGGTGCTTTCACTTAGTAATCGATCCCTATCTGCGCTTTTACGCCAGCATCAAACGCATGTTTCACGGGGCGTAACTCACTTACCGTATCCGCCAGTTCAAGAATATCCCGATGACAACCACGACCCGTGATAATCACCGTCTGCTGATCTGGACGTTCATTTAACGCCTGCACCACTTCTTCAAGTGGCAAATAGTCATACGCCACCATATAAGTCAGCTCATCGAGCAAAACCATATCCACTGAGGGATCTGCCAGCATCCGCTTTGCATGTTGCCAGACTTCACGGCAGGCGGCGGTATCAGACTCGCGATTTTGCGTATCCCAGGTAAAGCCCGTTGCCATCACCTGAAACTCAACGCCATGTGGCTCCAGCAAATTGCGCTCGCCGTTAGGCCAGGTACCTTTAATAAACTGCACGACCCCCACTTTTTTGCCATGGCCAACCGCGCGAGTTGCGGTACCAAATGCCGCGGTGGTTTTGCCTTTTCCATTGCCGGTAAAGACGATGACAATGCCACGCTCATCCTGCGCTTGCGCCACGCGAGCATCAACTTTCTCTTTAACACGCTGCTGACGCTGTTGGTAGCGTTCATCACTCATTGGGGAATTCCTGGTTTGCGGCCCGGTTGGGCGTCAAAGGTCATGCCGGTTTTACGGCGGCTGTCATCGCCCATCAGCCATAAATAGAGTGGCATGATATCGGCGGGTGTTTTGAGTTTCTGTGGATCTTCGGTGGGGAAAGCACTGGCACGCATTGCAGTACGTGTACCGCCGGGGTTAATGCAGTTGACGCGCAGGCGCTGCTGATATTCATCGGCCAGCACTTGCATCATTCCTTCGGTGGCAAATTTCGACACCGCATATGCGCCCCAGTTGGCACGCCCCTGACGCCCAACGCTTGATGAGGTAAAGACCAGCGAACCGGCGTCCGATTTGAGTAATAAAGGAAGCAGTGCCTGGGTGAGCATAAAGGTGGCATTAACGTTGACCTGCATGACGTCCTGCCAGACCTGCGGATTTTGTTCGTGCATTGGGCAAACATCGCCGAGCAATCCGGCGTTATGCAGCACGCCGTCCAGACGCGGGTAATTAACAGCAATACGCTGTGCCAGTTGTTGGCAGTCTTCGGACGTACAGGTCAGCAAATCGAGAAGAAACCATTGCGGCTGGCGTCCTGTCTCTTCGAACATGCTCTGGGCCACCTGACGTAATTTTTCTTCGTTCCGGCCCAGCAGAATGACCGTCGCGCCATAGCGCGCATAAGTTAAAGCGGCTTCACGACCAATGCCGTCGCTGGCGCCTGTCACCAGGATAATACGATCATTGAGTAAATCTTGTTTTGGTTGGTAATGCATGGCTACTCCCCGACGACATCAACAGTCGCGCTGCCAGTGTACTTTATGACTTTGGGGTTTTATGCCTGAAACAGGAGGACATTTCAATCAGCCTGGGGCGATAACGCCGTAAAATGAATACGTTGTCATACTTTCGCCGCAATAACATCTCTGCGAGACGGCTTAACATGCCTGTTGTAAACTGTGAGCCAAAGCGTTGTTTAACCAAGGTGGGACTCGTGGAATTGTTGTCTGAATATGGTTTGTTTTTGGCGAAAATCGTCACCGTTGTGGTGGCGATTGCGGCTATTGCCGCCATTATTGTCAATGTTGCTCAACGTAATAAACGCCAGCGTGGCGAGTTACGAGTCAACAATCTCAGCGAACAGTATAAGGAGATGAAAGAAGAACTGGCTGCGGCGCTGATGGATCCACATCAGCAAAAACAGTGGCACAAAGCGCAGAAGAAAAAGCACAAGCAAGAAGCGAAGGCAGCGAAAGCAAAAGCCAAACTGGGCGAGGTGGCAGCCGAAAGCAAGCCACGAGTCTGGGTGCTGGATTTCAAGGGCAGCATGGACGCCCATGAAGTGAACGCGCTACGTGAAGAGGTTACTGCGGTACTCGCGGCATTTAAACCGCAGGATCAGGTCGTTCTGCGTCTGGAAAGCCCCGGAGGCATGGTACATGGTTACGGTCTGGCGGCTTCACAGTTGCAGCGCCTACGCGATAAAAATATTCCTTTAACCGTTACGGTAGACAAAGTGGCTGCCAGCGGCGGTTACATGATGGCCTGTGTGGCGGATAAAATTGTTTCAGCGCCGTTTGCAATTGTTGGCTCTATTGGTGTTGTGGCGCAAATGCCCAACTTTAACCGCTTCCTGAAAAGCAAAGATATTGATATCGAACTGCACACTGCCGGGCAGTATAAGCGCACGCTGACAGTGCTGGGTGAAAACACCGAAGAAGGGCGCGAGAAATTCCGCGAAGAACTGAACGAAACGCATCAGTTATTTAAAGATTTTGTGAAGCGTATGCGTCCGTCTCTGGACATTGAAATGGTGGCAACCGGTGAACACTGGTACGGACAACAGGCGGTGGAGAAAGGCCTGGTTGACGAAATCAACACCAGTGATGAAGTGATCCTTAGCCTGATGGAAGGTCGTGAAGTGATCAATGTACGCTATATGCAGCGTAAACGGTTGATCGATCGATTCACTGGCAGCGCGGCAGAGAGCGCCGACCGATTGTTGCTACGCTGGTGGCAACGCGGGCAAAAGCCGTTGATGTAAAAGATAAACGCGAGGATAAAACCTCGCGTTTTGCTTTAATCGACCAGATGGTATTTTTCCGAGAGCACATGGGCCAGGTGTTTGAACATATTAAACACCGCGGTGCTTTTCGCTGTCGGCAATCCTTGTTCATCTAAAAAATAATCGCCGCTAAACACCAGCACGCCATTACGCTGCGTGACGCCGGTGGCTTCAATCCCTGCGAGCGTATCCTCATGCTCACGTATGATTTTGTTAGCCTCTTTCAACAGCGTTTCGCGGTCGATGGGTTGTGTCTCTTTGTTCATTATTTACTCCTTAAACAAGGACATTAGTCTACGCCAGGCATGGCTTGCAGACAAATATACCACGCTGACGGCAAGAGCGCCTTACTGGCAACTTTGGATTTTGCATGCTAATAAAGTTGCGTAACGGATTTTATCAGGTACAGTGTGACGCTTTCGTCAATCTGGCAATAGATTTGCTTGACATTCGACCAAAATTACGTCGTGCTATAGCGCCTGTAGGCCAGACCTGTTAACTCAGTCACCTGAATTATCGTGAACAGAGTCACGACAAGGGGTTGATATCCGCAGAGAGCGAGTCCATATCGGTAACTCGTTGCCAGTGGAAGGTTTATCAATGTGCGACGCATTCCTGGAAGAATCAAATTAGGTAAGGTGAATATGGGTAAAGCTCTTGTCATCGTTGAGTCCCCGGCAAAAGCCAAAACGATCAACAAGTATCTGGGTAGTGACTACGTGGTGAAATCCAGCGTCGGTCACATCCGCGATTTGCCGACCAGTGGCTCAGCAGCCAAAAAGAGTGCCGACTCTACCTCCACCAAGACGGCTAAAAAGCCTAAAAAGGATGAACGTGGCGCTCTCGTCAACCGTATGGGGGTTGACCCGTGGCACAATTGGGAGGCGCACTATGAAGTGTTGCCAGGTAAAGAGAAGGTCGTCTCTGAACTGAAACAACTGGCTGAAAAAGCCGACCACATCTATCTCGCAACCGACCTTGACCGCGAAGGGGAAGCCATTGCATGGCACCTGCGGGAAGTGATTGGTGGTGATGATGCGCGCTATAGCCGAGTGGTATTTAACGAAATTACGAAAAACGCGATTCGTCAGGCATTTAACAAGCCAGGTGAGCTGAATATCGATCGTGTTAATGCCCAGCAGGCGCGTCGCTTTATGGACCGCGTGGTGGGGTATATGGTTTCTCCGCTGCTGTGGAAAAAAATTGCTCGTGGTCTGTCTGCCGGGCGTGTGCAGTCGGTAGCGGTCCGCCTGGTGGTTGAACGTGAGCGTGAAATTAAAGCGTTCGTACCGGAAGAGTTCTGGGAAGTGGATGCCAGCACGACCACGCCATCCGGCGAGGCATTGGCTTTGCAGGTGACTCATCAGAATGACAAACCGTTCCGCCCGGTCAATAAAGAACAAACTCAGGCTGCGGTAAGTCTGCTGGAAAAAGCGCGCTATAGCGTGCTGGAACGTGAAGACAAACCGACCACAAGCAAACCTGGCGCTCCTTTTATTACCTCTACGCTGCAACAGGCTGCCAGCACTCGTCTTGGTTTTGGCGTGAAAAAGACCATGATGATGGCGCAGCGTCTGTATGAAGCAGGCTATATCACTTACATGCGTACTGACTCCACTAACCTGAGTCAGGACGCGGTAAATATGGTTCGCGGTTATATCAGCGATAATTTTGGTAATAAATATCTGCCGGAAAGTCCGAATCAGTACGCCAGCAAAGAAAACTCACAAGAAGCGCACGAAGCAATTCGTCCTTCTGACGTCAATGTGATGGCGGAATCGCTGAAGGATATGGAAGCGGACGCACAGAAACTTTACCAGTTAATCTGGCGTCAGTTTGTTGCCTGTCAGATGACCCCGGCGAAATATGATTCCACCACGCTGACCGTTGGTGCAGGCGATTTCCGCCTGAAAGCACGCGGACGTATTCTGCGCTTTGATGGCTGGACGAAAGTAATGCCTGCGCTGCGTAAAGGCGATGAAGATCGTATTTTACCGGCAGTCGATAAAGGCGACTCTCTGTCGCTTGTTGAACTGACTCCGGCACAGCACTTTACCAAGCCGCCAGCCCGTTTCAGCGAAGCCTCGCTGGTTAAAGAACTGGAAAAACGTGGTATTGGTCGTCCGTCTACCTATGCGTCGATTATTTCGACCATCCAGGATCGCGGCTATGTGCGTGTGGAAAACCGTCGATTCTATGCGGAAAAAATGGGTGAAATCGTAACCGATCGTCTGGAAGAAAATTTCCGCGAATTAATGAATTACGACTTCACCGCGCAGATGGAAAACAGCCTCGACCAGGTGGCAAATCACGAAGCGGAGTGGAAAGCCGTACTGGATCACTTCTTCTCGGATTTCACCCAGCAGCTTGATAAAGCGGAAAAAGATCCGGAAGAGGGCGGTATGCGTCCAAACCAGATGGTTTTGACCAGCATTGATTGCCCTACCTGTGGCCGCAAAATGGGTATTCGTACAGCGAGCACCGGGGTATTCCTTGGCTGTTCTGGCTATGCGCTGCCGCCGAAAGAGCGTTGCAAAACCACCATTAACCTGGTGCCGGAAAACGAAGTACTGAACGTACTGGAAGGCGAAGACGCTGAAACTAACGCCCTGCGCGCCAAACGTCGTTGCCCGAAATGCGGCACGGCGATGGACAGCTATCTCATCGATCCAAAACGTAAGTTGCATGTTTGTGGTAATAACCCAACCTGCGATGGTTACGAGATCGAAGAGGGCGAATTCCGCATTAAAGGTTATGACGGCCCGATCGTTGAGTGTGAAAAATGTGGCTCTGAAATGCACCTGAAAATGGGGCGTTTCGGTAAATACATGGCCTGCACCAACGAAGAGTGTAAAAACACGCGTAAGATTTTACGTAACGGCGAAGTGGCGCCACCGAAAGAAGATCCGGTTCCGCTGCCAGAATTAGCGTGCGAAAAATCGGATGCTTATTTCGTGCTCCGTGACGGCGCTGCTGGAGTGTTCCTGGCTGCCAACACCTTCCCGAAATCTCGTGAAACGCGTGCGCCGCTGGTTGAAGAGCTTTATCGCTTCCGCGACCGTCTACCGGAAAAACTGCGTTATCTGGCGGAGGCTCCGCAGCAAGATCCAGACGGTAATAAGACAATGGTTCGCTTTAGCCGCAAAACTAAACAGCAATATGTCTCTTCGGAAAAAGACGGAAAGGCAACTGGCTGGTCAGCATTTTATGTTGATGGCAAATGGGTTGAAGGGAAAAAATAACCTTTAAGTCTGTCAGGTTTTTATAAACAAAGGGTCGCAAAAGCGGCCCTTTTTCATTGCATATTATTTTTTCTACATACCTATACACTAAAGCTATAAATGATATAGTGGTTATAGTTATCACTTTTTTTATTATTAAATCGTATTAGTCACCCGCCAGGTGTGGCGAAAAAACGATGTTCTGATGGCGTCTAATTGGATGGTTTAACATGAAATTACAACAACTTCGCTATATTGTTGAGGTAGTCAATCATAACCTGAATGTCTCCTCAACGGCTGAAGGACTTTACACATCACAACCCGGGATCAGTAAGCAAGTCAGAATGTTGGAAGATGAACTGGGCATTCAAATTTTTTCCCGTAGCGGTAAGCACCTGACGCAGGTAACCCCCGCAGGGCAGGAAATTATCCGTATTGCTCGTGAAGTGTTGTCAAAGGTCGACGCCATTAAATCGGTAGCCGGTGAACACACCTGGCCTGATAAAGGCTCGCTGTATATTGCCACTACCCATACTCAGGCACGTTATGCGCTGCCAAATGTCATTAAAGGCTTTATCGAGCGTTATCCTCGAGTTTCTTTGCATATGCATCAGGGCTCGCCGACACAAATTGCTGATGCAGTCTCTAAAGGTAATGCTGATTTCGCAATTGCCACGGAAGCCCTGCATTTATATGAAGATTTAGTGATGTTGCCGTGCTACCACTGGAACCGGGCCATTGTGGTAACCCCGGATCATCCTCTGGCGGGCAAAAAGGAGATCACGATTGAAGAACTGGCGCAGTATCCGCTAGTAACGTATACCTTCGGCTTTACCGGCCGTTCCGAACTGGACACAGCCTTTAACCGCGCAGGGCTGACGCCGCGAATTGTCTTCACAGCAACTGATGCTGACGTCATTAAAACCTACGTTCGTCTTGGGCTGGGAGTAGGGGTCATTGCCAGCATGGCGGTCGATCCGGTTTCAGACCCCGATCTGGTGCGTGTCGATGCACATGATATCTTCAGCCACAGCACAACTAAAATTGGTTTTCGCCGTAGTACGTTTTTACGCAGCTATATGTATGATTTCATTCAGCGTTTTGCGCCGCATTTAACGCGAGACGTCGTTGATGCCGCCGTTGCACTGCGTTCCAATGAAGAAATTGAAGTCATGTTCAAAGATATCAAATTGCCAGAAAAATAATTACCCACGTTATTTTCGGCATCTTTTTATGTGACAAAGGTGCCGGAATATATTCTCTATTCCTTTTTATTTGTTAGTCGCTCACAATATAAATATCCACAAAATTTTTATGGCAAATCGAGCATAAAGTAGTGTCTATTTATCCGCGTTGCAAACTCCACTCTTCAAATATCTATTTCAGGTCAAAAGATTGAATTATTCACTGGAAACGATTCGTAAATTCGCTGGATTTTTGACTAAAGTTTCATTAGGATTTGTCCTATCATTTGATTAATTACACCAATCGTTTAGCGTCTTTCTGATAAGTGATGGCGATTATATGAGGTTAGCAATGCCTTCTGGAAATCAGGACCCCCGCCGGGACCCTGAATTAAAACGCAAAGCCTGGCTTGCGGTATTTCTTGGTTCTGCGCTCTTTTGGGTGGTTGTCGCACTGCTGATTTGGAAAGTGTGGGGATAACTATGGTCGTTCAGGAGCAACATCAGGAGCCGTCACCATTATGTCAGCAGAATGACAATGCAACGGAAACGAAACGGGATTGTTCCGTCGTTATACCCCATAGCTGGAAACTAACACCGCAACAGCAAGCCTTTATAGAGATGTTTGCTGAAGATGATCAGCAGAAACAATAATTATCATCATTCTTGTTCCCCAATATATTAATGAATATAACGGCTTTTATTACACCACAGCAATAACAGGTTGAGTTATCTCAACATAAAGTAATAACTATTAAGGGTGTAGCCTATGATCACTACAAATACGAAATACTGGTCCTGGATGGGCGCATTTTCTCTGTCGATGCTCTTCTGGGCTGAACTCCTCTGGATCGTTACTCACTGATCCCTGACCCCGCTGCAGCGGGGTTTTCTTTTGCTTTGCCACACGGTTTCTCCTCTTTTATCAATTTGGGTTGTTATCAAATCGTTACGCGATGTTTGTGTTATCTTTAATATTCACCCTGAAGAGAATCAGGGCATCGCAACCCTGTTATTAAGGAGGAGCTATGTCGTCAACCCTACGAGAAGCCAGTAAGGACACGTTGCAGGCCAAAGATAAAACTTACCACTACTACAGCCTGCCGCTTGCTGCCAAATCACTGGGCGATATCACCCGTCTGCCTAAGTCGCTCAAAGTTCTGCTCGAAAACCTGCTGCGCTGGCAGGATGGCAATTCGGTCACCGAAGACGATATTCATGCGCTGGCGGGATGGCTGAAAAATGCCCATGCCGACCGCGAAATTGCCTACCGTCCAGCCAGAGTGCTGATGCAGGATTTTACCGGCGTACCTGCTGTTGTTGATCTTGCGGCGATGCGGGAAGCCGTAAAACGTCTCGGTGGCGATACCGCGAAGGTGAATCCGCTCTCACCGGTCGATCTGGTGATTGACCACTCGGTGACCGTCGATCGCTTTGGCGATGATGAGGCATTTGAGGAAAACGTACGCCTGGAAATGGAGCGCAACCACGAGCGTTATGTATTTCTGAAATGGGGGCAGCAGGCGTTCAGTCGTTTTAGCGTTGTGCCACCAGGCACTGGGATTTGCCACCAGGTGAACCTCGAATATCTCGGCAAAGCGGTGTGGAGTGAATTGCAGGAGGGGGAGTGGATTGCTTATCCGGATACGCTCGTTGGCACCGACTCGCACACGACCATGATCAACGGTCTTGGTGTGTTAGGCTGGGGCGTTGGTGGAATTGAAGCGGAAGCGGCGATGTTAGGTCAGCCAGTTTCCATGCTTATTCCTGATGTGGTGGGCTTTAAACTCACCGGTAAACTGCGTGAAGGCATTACCGCCACCGACCTGGTGCTGACCGTTACTCAGATGCTACGTAAACATGGCGTAGTAGGTAAATTCGTCGAATTTTACGGTGATGGTCTGGATTCACTGCCACTGGCGGATCGTGCAACCATTGCCAATATGTCGCCGGAATATGGTGCGACCTGCGGCTTCTTCCCAATCGATGCTGTCACTCTCGATTACATGCGGTTAAGCGGCCGTAGTGAAGACCAGGTTGAACTGGTTGAGAAATATGCTAAAGCGCAGGGGATGTGGCGGAACGCAGGTGATGAACCGGTGTTTACCAGTACGCTTGAATTGAATATGAACGACGTAGTCGCTAGTCTTGCCGGTCCAAAGCGTCCACAAGATCGTGTTGCGCTGCCTGATGTGCCAAAAACTTTTGCCGCCAGTAACGAACTGGAAGTCAACGCCACGCATAAAGATCGCCAGCCGGTCGATTATGTTATGAACGGGCATCAGTATCAGTTGCCTGATGGTGCGGTGGTTATTGCTGCGATAACGTCGTGTACCAACACCTCTAACCCCAGCGTGCTGATGGCGGCCGGATTACTGGCGAAAAAAGCCGTCACCTTGGGGCTGAAACGACAACCGTGGGTCAAAGCGTCTCTCGCGCCTGGCTCGAAAGTGGTTTCTGACTATCTGGCAAAAGCCAAACTGACGCCGTATCTTGATGAACTGGGCTTTAACCTTGTGGGCTATGGTTGTACCACCTGTATTGGTAACTCTGGTCCGTTGCCCGATCCTATCGAAACCGCGATCAAAAAGGGCGATTTAACCGTTGGCGCGGTACTGTCTGGCAACCGTAACTTTGAAGGACGTATTCATCCGCTGGTTAAAACCAACTGGTTGGCTTCGCCGCCGCTGGTGGTTGCCTATGCACTGGCGGGCAATATGAATATCAACCTGGCTTCCGAACCTCTGGGGCACGATCGTAAAGGCGATCCGGTATATCTGAAAGATATCTGGCCATCGACTCAAGAGATTGCTCGCGCTGTTGCGCAAGTCTCCACTGAAATGTTCCGTAAGGAGTACGCGGAAGTTTTCGAAGGGACTGCGGAGTGGAAGGAGATTAAGGTTGTACGATCAGATACCTACGGATGGCAGGATGATTCGACCTACATTCGCTTATCCCCTTTCTTTGATGAAATGCAGGCAACCCCTGCGCCAGTGGAAGATATTCACGGTGCGCGAATTCTGGCAATGCTGGGTGATTCGGTTACCACTGACCATATCTCTCCGGCAGGCAGCATTAAGCCTGATAGTCCCGCGGGTCGATATCTACAAGGTCGTGGTGTTGAGCGTAAAGATTTTAACTCCTACGGTTCGCGTCGTGGTAACCATGAAGTGATGATGCGTGGCACGTTCGCCAATATTCGCATTCGTAACGAAATGGTGCCTGGTGTTGAAGGGGGGATGACGCGCCATCTACCAGGCAATGATGTTATCTCTATTTATGATGCGGCGATGCGCTATCAGCAAGAGAAAACACCGCTGGCGGTAATTGCCGGGAAAGAATATGGGTCAGGTTCGAGTCGAGACTGGGCGGCAAAAGGCCCGCGTCTGCTCGGTATTCGCGTGGTGATTGCAGAATCGTTTGAACGTATTCACCGTTCGAATTTAATCGGCATGGGTATTTTGCCGCTGGAGTTCCCGCAAGGGGTGACGCGTAAATCGTTAGGGCTGACGGGGGAAGAGAAGATTGATATTGCCGATCTGCAAAATCTGCAACCTGGCGCTACGGTTTCTGTGACAGTAACGCGAGCTGATGGTGTGCAGGACGTTGTGCCGTGCCGTTGTCGCATCGACACTGCAACAGAATTAACCTATTACCAGAACGACGGTATTTTGCATTATGTCATTCGTAATATGTTGAAGTAATTCAACTTTAGTTGCCGGATGTGGATCATCCGGCAAATATATTAAGCCTGTAGCGAACAGGGTTATTTGTTGAACAAATGGCCCATTTTCTCGGCTTTAGTATCGAGATAGTGTTCATTATTTGGGTTACGGCCAACAATCAACGGCACGCGTTCAACAATGTTGATACCCGCTTCGGTCAGAATTTCGACTTTTTTCGGGTTGTTGGTTAACAGACGGACTTCATTAACGCCCAGTAACTTGAACATGTCGGCGCAGAGGGTGAAATCACGTTCATCAGCGGCGAAACCTAACTGATGATTGGCCTCTACAGTATCGTAACCTTGATCCTGTAACGCATAAGCACGGATTTTATTCAACAAACCGATGTTACGTCCTTCCTGACGGTGGTACAGCAAAATACCACGGCCTTCTTCGGCAATATGCGTCAGTGCCGCTTCAAGCTGGAAGCCGCAATCGCAGCGCAAGCTGAACAGGGCATCACCGGTCAGACACTCAGAATGGACGCGTGCCAGGACAGGAGTATGTCCTGAAATGTCGCCATAAACTAACGCGACATGATCGTGTCCGGTTGCCAGTTCTTCAAATCCCACCATCAGGAAATCGCCCCATGGGGTTGGCAGTTTGGCTTCTGCCACACGTTTAAGCTGCATGAAATTCTCCAGATAATGCTGGTTCTGTATTGGCTTATTTTGCCATAACGCGAAGGGGTTCTCCTAATCACGACGCGCCAATCGTTCACTGAATGGCACAAATCTGTCAATTTTTACTGGAGCAGGCATTTTCAGTTATGATTGTGGGAATTATAAAAAGGAGAGGCCATGCGTTCGATTGCCAGACGTACCGCAGTGGGAGCTGCACTATTACTTGTAATGCCGGTAGCTGTATGGATTTCTGGCTGGCGTTGGCAACCAGGAGATCAAAGTTGGCTGTTAAAAGCGGCCTTTTGGATCACTGAAACCGTTACTCAGCCCTGGGGCGTCATTACACATCTGATTTTATTCGCTTGGTTTCTCTGGTGTCTGCGTTTTCGCCTCAAAGCCGCAATTATGCTGTTTACCATTCTGGCTGCGGCGATCCTCATTGGACAAGGCGTGAAATCCTGGATAAAAGATAAAGTTCAGGAGCCGCGCCCCTTTGTGATATGGCTGGAAAAAACACATCATATTCCGGTTGAGGAGTTCTACACTTTAAAACGTGCGGAACGCGGAAGTTTAGTGAAAGAACAGTTGGCTGCAGAAAATAATATACCGGGCTATTTACGCTCTCACTGGCAGAAAGAGACGGGTTTTGCCTTTCCTTCCGGTCACACGATGTTTGCTGCCAGTTGGGCGCTGCTGGCCGTTGGGTTACTGTGGCCGCGTCGGCGAACATTCACCATTGCACTCTTGCTGGTTTGGGCCACGGGAGTCATGGGAAGCCGTCTGCTACTCGGGATGCATTGGCCGCGTGATTTGGTGGTGGCTACATTGATTTCGTGGGCGCTGGTGGCGGTGGCAACCTGGCTTGCACAACGAATTTGTGGGCCATTAACACCACCTCCGGAAGAAAATCGTGAGATAGCGCAACGAGAAGAAGAAAGTTAACGCTGGTTGATTTTCTGATTTTCGCCCTTAAATCACCAACAATGCACGTAGTTGCCATTTCGCAGTCGGCGTGAAAATGGTACTTTAAAGGGCTATTGCGGTAAGTTGACCATAATTTATGCGCTCTAACCACATAACGGGAAGTAATGTGAAATATTTACTCATTTTCTTATTGGTGTTGGCGATTTTCGTGATTTCGGTCACGTTAGGTGCGCAGAACGATCAACAGGTGACGTTTAACTATCTGTTAGCGCAAGGGGAGTATCGTATCTCTACTTTGCTGGCGGTATTGTTTGCTGCGGGTTTTGCTATCGGTTGGTTAATTTGCGGACTGTTCTGGCTGCGAGTTCGTGTTTCTCTGGCGCGTGCTGAACGTAAAATAAAGCGACTGGAAAACCAGCTTTCACCCGCGACTGATGTGGCGGTAGCGCCGCATGCGTCAGTGGCGAAGGAATAACCTTCTATGCTGGAGTTGTTGTTTCTGCTTTTGCCTGTAGCCGCTGCCTATGGCTGGTATATGGGCCGCAGAAGTGCGCAACAAAACAAGCAAGATGAAGCCAATCGCCTGTCACGTGATTACGTGGCGGGGGTTAACTTTCTGCTTAGCAATCAACAAGATAAGGCGGTGGACCTGTTCCTCGATATGCTCAAAGAGGACACCGGCACCGTTGAAGCCCACCTTACGCTCGGAAACTTGTTCCGATCCCGTGGCGAAGTCGATCGCGCAATTCGCATCCACCAAACCTTAATGGAAAGCGCCTCGCTGACCTATGAACAGCGCCTGTTGGCAATTCAGCAACTGGGTCGTGATTACATGGCTGCCGGATTGTACGATCGTGCGGAAGATATGTTTAATCAATTGACTGATGAAACTGACTTCCGTGTTGGCGCTTTGCAACAACTCCTGCAAATCTACCAGGCCACCAGTGAATGGCAAAAGGCGATCGATGTCGCCGAACGTTTGGTTAAACTGGGTAAAGATAAACAGCGGGTCGAAATAGCTCATTTCTATTGTGAATTAGCTCTTCAATACATTGCCAGCGAAGATCTCGATCGTGCCATGACGTTGCTGAAAAAAGGGGCGGCGGCCGACAAAAACAGCGCGCGCGTATCCATCATGATGGGGCGTGTTTTTATGGCCAAAGGCGAGTATGGCAAAGCGGTCGAAAGCCTGCAACGCGTTATTTCTCAGGACAGAGAACTGGTCAGCGAAACGTTGGAAATGCTGCAAACCTGCTATCAGCAGTTGGGTAAAACTGACGAATGGGCAGAGTTTCTCCAGCGAGCGGTGGAAGAAAATACGGGTGCTGATGCTGAACTGATGCTTGCTGACATCATTGAATCGCGTGACGGGAGCGATGCAGCTCAGGTTTACATTACGCGGCAGTTGCAACGTCATCCAACCATGCGCGTGTTCCACAAATTGATGGATTACCACCTCAATGAAGCGGAAGAAGGGCGTGCAAAAGAGAGCCTGATGGTGCTGCGCGATATGGTTGGTGAGAAGGTACGCAGTAAGCCGCGTTATCGCTGCCAGAAGTGTGGTTTTACCGCTTATACCCTTTACTGGCATTGTCCGTCCTGTCGGGCTTGGTCGACCATTAAACCAATTCGTGGTCTGGACGGTCTGTAGTTTTTAAAAAAAATCAACTTTAGTTACAACATACTAATGGTTGTTATCAACAAATGTGCTTCGGTAACTCCTGTATGGAAAAGCCTGACAGGGGAGAAATCGCAACTGTTAATTTTTTATTTCCACGGGTAGAATGCACGCCGTTTACCTTTTTCGCGCCACTTCCGGTGCCCATCATCAAGAAGGTCTGGTCATGACGTTAACTGCTTCATCTTCTTCCCGCGCTGTTACGCGTTCTCCCGTCGTTGTTGCCCTTGATTATAATAATCGTGATGCTGCGCTGGCATTTGTCGACAAAATCGACCCACGCGATTGTCGTCTGAAAGTTGGCAAAGAGATGTTTACGCTGTTTGGGCCACAGTTTGTCCGTGAACTGCAAGAGCGTGGTTTTGATATCTTCCTTGACCTGAAATTTCACGACATTCCCAACACAGCAGCGCACGCCGTGGCTGCAGCGGCTGACTTAGGTGTGTGGATGGTGAATGTTCATGCCTCTGGCGGGGCGCGTATGATGACCGCTGCTCGTGAGGCGCTGGTTCCGTTTGGCAAAGACGCGCCGTTGTTAATAGCGGTAACTGTGCTGACTAGCATGGAATCAAGCGATCTGGCGGATCTCGGCGTGACACTGTCACCAGCGGATTATGCAGAGCGTCTGGCAGCGCTGACACAAAAATGTGGTCTTGATGGTGTGGTGTGTTCTGCCCAGGAAGCCGTTCGTTTTAAACAAGCGTTTGGTCAGGACTTCAAACTGGTTACGCCGGGTATTCGTCCGCAGGGGAGTGATGCTGGAGACCAGCGCCGCATTATGACGCCAGAACAGGCGCTGGCAGCTGGGGTTGATTATATGGTGATTGGTCGCCCGGTGACGCAATCTGCGGATCCAGCGCAAACGCTGAAAGCGATCAACGCCTCGTTACAGCGGAGTGCATAATGAGTGATTCCAACAGCCGTCTGGTCTATTCAACGGAGACCGGACGTATCGATGAACCGAAAGTGGCCCCTTTACGCTCTAAAGGTGATGGCGTTGTGCGTATTCAACGTCAAACCAGCGGTCGCAAAGGTAAGGGTGTTTGCCTGATTACTGGTGTTGATCTCGATGAAGCTGAACTGATAAAGCTAGCGGCAGAACTGAAGAAAAAATGCGGCTGCGGAGGGTCAGTAAAAGAAGGAATTATCGAAATTCAGGGAGATAAGCGTGATTTATTAAAATCAATGCTTGAAGCGAAAGGCATGAAGGTAAAACTTGCCGGCGGTTAACAAAAAAAGCCACGAAAATATTCCGTGGCTTTCGTTTATTTTACTGTGTGTATTATTCAGTTATTTCGTACTGAACAGAGTTAAGCGTATTATAATTGCGAGTCGCTAATCGACATTTATTTACGATTATTTACCGACCTGGTGACCGATAATACCACCGACTGCCGCACCGCCTAACGTACCCAGCGTGCTGCCATCAGTCAGTACTGCGCCACCTAAAGCACCTGCACCCGCACCGATTGCGGTATTACGATCTCGTTTAGACCAGTTAGAACAGGCACTTAGAGACATAGCCAGCGTAATCGCCAGAACAGCCGCGGTCATTTTTTTGCTCGTTACAAACATAATACTCTCTCCTGAATTTATGATTCACGGAAGTAAGCTCTCTTTAACTATAATAGTTAACACGCTTTCTGAAAAAGTTATTTTCCGTGAAATCCTCTCGCGCAGGGTTATATCACGCAGGTGACAGTCACTTCCTGTTATATCGCTAATGTTAAGTTTACAACTTTGAAGTTTTAAGGACAGGTAAATAGTCTTAATTAACAGCCAGGAATCATCTTAGAGCGGATGATTTGCGAAAGTGCAAATCATCCGTAGAGGAGGGGAAATTAATTGTCGACGACGTGAACTGTCAGTCTATTATGCTCAAGATGCAACAGGTGGCTGGCAGGTATCTTCGAGTCGGTAATGACCCGTTTGATTTTCTCAACAGGGCCGATGGAGTAAGAATGTACGGCACCAAATTTTGAGCTGTCCGTCAGAACTATTGCTTCGCACTCTTTTTCCAGCACTGCATTGACTACGTCGGTACGCATCATGTCGCGTCCAGTAAATCCAGTTTCAGGTTGCCAGCCATCAATACCAATAAATGCCTTACTGAAATGAACCTGCTGGATACACTGACGTGTCAGAGGGCCAACCATGCTTTCGCTTTTTTTCTGGTACACGCCACCAAGTAAAATGACTTCACAGGGGGCGTCTTTCAACAAATGCGCAATGTAGCTGCTAACCGTAATGATGGTAACATCTTTCTTCTGTTCGCCTAACGTGCGAGCCAGAAGGGCATTGCTGCTGCCATTTTCAATAAAGATAGTTTCACCTGACTGAACCAGAGCAGCCGCAAACTCGGCAAGTTCACGCTTCAGCGTATAATTACTCATCATCCTGGTTTCAACATCATCGCTATCAAGCGAAACTGCAAAACCATGCGCGCGGCGCAGATAACTCAGTTTTTCGAGGGTGTTGAGATCCTGGCGAATAGTAACTTCAGAAACACCAGTGGCTTTTGCCAGTTCGGTTACGCTAACCTGACCCTGGTCAATGACCATCTGTAGAATTGTTTGTTGTCGGGAATTCATCGCTGTAATTCTTATAACGTTATAATATTCAATAAAAAAGCTGACGCGCCTGGCATCCTTTTCTGCTAAATGGAAAGCCTGAAAGCACGACTGTTAAATCTCCCACGGTGCCTTCGGGATGTCTGGCGTAGATGCAGCAACCTGGCGCAAGAGTTCTGCTTTTAGTATCTCGAGATTATGGATCGCAGAGTGGTGATCGCCCGCCACAAGGATATCTAACACAATATCAATACGTTCGGCAACGCGCTGGGCATCAAATTCAGACATGAGGGCATCCTTATGGCAAATAAAGGCAAAAATGAATAATGCAAAAATTGCCACTAAAAGAGAAGCGTATAGTGGCAAAGGCCAATTTTCATTCGAGAAAATGATATGTGATAAGATTATATATCGCTAATTATATACATTCGTCTCTTTATAAGCGTTTCAGGTAACGTTTAAACCAACGTTCAAAGGCCACGGCAGGCATTGGTTTGGCAAACAAAAATCCTTGCCTCTCATTGATGCCGTTTTTGGTTAAAAAGGCATCTTCTTTTGTGCTTTCCACGCCTTCGGCGATGACTTGCAGATTCAATGCCTGGGCGACGGCGACAATCGCACGCACTAATGACTGCGAGACAGGTTGTTTGTGAATATTACGGACAAAAGCCTGGTCAAGTTTAATCGCATCGATGGGAAAACGGGCCAGTTGCGAAAGCGAAGAGTAACCGGTGCCAAAATCATCCAAATGCACTTGCGCGCCTAACTGACTAAATTGCTGAATGACGGAGAGGGCGAGTTCATCATTTTCTATCAGACAGCTTTCAGTTAACTCGATATCAATAGGGCAGTATTCAAAATTCAGTTCTTGAAGAACCTGCTTCAGATCGGTAAAAAGAGTTTGATCGGCAAACTGGCGAGCAGAGATGTTCACCGCTACCCGCAGATTAATGCCTTTATCACGCCATTTCGCCACCTGACGCACCACATCGAGAATCACCCAACGTCCTAATGGAACAATTAGCCCAGACTCTTCTGCATAGGAAATAAAGTCTAACGGGGGAATGAGTCCGCGTTCAGGCGACTGCCAGCGCACCAACGCTTCCAGGCTTCGAACTTCACCGCGCCAGGTGATTTTTGGTTGATAATGAATAACTAACTGATCGTTTTCCAGCGCTTTACGCAGGTTGGTATCAAGCCAAAGATATTCGAAAACACGTTGGTTCATTTCTGGCGAAAAAACACAGAACTGTCCGCGCCCACCTTCTTTTGCGGTGTACATTGCGGTGTCGGCATGGCGAATAATGGCTGCGCTGTCCATACCATGTTGTGGCGAAAGTGAAATACCGACGGAACAGCCAGTATAAACTTCAATTAAACCAATACGGAAGGGTTGGCGAAGCCGGGTTAAAATACGTGATGCCATCGCTTCCAGTGCGCTTTGTGATGTATTGGGTGCCAGCACCAGAAACTCATCCCCGCCAGGACGCGCCAGCACCTGATCCTGTTCAAGGCAGCTTAAAATGGCCAGTGACACCTCACGTAACAACTGGTCGCCAAATAAATGCCCGTAAGCGTCGTTTACCTTTTTAAAATTGTCTAAATCAAGATATACAACACCAACCTTACAGTCGTTAGCTTGATCAATGGCATGATCGATTAACGCCTGCATGGCGTTACGATTCGGTAGTCCAGTGATGCTGTCGGTATTTGCCAGTATGCGAAGTCGTTCCTGGGCGCGACGCTCTTCGGTAATATCGGTGCCGGAACAGATTAAATAGATCTCATTTTTGCCGCTACCGCTGTGCACAAATTTGTTGCGAAACAGAAATAGCCGTTGACCGTTGCGCGTTGGTATCCAGAGCTCAATTTCATAAGCATTACCACTGCGAAAAAAGCCTCGGTTATTGCGGCTGGATGCCGCAGCTTCACGACGACTCATAAATAGCTTAAATACGCTTTGCCCAATGACATCGTGCTCTTTGAAACCTGTGTATTCTTCACATAATCGATTAAACCGTTGGATATTTCCCCGGCTGTCAAGAATGACTATCGCGGAATGAGCTTCAGACACTACCTGTTCAGCAAAAGAAAGCCCATGCGATAAATCGCGGGCTACTGCAAGTGTGTCATGCCATGCAGACGCGTTGCCGCCCCATTCGCGCTTATTGATTTTTCGTCCAACCAGATGCACAGAAAGATCGCTCTCATTGACGGTCAGACTCATCATCAGGCTGGAAGTGATGACCGTCATTTCCCTGATGCGAGCAGCCTGTTCAGCAGTTAACTGCAAAGTACGTTCAGGTTCTGTGGTTTCGGTGGTGGAAAAGCGCAAAACATCGCTGCTTTCCGATAAACGCCAGTATGGATTGTGCGATCCGAGAAAGTTGTACAACGTTGTGGACTCCCTAACTGTTTTCATGAAGCGTGTCTTCCGGTTAACAGCGGAGTTCGCGATTAAAAGAAAGGTCCAACATGAATTACATAAAATTAGCGACGGCTAAACGTATTGTTTTATTTATATATTTATTTGTAATCCAGTTTTGGAAAAACGCCAGTTTACAAACGAAAGTCTGTGAAAAAAATCTGGGGGGATAAAAACGAATGCGGAGACGAGTAAAGTAAACGGCCCATCCGTAATGAATGGGCCGCAAAAGAATATTACGCTACCGGACGAGCAATAATGCTGCGAGTTTCCATACGAACTTCGGCAATAGTGACGTCGATAACATCGGTTACCTTGTAAACCGTTTCACCTTTAATTTGCACGGTGCCATTTTCCTGACTGCAAACCAGTTCGTCGCGTACGGCGTGTAAGAATGGCGCAGGAATAAAAGCGATAGCGCCATTATCAACCAGACGCACACGCATGCCGCCACGGCTGATATCGACAATTTCCGCCGCAAAACGGGTGTCGGTCCCGGCTTTGTCTTTCAGGAAACGGGCGTATAACCAATCACCGACATCACGTTCCGCCATCCGGTTGAGACGACGACGCTCGGCCATTTGAACGGTGATCTCATCCTGCGGACGCGTCGCCGTTTCGCCTTTGATGACCGCTTTCAGCAGACGATGGTTGATCATATCGCCATACTTACGGATTGGTGAGGTCCAGGTGGCATACGCTTCCAGACCGAGGCCAAAGTGAGGGCCTGGCTCAGTGCTGATTTCGGCAAAGGACTGGAAACGACGAATACGGCTGTCGAGGAAACCGGTCGGTTGCGCATCCAGTTCGCGACGCAGCTTGCAGAAACCATCCAGTGTGAGCACCTCTTCAGCATCGACATGCAGACCGTGCGTTTTTAGCAATGCTGCCAGCGCTTCAGCATTTGCCGGATCAAAGCCCATATGCACGTTATAGATACCAAAACCGAGCTTATCGCGCAGTACGCGGGCAGCACAAATGTTAGCAGCAATCATCGCTTCTTCGACGATACGGTTGGCAATACGACGAGGCTCGGCGACGATATCCAGGACTTCACCTTTTTCACCGAGAATAAAACGGTAATCCGGGCGATCTTTAAACACCAGTGCATGGTTATGGCGCCACTCGCCGCGACGCTGGCAAATTTGCGCCAGAAGGCGAATTTGTTCGGCAATGGCCTCATTTTCTGGCTGCCAGTCGCCGGTGTTTTCCAGCCAGTCGGAAACCTGGTCATAAACCAGTTTCGCTTTGGACTCGATAGTCGCGGCAAAGAACTCGATATTGTCTTCAATGGTGCCATCTGCGGAGAGCGTCATCCGACACGCCAGTACCGGGCGAATTTCATTGGCGCGTAGGGAGCAGAGATCGTCGGAAAGCTCACGCGGCAGCATTGGGATGTTGAAACCTGGCAGATAGTTGGTGAATGCACGAACTTTTGCCGCTTTGTCCAGCTTGCTACCTTCTGCAATCCACGCGGTTGGATCGGCAATCGCCACGATCAGTTGCAGTTTGTCATCCGGGAGCGCCTTCGCGAAGAGGGCGTCATCCATATCTTCCGTGCTGGCGCTATCGATGGTGACAAAATCCAGTGCAGTCAGATCTTCGCGCACCAGACCTTCGTCGAGCATTTCAGTAGCAACGCCGTTCGGCGCTTCTTTTTCCAGGTTATGACGCGCCAGAGTTACCCACCACGGCACGAAGTGATCGTCGCCAAAAGTGATGTACTGCGTGAGTTCTGCATAGAAAGAACGATCGCCTTTCAATGGATGACGGCGCATTTCGGCAACTGCCCAGTCGCCTTCTTTAAATTCATGTGTCAGGCCACGGGCTGCGCGGCAAGGAATGGCATCTTTCAATAATGGATGATCAGGGACAATGGCCAGACGGTCATTCTTGCCCTGAACTTTACCCACGAAGCGGGTTAGAAAAGGTTCAACCAGCTCTTCTGGTTCGGCAGATTCACGATCTTTTTCGCTGTGGATGACTGCGATAATTCTGTCGCCATGCATCACTTTTTTCATTTGCGGCGGCGGAATGAAATAACTTTTCTGTGCATCGACTTCCAGGAAGCCAAAGCCTTTTTCAGTGGCTTTTACCACCCCTTCAGCGCGGGGCGTCTGGGAATGCAGTTGCTGTTTAAGCTGCGCTAGCAGCGGGTTGTCCTGAAACATAATTGTCTATTTTGGTGGCCATTAGAGCGGCTGACAGTTTTACGCGATTCTGTCTGACGCAGCAAGGTTAATATGTTTCACCCAACGCGATTTTTAAGCGATTGATCCAGCCACAAAGCCCGCTCCATACCAACAAATTAATAACCTGTGTTGATGATATTTCGTGTTCGAGTAATGGGCTGAACTGGGCGGCGCTAAAGCGATCGGGTGCTCGGGTCAGCCATTGTATCGCCTGAACGGTAGCGCGCTCAACACAATGGCTATCAGCCCACCGATTAATTTCATTTTCGCCCTGACGTAGAATGAGGATTGCCTCTTTATATTCTGTTGTTGAATATATTTGGCTAGCGAAGCAAGCGGCGCTGCCATTAATCCGCGCGGTTAACAACGTCGCAAGTTGATGGTTGGTTTTGGCGCTAACCAATGTGCTGGCGAATAGCTCCTCAAGGCGTGAAAGTAGAGCTGGGTGAAGATTGAGTATTTCGGTCAGTTGGCTGAGTTCAACCGACGAACTATTCACCGCATCTTCACATGATTTTTCTACGGCGTAGCAGGTACGCCAGCGAGTTGATTCATTCGCAAACAGTGATGCATCGGCGTAGTTTTGCATCTCCAGACCGGGTAGCCAACGAACTGGTTGCTCAAGATAAGCCTGCAATGAGGCAATCACTCGCGCCTGAAAACCGACAAAGCCAATAATTTGGGTAATGAACACACAGTCCCAGGCGGTAAGGCCGACATCTTTAAGATGCTCACGGGATCGACCGTCGATAATAGATGGAGAGAAGGCCAGTTGGCGGGCATATTGTGTGATTTGCGCCAGCCGATGATTACTTTCCCTGGAGGAATCCGGTCCGGGAAGTGGTGTCAGGCGCGCGGAATAGTAGTTGCACAACCGCTGGACGCCGCAGACCTGAGCAACAGTCAGAGCTGTAGACAGGCGTTCATAAGCGGTGAATGTCTGCAAGCGGGTCACGGCCAGCTGAGCCGGGAACAATGCTCCAGCGAGTGCACGTGCGGGTGCCAGCCATGACTGAAAAGGGGCCAGCGTTTGTTCCTCAAGAATCACGTCGAGCAAAAAAGGGTCGTTGACCTTTGCGGCTTCGGGTACAAGTGGCAGAACGTTATGCTCTGAAGTGCTGGATTGGATTTCATGATACCAATGGCTTTTGCCTGAACTGTGGCGTTGTTCCATGGGCGCTCCTTGGTCATAACGGAAATCGTTATCCTGACGCAAGGCGGGAAGGGGAGAAAGACGGATCGGCGATAACAAATATCAGAAAGGTATAACAGAGAAAACGGGCGGCAGAACGCCGCCCATCTTGACCAACAGAACGATTATTTCAGTTCCAGTTCGTTCATTGCAGCGATGCTGAAACCGCCGTCAACGTGGACCACTTCACCGGAGATACCGGCAGAGAGATCGGAGCACAGGAACGCTGCGGAGTTACCCACATCTTCGATGGTAACGGTACGACGAATCGGCGTAACGGCTTCGCAGTGCGCCAGCATTTTACGGAAGTCTTTGATGCCGGAAGCGGCCAGCGTACGGATCGGACCTGCGGAAATGGCGTTAACACGCACACCTTCCGGCCCCATTGCGTTGGCCATATAGCGCACGTTAGCTTCCAGAGACGCTTTTGCCAGACCCATAACGTTGTAGTTCGGGATAGCGCGCTCAGCGCCCAGGTAGGAAAGGGTCAGCAGAGCAGAGCCCGGATTCAGCATGGAGCGGCAAGCTTTTGCCATTGCAACGAAGCTGTAGGAGCTAATGTCGTGGGCAATTTTGAAGCCTTCACGAGTTACGGCGTTAACATAGTCGCCATCCAGCTGATCGCCAGGTGCAAAACCAATAGAGTGTACGAAACCGTCAAATTTCGGCCAAACTTTACCCAGCTCAGCGAACATGGTGTCGATGCTGGCATCTTCGGCAACATCGCACTGCAGAACGATGTCAGAACCTAATTGAGCGGCAAATTCTTCTACGCGGCCTTTCAGTTTGTCGTTCTGGTAGGTGAATGCCAGTTCAGCTCCTTCGCGGTGCATCGCCTGAGCGATACCGTAGGCGATGGACAGTTTGCTGGCAACACCGGTTACCAGAATGCGCTTACCGGAAAGAAAACCCATAGCTTTAATCCTTATTGTTGATGCTTGTTGTGCCTGAAAATCAGGCGATTCGTCGTTTTAGTAAACAGTACGAACAGATAAACGGTTATTATAATCAACCTGGCTGTGGGTGGCTATAGTTGCGCTTTCTGTACCGGAGAGAATCAGCAGTCCAGAGCATTTTGCGACGCCTGCAAGGGGCAGGTTGTGGAAATATCTTATAGCGTCTGGCTTTAAAACTATTCGTATTACTTCCGGTAAGTTTGATGATAAAACAGACGCGGATTTATCAGGTCCGGCGTTTGTTGTGTCATCGACGATTAATAATCTGGCGACAACAAGTCGCGGTCTTATCTCTGACAAATAGCCCCCAATTTAATATTGTCAACTATCTTCACAGAATCTCCACAATCTCTTCATTATCAGAATATACACCATGAATAAGATAAAAATACTTTCCCTCACTTTGGAGAAATGTATAATTGGCAAAAATGAGAATGATCGTTCTCACTAAGTGAAAGGACAGGAGACAGAAATGACCAGCAAGCTGGAGATACGTCACAAACAGCGTCAGGATGAAATCATCAACGCTGCCCGTCGGTGTTTTCGTCGTTGCGGTTTTCACGCCGCCAGTATGTCGCAAATTGCCAGCGAAGCTCAGCTTAGCGTGGGTCAGATATATCGTTACTTCGCCAATAAAGACGCCATTATTGAAGAGATGGTTCGCCGTATCATCGACTTTCGTATTGCCCAGATGGACATTGACGCGCGTACCGATCACTTCCCGGAAGTTCTTGCTTTGCGGAAATCCTTAAATGAGGACGACGACGCGTTGATGCTGGAAGTGGCTGCAGAAGCCACACGCAACCCACGGGTGATGGCGATGCTCGAGGAAGCTGACGCCAGAATGTTCGCTAACGGTTGTGCGCATATGAAAAGAATGCATCCCCATCTTAGCGATGAGCACATTCGTTGCTGCGTTGAAGTGCTTGCCACCATGATGGAAGGTACGGTTTATCGTCGCTTAACACCGCAAAAAAGCGATCCCCAACGTTTGCAAAAAATATATCAGGACATTGTTAGCATGTTGATAAATTAATAAGAAAAGAATTAACCGGTAGTGGGGGATATTAATCCCCCTTATTTCATTGCGAAATTCATTTCGCGATGCGGGCTCGTTATATCTGAATATCCCTGACATATCCTCATTAATTTTAATGGGGAGGGTATTGTTCACCCTGGAGAAAATAATGAAGTATATAGCAACGTCTGTAGTGGCAATGCTACTCTTATCTGGTTGTGATAATACGCAAAATAACAATTCATCCTCGTCGGAAACAGAAGTGGGCGTTGTTACGCTCAAATCTCAACCGGTTTCGGTAGTCAGTGAATTAACCGGGCGCACCAGTGCGGCACTCAGTGCTGAAGTACGTCCGCAGGTTGGGGGAATTATCCAGAAACGCCTATTTACTGAAGGCGATTTGGTTAAGGCTGGACAACCATTGTACCAAATTGATGCGGCCAGTTATCGGGCGGCATGGAATGAAGCCCGGGCAGCATTACAACAGGCACAGGCACTGGTAAAAGCCGATTGCCAGAAAGCGCAGCGTTATGCCCGACTGGTGAAAGATAACGGTGTGTCACAACAGGATGCTGATGATGCTCAGTCTACCTGCGCACAAGATAAAGCCAGTGTTGAAGCGAAAAAAGCCGCACTGGAAACCGCGCGCATTAATCTTGACTGGACCACGGTAACCGCGCCGATTTCGGGGCGTATTGGCATTTCGTCGGTGACCCCTGGCGCACTGGTGACCGCGTCGCAGGATACGGCGTTAACGACTATTCGTGGTCTGGATACAATGTATGTCGACCTCACTCGCTCAAGTGTCGATTTATTACGTCTGCGCAAACAGTCACTGGCGACCAACAGTGACACCATGAGCGTCTCACTTATTCTGGAAGATGGCACAACCTACAGCGAAAAAGGGCGTCTGGAACTCACCGAAGTCGCTGTGGATGAGTCTACCGGCTCGGTGACATTACGGGCGATTTTCCCCAATCCACAACAACAGTTATTACCAGGCATGTTTGTTCGCGCTCGTGTCGATGAAGGCGTGATGGAAGACGCTATTCTCGCGCCTCAACAGGGCGTCACGCGCGATGCTAAAGGCAATGCAACTGCGCTGGTGGTGAATAAAGACAATAAAGTAGAGCAGCGAACGCTCGAAACGGGAGAAACGTATGGTGATAAATGGCTGGTGCTGAACGGCCTGCATGACGGCGACCGACTGATTGTTGAAGGTTCCGCCAAAGTAACTTCAGGGCAGACCGTCAAGGCTGTTGAAGTTCAGGCTAATGGAGGCAACGCCTGATGTTTTCGCACTTTTTTGTTCGCCGTCCGGTCTTTGCCTGGGTTATCGCCATTTTGATTATGTTGGCGGGTATTCTGGCCATTCGCACATTACCCGTCGCGCAATATCCTGACGTTGCGCCGCCGACCATAAAAATTTCAGCCACTTATACCGGTGCTTCAGCCGAAACGCTGGAGAACAGCGTGACCCAGGTTATCGAACAGCAACTCACCGGGCTGGATAATTTGCTCTATTTTAGCTCAACCAGCAGCTCTGATGGTTCGGTCAGTATTAATGTGACCTTTGAACAAGGTACCGATCCCGACACTGCACAGGTTCAGGTGCAGAATAAAATTCAGCAGGCTGAGTCACGCTTACCGAGTGAAGTGCAGCAAACGGGCGTCACAGTGGAAAAATCACAAAGCAACTTTTTGCTGATTGCTGCCGTGTATGACACCACTGACAAAGCCTCCAGTTCGGATATCGCCGACTGGTTGGTCAGTAACGTTCAGGACCCGCTGGCGCGCGTTGAAGGTGTGGGGAGTCTGCAAGTCTTTGGCGCAGAATATGCTATGCGCATCTGGCTTGACCCGGCCAAACTGGCGTCTTACTCGCTGATGCCTTCAGACGTGCAGAGTGCTATCGAAGCGCAAAACGTGCAGGTTACTGCCGGGAAAATTGGGGCATTGCCCTCGCCGAATACTCAGCAACTGACGGCGACAGTACGTGCGCAGTCTCGTTTGCAGACGGTGGATCAGTTCAAAAATATTATCGTGAAAAGCCAGTCAGACGGCGCAGTTGTTCGCATAAAAGATGTGGCTCGCGTTGAGATGGGCAGTGAAGATTATACCGCGATCGGCAAACTTAACGGTCACCCGTCTGCCGGGGTTGCTGTAATGCTTTCGCCCGGTGCGAATGCGCTGAATACGGCGACGCTGGTCAAGGATAAGATTGCTGAATTCCAGCGCAATATGCCGCAGGGGTACGCCATCGCATACCCGAAAGACAGCACTGAATTTATTAAAATCTCCGTAGAGGACGTAATTCAGACGCTGTTTGAAGCCATCGTACTGGTGGTTTGCGTGATGTATTTATTCCTGCAAAACCTGCGCGCCACGCTGATTCCGGCGTTAGCTGTCCCCGTCGTTTTGCTGGGCACATTCGGCGTTCTTGCGTTGTTTGGTTATTCGATTAATACCCTGACGTTGTTTGCAATGGTGCTGGCGATCGGCTTGCTGGTGGACGATGCCATTGTGGTGGTGGAGAACGTCGAACGCATTATGCGTGACGAAGGGTTGCCCGCGCGTGAAGCCACGGAAAAGTCAATGGGCGAGATTTCTGGCGCACTGGTTGCTATTGCGCTGGTGTTGTCAGCCGTATTCCTGCCGATGGCCTTCTTTGGGGGATCTACGGGAGTAATTTATCGTCAGTTTTCGATAACCATTATCTCCGCAATGCTGCTTTCCGTGGTGGTGGCATTGACCTTGACTCCCGCGCTGTGCGGTTCCGTCCTTCAGCATGTTCCACCGCATAAAAAAGGCTTTTTCGGCGCATTTAACCGCTTTTACCGCCGTACTGAAGATAAATATCAGCGAGGCGTAATTTATGTCCTGCGCCGTGCTGCCCGAACGATGGGTGTTTATGCCGTGCTGGGTGGCGGAATGGCCCTGATGATGTGGAAACTGCCGGGCAGTTTCTTACCCACTGAAGACCAGGGCGAAATCATGGTGCAGTACACGCTGCCAGCTGGGGCGACCGCGGCTCGTACAGCAGAAGTGAATCGCAAGATTGTTGACTGGTTCCTGGTAAACGAAAAAGCAAATACCGATGTCATCTTTACCGTTGATGGTTTCAGTTTTAGCGGCAGCGGACAGAATACCGGGATGGCGTTTGTCTCGTTGAAAAACTGGTCACAACGTAAAGGGGCAGAAAATACCGCCCAGGCTATCGCCTTACGGGCAACCAAAGAGTTGGGCACAATTCGTGATGCCACGGTATTTGCCATGACGCCGCCAGCCGTTGACGGACTGGGGCAAAGCAATGGCTTTACGTTTGAATTAATGGCAAGTGGTGCGACTGACCGTGAAACCTTACTTAAAATGCGTAATCAGTTGATTGAACAGGCTAATCAAAGCCCTGAATTGATTTCTGTGCGCGCCAATGACCTGCCGCAAATGCCGCAATTGCAGGTAGATATCGATAACAATAAAGCCGTATCGCTGGGGTTGAGCTTAAGCGATGTCACCAACACGCTGGCCAGCGCGTGGGGCGGTACTTATGTGAATGACTTTATTGACCGTGGTCGTGTGAAGAAAGTCTACATTCAGGGCGACAGTGAATTTCGTTCCGCGCCGTCAGATTTAGGGAAATGGTTTGTGCGCGGTAGCGATAACGCCATGACGCCGTTCTCTGCTTTTGCCACTACCCGTTGGATCTATGGCCCGGAAAAACTGGTTCGCTACAACGGTTCTGCGGCTTATGAAATTCAGGGGGAAAACGCGACTGGCTTTAGTTCCGGCGATGCAATGACAAATATGGAGGAACTGGCAAACAGTCTTCCTGCGGGAACGACCTGGGCCTGGAGTGGTTTGTCATTGCAGGAGAAACTGGCCAGTGGTCAGGCATTAAGTCTGTACGCAGTCTCTATTCTGGTGGTTTTCCTCTGTCTTGCAGCCCTGTACGAAAGCTGGTCAGTTCCGTTCTCGGTCATTCTAGTGATCCCACTGGGGCTTCTTGGCGCGGCGCTGGCGGCCTGGATGCGTGATTTAAACAACGATGTTTACTTCCAGGTGGCGCTATTAACCACTATCGGCTTGTCGTCGAAAAACGCCATTCTGATTGTTGAATTTGCTGAAGCGGCAGTTGCTGAGGGCCATTCCCTGAGTCGGGCGGCATTACGCGCGGCGCAGACTCGTTTACGCCCAATCATCATGACCTCGCTGGCGTTTATTGCGGGGGTAATGCCGCTGGCGATGGCGACCGGCGCAGGTGCGAACAGCCGTATCGCCATTGGTACGGGCATTATTGGCGGTACGCTGACCGCTACGTTGCTGGCTATTTTCTTTGTTCCTCTGTTTTTTGTACTGGTGAAACGTTTGTTTGCCGGTAAACCGCGCCGTCAGGAGTAAGTTATGTTGCGTCGTTCTCTTATTTTTCTGGTGCTGTTGAGTGCGGGATGTGTCTCGCTCGATCCTCACTACAGCACGCCTGAATCCCCAATCCCGGCGACCTTGCCGGGAGCACAGGGCCAGGGAAAGGCAATCAGCCATGACTGGCAGCAGGTGATCCACGATCCCCGATTGCAGCAGGTGGTGACCATTGCTCTGAACAGTAACCGCGATGTGCAAAAAGCGATAGCTGATATTGACTCCGCACGGGCGCTCTATGGGCAAACTAATGCGTCGTTATTCCCGACGGTGAATGCGGCCTTAAGTTCGACCCGCAGTCGTTCGCTGGCGAAGGGTACGGGAACCACTGCCGAGGCTGACGGCACGGTGTCCAGTTATACGTTAGATCTGTTTGGTCGTAATCAGAGTTTATCTCGGGCGGCGCGGGAAACCTGGCTTGCCAGTGAATTTACAGCCCAGAACACCCGTTTAACGCTGATTGCTGAAATCAGCACCGCCTGGCTGACCCTGGCGGCTGATAACAGCAATCTGGCCCTGGCAAAAGAAACGATGGCCAGTGCAGAAAACTCATTGAAAATTATCCAGCGCCAGCAACAGGTTGGCACGGCGGCAGCGACAGATGTCAGTGAGGCGATGAGTGTTTATCAGCAAGCGCGCGCCAGCGTTGCCAGCTATCAGACACAAGTGATGCAGGATAAAAATGCTCTGAACTTACTGGCAGGTACAACGCTTGCGGAAAATCTGCTACCGGGAACACTGGAAAGCCTGCCGGAACAGATGATAAGCCTGGTTCCTGCGGGAGTGTCATCTGACGTTCTGCTGCGTCGCCCGGATATCCAGGAAGCGGAACATAATCTGAAGAGCGCCAATGCTGATATTGGCGCCGCGCGGGCTAACTTTTTCCCGACGATTTCGCTGACTGCCAGCGCTGGTGTTGGCAGTGACGCATTGTCATCGCTGTTCAGCCACGGAATGCAGATCTGGTCATTTGCGCCATCGGTCACATTACCGCTGTTCACCGGCGGTAGTAATCTGGCGCAGCTTCGTTACGCAGAAGCACAAAAGCGTGGACTCATTGCCACCTATGAGAAAACCGTTCAGAGCGCGTTTAAAGATGTCGCTAACGCACTGGCACGGCGGACCACGCTTGAAGAGCAACTGGATGCACAGCGCCAGTATGTTAAAGCTGAACAACAAACGGTCGATGTTGGCCTGCGTCGCTATCAGGCGGGTGTTGGTGATTACCTGACCGTGTTGACGGCACAGCGCAGCTTGTGGAGCGCACAGCAGGAGCTGCTGGCATTGCAACTGACTGATTTTACGAACCGGATCACGATCTGGCAGTCGCTGGGCGGCGGCATGTCATCACTCAAGTAAGGAATAGTATGGCTAGAGTCTCTCTTTCATGGGCATTGATTCTTGGTCTTTTAGCCGGTATCGGCCCGATGTGTACCGATCTTTATTTGCCGGCTTTGCCGGAGATGTCAGAGCAACTGGCGGCAACCTCGACCATAACGCAATTAACGCTGACCGCATCACTGATCGGTCTTGGCGTCGGACAACTGTTATTTGGCCCTCTGAGCGACAAAATAGGGCGTAAACGTCCGTTAATCTTGTCGTTGCTATTGTTTATTGTTTCTTCCATTTTGTGCGCGACAACGAACAATATTTACTGGCTGGTGGTCTGGCGTTTTATTCAAGGGATCGCGGGGGCAGGTGGTTCGGTGCTCTCTCGTTCTATTGCTCGTGACAAATATCAGGGAGTAACGCTGACCCAGTTCTTTGCGCTGTTAATGACGGTGAATGGCCTGGCACCGGTGTTGTCGCCAGTGCTGGGCGGTTATATTGTCAGCACGTTTGACTGGCGCACTTTATTCTGGGTGATGGCTGAAATTAGCACCGTACTGTTGCTGGGCTGTCTGTTATTTATCAATGAGACATTGCCAGAAAATAAAAGGGGCTCATCATTGCTATTAACCGGACGAAGCGTGGTGCAGAACCGCCGTTTTATGCGCCTTTGCCTGATTCAAAGTTTTATGCTGGCAGGCTTGTTTGCGTACATCGGCTCTTCGTCGTTCGTGTTGCAGAAGGAATTTGGCTTTAGTCCAATGCAATTTAGCCTGGTGTTTGGCCTTAACGGCATCGGGCTTATCATCGCTTCGTGGATCTTCTCGCGCCTGGCGCGACGAGTTAACGCGATGAAATTGTTGAGAGGTGGCCTGATAGCGGCAATTTTGTGTGCATTGCTCACGGTCTTATGCGCATGGATACAATTGCCCATTCCGGCACTGGTGGCATTATTTTTCACCATCGCATTTTGTAGCGGCATCGGCACTGTTGGCGGGGCAGAGGCTATGAGTGCAGTAGGGACGCAGGAATCTGGAACGGCGTCTGCGTTGATGGGGATGAGCATGTTTGTCTTCGGCGGTATAGCCGCGCCATTGTCGGGGCTTGGTGGGGAAACGCTGTTAAAAATGAGCCTGGCAATTATGGTGTGTTATACGCTGGCATTGCTGGTTGCGCTCACCAGAATCGACAATCAAAAGTAATGAATACCTCATTCTGACGGGGATTTACCCTGTCAGAATGAGGTACCGAATACTAACGATCTTTACGCCACGCATCCGCCGTCAATGCTTCGCCAAAGTGGCCGGAAATTAGCCGTTTGGTGAGTTCGTGCAGCGGCGATGCCAACACATCCGCAGTGCTACCGCGTTCGACAACTTCTCCCTGATGCATGACCAGCACCTGGTCGCTGATGTGCTTCATCATTCCGATATGCTGGGTAACATAAATATAAGAAATACCCTGTTTCTCTTGTAACTCCAGCATCAGGTTAATTAGCTGCGAACGCATCGACATATCCAGCGAGGCGAGGGCTTCATCGGCAATAATCACTTTTGGGCGCAATATCAGCGCGCGCGCCAGACCAAGACGCTGTTTTTGCCCGGGGGCCAACATATGCGGATAGTAACTGACGTGATCCGGCAGCAGCCCGACCATACGCATTGTTTCAATAATCTGTTTGCGGCGCTGTTCCGGTTCCAGGTCCGTGTTCAAACGCAGTGGAAAATCAAGGATCTGCGAAATACGTTGACGTGGATTCAATGAAGTCGACGGATCCTGAAATATCATGCGAATACGCTGGCTTCGGAAGGAATAATCGCCAAAATGCAGAGGATGATCGTCAATCAATAACTCGCCGCTGGTTGGCTCAATCATTCCTGCCAGCATCTTTGCCAGCGTCGATTTACCGGAACCGTTCTCACCAATAATCGCCAGTGTCTGGCGTTCACGCAGCGTAAAGCTCAATGGTTTTACCGCTTCGACTGTCTGACGGCGAAACCAACCGGTCCTGTAGCGGAACGTTTTGCTTAAATTACGCACTTCGAGCAGAGTTTCTATCATCTCACTCTTTCTCCATGTTCAGCGGGAAATGACAGGCATAGAGATGATTTTTCGCTCCCGTCAGACGCGGCGTTACAATGCATTCTCGTTGTGCATAAGGGCAACGCGGCCCCAGACGACAACCAATCGGTAATTGTTCCAGCAGTGGGATTGCGCCCGGCAGGGTATTGAGGCGGCTTTTATGCGGCATCGCACTGCCAAAGTCCGGTATCGCGCGTATCAGCGCCTGGGTGTAAGGATGATGCGGCATTGTCACCAGCTCCTTACTTGGCGCGGATTCCACTGTCTGGCCACAATAAAGCACGTTAATTTTATCCGCCCATTGGCTAAGCATTTGTAAGTCATGACTGATAAGCAAAATGGTGGTGTTGCTGTTTTGGTTGAGACGCGTCAACAGGCGGAAAATTTGCGCCTGCGTTGTTGGCTCCATCGAGTTGGTCGGTTCGTCGGCAATCAGTAGACGCGGTTGATTCGCCAGTGCAATGGCTATCATCACTTTCTGGCATTCACCTTCGGTCAACTCGTAAGGGAAACTGCGCATCGCATCTTTATGATCTTTAATCCCCACGCGGTGTAGCAACTCAATGGCGCGGCGTTTGCGCCAGCCAAAACGCTGCCACCAACGGCCTTTATAGGTCCAGGCCGGGATGTTTTGCATCAACTGGCGACCCACACGTTCCGATGGATCAAGACACGATTGCGGTTCCTGGAAAATCATCGACACGTTGTGTCCAACCAGTTTGCGCCGTTCGCGTGCGGAGAGACGCAGCAAATCGATATCATCAAAACGCATTCGGTCAGCGGTAACACGCCAGTTATCTTTATTCACCCCACAAATCGCTTTCGCAATCAAACTTTTGCCGGAGCCGGATTCGCCAACAAGACCGCGAATTTCACCTTCGGTTAAGGTCATACTCACGCGGTCGACGGCTTTAACCCATTCATCACCGGTTTTAAATTCAATAGTCAGGTTACGAATATCCAATAATGGCATTATTCCACCCCCGCAATAATCGCACGACGAACGCCATCGCCAAGGAGGTTAACCAACAACACGCTAATCATAATTGCCGCACCTGGCAGCATTACGGTCCACGGGGCGACATAAATCAGTTCCAGCGCGTCACCAAGCATCGCGCCCCATTCAGGCGAGGGCAGTTGTGCGCCGAGGTCAAGAAAGCCCAGCGCGGCGATATCGAGAATTGCCATCGACAATGCGCGAGTGATCTCGGTGACCAGTCCGGCGGTGATGTTAGGCATCACCGCAAACCAGAGAATATTCAGCGTCGTTGCGCCATCCAGACGGGCGGCGATAACGTACTCTTTTTCCAGTTCGTCATGAACCATGCTGTAAATCGAACGTACCATACGCGGCAGCAGTGCCAACCAGACGGCAAACATGGCGTGCGATAAACTCGGTCCGGCAAATGCTACTACGATAATCGCCAACAGCAGGGACGGAATCGCCAGCAAAGTATCCAGAATATGGTTTAGCACCGCTGACCGCAGACCGTGCGTTGCACCGGCGAAGGTGCCAAGTACCAGACCACAAATCGTCGCGGCGAGCGTCACCACAAATGCGCCCCCCACGGTAGGTGCTGCGCCACTCAATAAACGGCTTAAAACGTCGCGTCCCAGGTCGTCGGTCCCAAGGAAGAACGAGACTTCGCCATAGCGTGACCATGACGGCGGCAACAATTGATAACCAAGAAATTGCTGGTCGATGCCGTAAGGCGCAAACCAGCTACCAAAAATACACAGCACCGCCAGCCCCGCGCAGCCGTACAGGCCGATCATCGCAGCGGCGTCTCCATAGAATTTGCGCCAGGCAGTACGCAGCGTGCCCGGCGGGCGCTTCTCGCTGTATACGCTATCGTAAGGCATACCATTCCTTATGTTTCAGAGGGTTAGCCATGGCACCCAAAATATCAGATATCACGTTAATAATAATGACCAATGAACCGCACACCATCACTCCGGCGGAAATGGCTGCGTAATCCTGCTGGCGGATGGCGTTAATTAACCAGCGCCCTAAACCCGGCCAGCTAAAAACCATTTCGGTGATCATCGCCAGCGTCAGCATGGTGGAAAACTGCAAGCCCAGGCGAGGAATAACCGGAGGTAACGCGTTATGCAGCACGTGGCGACGCAAAATAGTAAAGCGCGACAAACCGCGAGTCGCCGCCGCTTTCACATAGTTTTGGTCATAGACTTCGATGGTGCTGATACGCATCAATCGGATCACTTCAGTTGTTGGCGCAACTGACAGGGTAATCACCGGTAGCACCATATGGCGAAGTGCGCTCATGATCATTTCGTCCCGCCACGGTGAGTCCGAAAGCCAGGCATCAATTAACGCAAAGCCGGTAATCGGTTTCACTTCATAGAGCAGATCGAAACGCCCTGAAACGGGCAGCCAACCTAGCGTGAGTGAACAAAACAGCGTCAACAGAAGCGCCAGCCAGAACACCGGGATGGAAAAGCCCAGCAAGGCGATGGCGTTGATCAAGTTATCCTGCCACTTATGGCGTGTAATCCCGGCAATCATGCCCACCGGGATCCCGACAATCAGCGCAAAACCGAAGGCGAGGATGCACAACTCCATCGTTGCCGGAAAGACTTCTTTTAACTGTTCGGCAATAGGCTGGCCATTAATACTGGAAACACCAAAATCCCAGTGGATCAGTCCATTAAACCAGAACACCCAGGCATTCCACAGTGACGCGCCTTGTAACGGCGCGTGTGGCGTGAAATAGCTCAAACTGAAGCCAACAAAGGTCAGCAGGAATAAGGTGACGATTAATAACAAAATACGACGTAAGGTGAAGATAATCATGGTTTTTTCACCTCTTCTTGCTTCTCGCGATACACCCCCGCGAAGGAGGCGTTACCGAACGGGCTCAGTACCAGACCTTTAATATCGTAACGGTAGGCCTGCAAGCGCAGTGATGAGGCCAGCGGCAGAATGGGCAGTTCCTGCGCCAGAATGCTTTGCGCTTCATCATAAGCTTCAATACGCGCCGCCAGTTGCTGCGAGGAGAGGGCATTACGCAACACGCTGTCGAATTTCGGATCGCACCAGTGGGCAAGGTTGGTTTGCGAGTGAATAGCCGCGCAGCTCAGTAACGGACGGAAGAAACTGTCCGGGTCGTTACTGTCCGTCGCCCAACCAGATAACGTCAGATCATGGCTCATATCCATCAACCGCGCCTCCTGAAAACGACCTTCTACCGGCACAATCACCACTTTCACGCCAACCTGCGCCATATCCGCCTGAATCAGTTCGGCAGTTTTCAGCGGACTGGGGTTCCATGCCTGCGATCGTGTCGGTACCCACAGTTTCAGCGTTAAGTTTTCCAGCCCCAACGCTTTCAGTTGTTCGCGCGATTTCGCTGGGTTGTATTCAGTAATTTTAGCCTCGTTGTCATAAGCCCACGAGGCGCGCGGTAAAATAGAGGCCGCAGTTTCAGCCGTACCATAATAGATGGATTGCATCAGGCGCTGGTTATTGATAGCCAACGCCAGCGCATGGCGGACAGCCGGATTATTTAGCGGCGGTTTGGCGGTGTTAAACGCCAGATAGGCGACGTTCATCCCCGGGCGTAGCGTTAAACGCAAACGCGGGTCGTCGCGCAAAATGGATAACTGGCTGGCGGCAGGCCAGGCCAGAACGTCACATTCACCGGTCAAGAGTTTCGACAATCGTCCTGTACCGCCGGAGCCTAAATCCACCACCACCTGCGGCATCAACGGTTTGCCACGCCAGAACTCATCGTGACGTTGTAAGCGAATATATTGCCCAGCGCGGTATTCCGACAATTGATACGGCCCGGTGCCGACCGGTTGACGGTCGAGTTGTTCCTGGCGATCTTCTTTCTCTAATTTCTGGGCGTATTCGGCAGACATTACCGACGCATAGTGGGTCGCCAGGTGCCATAAGAAGGATGCATCCGGCTGGGCGAGACGGAACTCAACGGTGTGATTATCCAGCTTGCGGACACTTTTAACGTTATCGGCAAATTGCAGACTGTCGAAATAGGGGAAGTTACTGCCGTTGACGTTATGCCACGGATTATTGCGGTCAAAAATCCGTTGGAAGGTAAACACCACATCATCGGCATTCATTTTGCGAGTGGGAGTAAACCAGGCGGTTTTTTGAAACGGGACATCGCGACGCAGGTGGAAACGATAGGTCGCGCCGTTGTCGAGCACTTCCCAGCTTTCGGCAAGTTCCGGCATCAGGCGATAGGTATACGGATCGACATCCAGCAGTCGATCATAAAACTGGGCGGCAAGGGTATCGACAATTAACCCACTGCTCGCTTTGGATGGGTTAAAGGTGTTGACTTGCCCGCTGACGCAATAGACAAAACCGCTGTCGCGGATATCAGCATGCGGGGGGGATTCAGGCGCGGCTATTGCCTGACCACTCACAAGTCCAGCAATCACCAAAAGAGACGATAATACCTGGCGCATAATATTAAGGGATTTTATGTAAAGAGGCTATCTTACTAATATTTAATGACATTTGCCATTACCGTTTGTGTTCAGGGGTCGTAATGAGGGCCGTGTGGTTGGTCGTTGAACAGGTGGCGTCGCCATCTGTTCAACATTCGTACCCGTGATTTCTCTATAACTATAACTCACAGAACAACTTAGCGAAGAGCAGAGCGGTACGATCGTGAGAAACCCATTAAAGCAGGCTGCGGTGCGTGTCATTTATAGCCGGATGCGGCGTGAACGATTTATCCGGGCAACGATACTGACCGAGCGTCTGCAATTAAATAATTATTCATTACCCCATTGATTCAAAAACTCTGCGATTTCATCAATGCGCGCGGGATTAATCCCCGCCTCAGCGGCCATGTCATGCTGGGCTTCTTCGCTGATCTCTTCATTGTTCATCAAACGGGTGAGTAGTAACTGGAAGTAATGGGCCAGCGGTGTGCGTTCTGCGTCTGCGACAGGTTCTGCGCATTCAGTCGCGTATTCATCGGCAATATCGAAATATTTTAATGGGATATCGTGGTTCATTGTTTGCCCCTGGAGTTAATGCGCTAAGCATAAGGGCGGATGATAGCACTCGTGATCCGGGTCATACATCTTTTTATAGTTAATGGCGCGGCGCATTACCCTCAGGTAGGATAATGCGCCGTGTATCCTGGATATTACGTTTCGCTCACCGGCGTTCTGTCACCATCATACAACGGCACTTTGCGATAGCGGCGGATCAGATACCACAAATATGCGCCGCCTAACGAAGCCCATACCAGACCCAGCGTCAGCGAGGTGGCTTCGAGGTTAATCCACAGCACGCCCACCGTCAGCGCGCCAACCAGCGGCATTAATAAATAGTGGAAGTGTTCCTTCCAGCTTTTATTCATTCCTTTGCGCCGCCAGAAGTGGTTGAACACCGACAGGTTAACGAAGGTAAACGCTACCAACGCGCCGAAGTTAATTAACGCTGTGGCGGTAACTAAATCGAAGAACAGCGCCGACATCGCGACAATCCCGACCATAATGACGTTCAGCGCCGGAGTCCGCCATTTCGGATGCACATAGCCAAACACGCGCTCCGGAAACACATTGTCACGCCCCATCACATACAGCAGACGCGACACGCTGGCATGTGACGCCAGGCCAGACGCTAACGTGTTCACAAACGTGGTGCAGAGGAAAATCGACTGGAACAGCTTGCCGCCGACGTACAGCGCAATTTCCGGCAGCGCGGCATCCGGGTCTTTAAAGCGGCTGATATCCGGGAAGAATAGCTGCATAAAGAACGATGCTGCGATAAAGATAACGCCGCCGTAGACCGCCGTCAGGAAAATAGCTTTCGGAATAACCCGCGCGGCGTCCGGCGTCTCTTCCGAAAGCGTGGTCACCGCATCGAAACCGAGGAACGAGAAACAGACAATCGTCGCCCCGGTAATAATCGGGATCAAGTGCGCGTTCTCGCTGATAAACGGCTGAAGTGACCAGACAGTGCCAACGCCTTCTCCTTTATGCAGTCCCTGAACCACCAGGAAGATAAATACCACCATGATGGAGATTTGCACCAGCACAAACAGGGTATTGAAGTTGGCGACCAGGTTGACGCTCTTCAGGTTCGCGGCAGTTAAGATGGCGACGAACGTCACCACCCACACCCACGGTGGCACTTCCGGGAAGAGGGCGGAGAGATAGATCTTCGCCAACAAGACGTTGATCATCGGCAAAAAGAGGTAATCCAGCAGCGATGACCAGCCGACCATAAAACCGACGTGCGGGTTAATCGACTTTTGCGCGTAGGTATAGGCCGAACCTGCCTCCGGGAACTGGCGAACCAGTTTGCCGTAGCTGATAGCGGTAAACAGCACGCCCGCCAGCGCCAGCAAATAAGATGCCGGAACGTGACCGTTGCTAATACCGGAAACGATGCCAAACGTATCGAACACGGTCATTGGCGTGAGATAGGCCAGACCCATCATCACCACCTGCCACAACTTCAGCGACTTGCGCAGTTTAGTTTTGCCGGGTTGCGCAGCAATATTCAGTGGTGAATTAATAGCCATAATTGTTGCCTCCCCTGCGTAATAAGGTTTGCGGTCGTGTCGACCTGAAATCAAACCTGTTTAGCAAGGGAAGCAAAGGGGGCGGAGTCCAGTCAGTCGCAGGGAGGGCGCACACGCAGCCTCCCTCGCCATGCGGGGATTTAATCATCGGCATCATCTCATTTCCTCGTCACAGTCTTAATCGTTAACGGAAGCCCGTTGCCGCCTGCGCTCCATAACGCGACATCCGGGAAATGTCTGGATTACCAGCAAATGTCAGGCCTGGCTCCGCTCAGGCCGATGAAACAACCCCGCAAGGGGTACTATGCGTTTTTCAACATCCACTCAATTTCGGTTTCTGTGATGAGGCGCTCAAACTGCAACAACTCATCATTTTTACAGGCGTGATACACATGGCAAAAACGCTCGCCTAAATAGCGGCGCAAATGATCGTTCTCGATAAACTCCCACAGGGCATCGCTCTGGCGAATCGGGAAGGGTAAGCCTTCCTGCTCCAGCCCGTTGCCTTCTACTTCTTCCTGCAACGGCAGTTCGTTATCAAGGCCATGCAAAATACCGGCAAAAATCGCTGCCATCACCAGATATGGGTTGGCATCGGCACCTGCCACGCGATATTCCACGCGGTGGTTATGACGATCGCCGCACGGAATACGCAGGGCGACGGTGCGGTTGTTATGGCCCCACGACGCCTGCGTTGGCACATACATGCCTGGCTGGAAGCGGCGATAGGAATTCACGTTCGGCGCCAGCAACGCCATTGATGACGGCATCAGGTCAATCATCCCGGCGAGCATCTTTTTCAGCAGCGGCGAATCTTCACCTTCTGCGTCAGAAAGCACGTTCTCGCCACGATTATTTTGCATACTGATATGGATATGCATCCCGCTGCCCGCGTGCTCTTCATACGGCTTCGCCATAAAAGTGGCGTGCATCTTATGCTTTTCTGCCATCAGGCGCACCAGGCGTTTTAGTGCCAGCGCATCATCGCAGGCTTCCAGCACGTTATCGGTATGGTAAAGGTTGATTTCAAACTGGCCTGGCGAGGCTTCGGCGACCGCACCGTCGGCGGGAATTAACTGTAACTGCGCCAGTTCATCAATATCATTGAGCACATCGGCGAAGTGGTTGAGGTTATCAACCGAGTAAACCTGACTTTGTGTATTGCGGTCATCGGTGCCGGGCGCGCAGGGCGGTTGCAGATACCCTTCAGCGTCGCGCTGGCGATCCAGTAAATAGAACTCCAGCTCTACCGCTACAACCGGGAACAATCCGCGCTGGCGTAGCTGCTGCCACAGGCGGTTAAGTACGTTCCGCGGCTCAACGTCAAAGGGAGCGCCATCTTCATCGACCATGGTCAGGAGTATCTGACCGATAAACTCTGGATCGGCAGCAGAAGGGGTTAAGGTACCGAGTATTGGCACACAAGTACGATCTGGTTCACCCATTTCCTGACCCAGGCCCGCTTCTTCTACTACATTGCCCAGAATATCCATTGCAAATACCGAGGCCGGGAAATAACACCCTTTCTCCAGCTTCTTCAGACTTGAAACAGGAATGCGTTTCCCACGGAAGCAACCATTCAAATCAGTAAGTAAAACATCAACATATTGTGTATTCGGGTAGCGCTCCAGGTAGCGTTTCACTTCCTGCGTAAAGGCGCTACCCCGCCTCTCTTCTGACTGCTGAACAAAGTTCTCTACTTCAACGATATTGGTTTCCATGATTCTTCGCCTTTGGTTTGTTTTCCGCTCGTTAGCAAAGCGTAAAATATAATGACCACCATTCGAATCTGTATGCAAACTAAATGTTTGTCAAATGTTAAATTGAGTTTGCAAAAATGAAAACCGACTGCTAGATTGAAAAAATATTGAACATAAAGGTCATTTAAACCGCAGTAATGGCGATAATTTAGTCCACTTTGTGAGATTGAGCATGGAAAATATAATGAACAATCCGGTTATCGGTGTCGTAATGTGCAGGAACAGGCTTAAGGGTCATACGACCCAGACTCTGCAAGAAAAGTACCTGAATGCCATCGTCCACGCGGGCGGTTTACCGATTGCGCTGCCACATGCGCTGGCGGAACCGTCATTACTTGAAGAACTGCTGCCTAAACTTGATGGCATTTATCTTCCAGGTAGCCCCAGCAATGTGCAGCCGCACCTATATGGTGAAAACGGCGATGAGCCTGACGCCGATCCCGGGCGTGATCTTCTGAGCATGGCGTTAATTAATGCCGCACTCGAAAGGCGCATCCCCATTTTCGCCATCTGCCGGGGGTTACAGGAACTGGTGGTAGCAACCGGTGGGTCGTTGCATCGCAAACTGTGCGAACAGCCTGAATTGCTGGAACATCGTGAAGATCCCGAACTGCCGGTGGAGCAGCAATATGCGCCGTCGCACGAAGTTCAGGTTGAAGAGGGGGGATTACTGTCTGCATTGTTACCTGAATGTAGCAACTTTTGGGTAAACTCTCTGCATGGACAAGGGGCGAAGGTCGTTAGCCCGCAGTTGCGTGTTGAAGCTCGCTCGCCGGATGGCCTGGTTGAGGCGGTGAGCGTCATCAATCATCCTTTCGCGCTGGGCGTACAGTGGCACCCGGAATGGAACAGTAGCGAGTACGCGCTTTCGCGTATATTGTTCGAGGGCTTTATCACCGCTTGTCAGAACCATATCGCTGAAAAACAGCGACTCTGACCACTACAGTTAAGGAAATGCAAATATGAGTGATGAGGGACTGGCGCCAGGAAAACGCTTGTCAGAAATCCGCCAGCAGCAGGGGCTTTCACAACGTCGTGCCGCCGAACTCTCCGGGCTGACTCACAGTGCTATCAGTACGATAGAACAAGATAAAGTCAGCCCTGCCATCAGTACGCTGCAAAAGCTACTGAAGGTGTATGGTCTGTCACTCTCGGAATTCTTTTCCGAGCCGGAAAAACCTGATGAACCGCAGGTCGTCATTAATCAGGACGACTTAATTGAAATGGGCAGTCAGGGTGTGTCGATGAAGCTGGTGCATAACGGTAACCCGAATCGCACGCTGGCGATGATCTTTGAAACGTACCAGCCGGGCACAACCACTGGGGAAAGAATTAAGCATCAGGGTGAGGAAATAGGCACTGTACTGGAAGGTGAAATTGTTCTGACCATTAATGGTCAGGATTACCACCTCGTCGCGGGGCAAAGTTATGCCATTAATACCGGCATCCCGCACAGTTTCAGTAATACGTCGGCAGGCATTTGCCGAATTATCAGCGCCCATACGCCCACCACGTTTTAATCTTTTTGCTTTTGTAGGCCGGGTAAGCGAAACGCCACCCGGCTAGCTATAAAGGCAATCTATAAAGAATGTCGCCAGAAATAAACGGGCTCATTGCCCGGGGATCTCTGCGCCCTGACGTTCACAAACTGCATATATCTGATAGACGTGAAACAGGAGTCATAATGAATTTTCATCATCTGGCTTACTGGCAGGATAAAGCGTTAAGTCTCGCCATTGAAACCCGCTTATTTATTAACGGTGAATATACCGCTGCGGCGGAAAATGAAACCTTTGAAACCGTTGATCCGGTCACCCAGGCACCGCTGGCGAATATCGCGCGCGGCAAGAGCGCCGATATCGACCGTGCGGTGGGCGCAGCACGCGGCGTATTTGAACGCGGCGACTGGTCGCAGGCCGCCCCGGCAAAACGTAAAGCGGTGCTGAATAAACTCGCCGAGTTAATGGAAGCCAACGCCGAAGAGCTGGCACTGCTGGAAACTCTCGACACCGGCAAACCGATTCGTCACAGCCTGCGTGATGATATTCCCGGCGCGGCGCGCGCCATTCGCTGGTACGCCGAAGCGATCGACAAAGTGTATGGCGAAGTGGCGACCACCAGTAGCCATGAGCTGGCGATGATCGTGCGTGAACCGGTCGGCGTTATTGCTGCCATTGTACCGTGGAACTTTCCGCTGCTGCTGACTTGCTGGAAGCTTGGCCCAGCGCTGGCGGCAGGGAACAGCGTGATTCTAAAACCATCTGAAAAATCACCGCTCAGTGCGATTCGTCTCGCGGGGCTGGCGAAAGAAGCAGGTCTGCCGGATGGCGTGCTGAACTTGGTGACGGGGTTTGGTCATGAAGCGGGCCAGGCGCTGTCTCGTCATAACGATATCGACGCCATTGCCTTTACTGGTTCAACCCGCACCGGGAAACAGCTGCTGAAAGATGCTGGCGACAGCAACATGAAACGCGTCTGGCTGGAAGCGGGTGGCAAAAGCGCCAACATCGTTTTCGCCGACTGCCCGGATTTGCAAAAAGCGGCGAGCGCAACGGCCGCAGGTATCTTCTACAACCAGGGCCAGGTGTGCATCGCCGGAACGCGTTTGTTGCTGGAAGAGAGCATCGCCGATGAATTCTTAGCCCTGTTAAAACAGCAGGCGCAAAACTGGCAGCCGGGCCACCCGCTTGATCCTGCGACCACCATGGGCACCTTAATCGACAGCGCTCACGCCGACTCGGTGCATAGCTTTATTCGTGAAGGCGAAGGCAAAGGGCAACTGCTGCTGGATGGACGCAACGCCGAACTGGCAGCGGCCATCGGCCCGACCATCTTTGTGGATGTGGACCCGAATGCGTCCTTAAGTCGCGAAGAGATTTTCGGCCCGGTGCTGGTGGTCACGCGTTTCACATCAGAAGATCAGGCGCTACAGCTTGCCAACGACAGCCAGTACGGGCTCGGCGCGGCGGTATGGACGCGCGATCTCTCCCGTGCGCACCGCATGAGCCGCCGCCTGAAAGCTGGTTCCGTCTTCGTCAATAACTACAACGACGGCGATATGACCGTGCCGTTTGGCGGCTATAAGCAGAGCGGCAATGGTCGCGACAAATCCCTGCACGCGCTGGAAAAATTCACCGAACTTAAAACCATCTGGATAAGCCTGGAGGCCTGAAATGACCGAACATACCAGCAGTTACTACGCCGCCAGTGCGAATAAATACGCGCCATTCGACATACTGAATGAGTCAATCACCTGTGATGTTTGCGTGGTCGGCGGCGGCTATACCGGGCTTTCCTCCGCGCTGCATCTGGCAGAAGCGGGCTTTGACGTGGTGGTTCTCGAAGCCTCACGTATCGGCTTTGGCGCCAGCGGGCGCAACGGCGGGCAGCTTGTGAACTCCTACAGCCGCGACATCGACGTTATCGAAAAAAGCTACGGCATGGACACCGCCCGTATGCTTGGCAGCATGATGTTTGAGGGTGGTGAGATCATCCGCGAACGTATCAAACGTTATCAGATTGACTGCGACTACCGCCCCGGCGGCCTGTTTGTGGCGATGAATGATAAACAGCTCGCGACTCTGGAAGAGCAGAAAGAGAACTGGGAACGTTACGGCAATAAACAGCTGGAGCTGCTGGATGCCAACGCCATTCGTCGTGAAGTCGCCAGCGATCGCTATACCGGCGCGCTGCTGGATCACAGCGGCGGGCATATTCACCCCCTGAACCTCGCCATTGGTGAAGCCGATGCCATTCGTCTCAACGGCGGGCGTGTGTATGAGCTTTCTGCGGTGACGCAGATCCAGCACACTACGCCCGCCGTGGTGCGCACTGCCAAAGGCCAGGTGACGGCGAAGTATGTGATTGTCGCCGGGAATGCGTACCTGGGCGATAAAGTGGAGCCGGAACTGGCGAAACGCAGTATGCCGTGCGGCACGCAGGTGATCACTACCGAACGGCTTTCCGATGAGTTAGCCCGTTCGCTGATCCCGAAAAACTACTGCGTGGAAGACTGTAATTATCTGCTTGATTACTACCGTCTTACCGCCGACAACCGCCTGCTGTACGGCGGCGGTGTGGTGTACGGCGCGCGCGACCCGGATGACGTTGAGCGTCTTGTGGTGCCGAAACTGCTGAAAACCTTCCCGCAGCTGAAGGGCGTCAAAATCGACTACCGCTGGACGGGCAACTTCCTGCTGACCCTTTCACGGATGCCGCAGTTCGGTCGCCTTGATACCAACATTTATTACATGCAGGGCTACAGCGGACACGGCGTCACCTGTACCCATCTTGCAGGGCGCTTGATTGCCGAACTGCTGCGCGGTGACGCCGAGCGTTTCGACGCCTTCGCCAATCTGCCGCATTACCCGTTCCCAGGCGGGCGCACGCTGCGCGTGCCGTTTACCGCGATGGGCGCGGCTTATTACAGCCTGCGCGATCGTCTGGGCGTTTAATTTCCGATTAACCGTGAAGAGTCAAAAGGTGTGAAACATGAGCAACAATGAATTCCATCAGCGTCGTCTTTCTGCCACCCCGCGCGGGGTTGGCGTGATGTGTAACTTCTTCGCCCAGTCGGCTGAAAACGCCACGCTGAAGGATGTTGAGGGCAACGAGTACATCGATTTCGCCGCAGGCATTGCGGTGCTGAATACCGGTCATCGTCACCCTGAACTGGTGGCGGCGGTGGAGCAGCAACTGCAACAGTTTACCCACACGGCGTACCAGATTGTGCCATACGAAAGCTACGTCACGCTGGCGGAGAAAATTAACGCCCTTGCCCCGGTGAGCGGGCAGGCTAAAACCGCGTTCTTCACCACCGGTGCTGAAGCGGTGGAAAATGCGGTGAAAATCGCCCGCGCCCATACCGGACGCCCTGGTGTGATTGCGTTTAGCGGCGGCTTCCATGGTCGCACGTATATGACCATGGCGTTAACTGGAAAGGTCGCGCCGTACAAAATCGGCTTCGGCCCGTTCCCCGGTTCGGTGTATCACGTGCCGTATCCGTCAGATTTACAGGGCATTTCGACGCAAGATTCCCTCGACGCCATCGAGCGTCTGTTTAAATCAGACATCGAAGCGAAGCAGGTTGCCGCCATTATTTTCGAACCGGTGCAGGGCGAGGGCGGCTTTAACGTGGCGCCAAAAGAGCTGGTTTCTGCGATTCGCCGTCTGTGCGACGAGCACGGTATTGTGATGATTGCTGATGAAGTGCAAAGCGGGTTTGCGCGTACCGGTAAACTGTTTGCCATGGATCACTACGCCGATAAGCCGGATTTAATGACCATGGCGAAAAGCCTCGCGGGCGGGATGCCGCTTTCAGGCGTGGTCGGTAACGCGAATATTATGGACGCCCCCGCGCCGGGCGGGCTTGGCGGTACCTACGCCGGGAACCCGCTGGCGGTGGCTGCCGCGCACGCGGTGCTCAACATTATCGACAAAGAATCACTTTGCGAACGCGCGAATCAACTGGGCCAGCGCCTGACAAACACGCTTATTGAGGCCAAAGAAAACGTTCCGGCGATCGCGGCAGTACGTGGTCTGGGGTCGATGATTGCAGCAGAGTTTAACGATCCGCAAACGGGCGAACCGTCAGCGGAGATTGCGCAGAAAATCCAGCAACGTGCGCTGGCGCAGGGGCTGCTACTCCTGACCTGTGGCGCATACGGCAACGTGATTCGTTTCCTGTATCCGCTGACCATCCCGGATGCGCAATTCGATGCGGCAATGAAAATTTTGCAGGATGCGCTGAGAGATTAATACGCAGAAGCGAAGGCCAACGCAATAATGCCTGATGCGCCGCGCTTATCAGGCCTACAAATGACGTATTGATTATGTAGGCCGAATAAGGCGTTCACGCCGTATCCGGCAAGTTGTATTGCCCAACTTCGCTAAATCTGGTGCTTTTTCAACAACGCGCGGAACTGATGATAGGTTAATCCCAGCAATTCTGCCGCGCGTTTCTGGTTATATTTCCCCTGTTGCAAACTGAGTTGCAGCAACTCTTTTTCCTGCTGCATCTGAAACTCACGTAAATCCAGCGGCAGCGTCGGAAGCGAGGTGGTTTCTGAAACGGCGATGGCTTCTTCAGGTGGACTCCGTTTAAAGGGATCAATAATGATGTCATCAAGCGGATAATCGCTGGTGCCGTGGCGATACACCGAACGTTCCACCACGTTTTTCAATTCACGAATATTTCCCGGCCAGCGATAATTCAGCAATGTTTCTCTGGCGTGCTCGGTAAAACCCGGGAACAGAGGCAGCTTGATTTCCCGACACATCTGGATGGCAAAATGTTCTGCCATCAACATAATGTCGCTTTCGCGTTCGCGCAGTGGTGGCAGTTGCACAACATCAAAAGCCAGCCGGTCGAGCAGGTCAGCGCGAAAAGTACCTTCATTGACCATCGCCGGAAGATCGGCATTCGTCGCGCATACCAACCGCACATTCACCTGCAATGGCTGGCTGCCACCAACGCGCTCCAGTTCACCATACTCAATCACGCGCAATAATTTTTCCTGCACCATCATCGGTGCCGTAGCGAGTTCATCAAGAAACAGCGTACCGCCGTCGGCACGTTCAAATCTCCCTGGATGACGTTTTTGCGCACCGGTAAACGCCCCCGCTTCGTGACCAAATAGTTCGGAATCCAGCAGATTTTCATTTAACGCCGCGCAGTTAAGGGAAATAAACGGCCCTTGCCAACGAGAGGAGAGATAATGCAGACGGCTGGCGATCAGCTCTTTACCTGTTCCGCGCTCGCCGATGATGAGCACCGGTTTGTCCAGCGGTGCGAGATGCGAAACCTGCTCTAAAACTTCGAGAAAGCTGTTCGCCTCACCGAGTAAGTTATCTTTGTATTCTGCCATGATGAAATTCGCCACTTGTTAGTGTAATTCGCTAATTCATCCTGGCATGTTGCTGTTGATTCTTCAATCAGATCTTTATAAATCAAAAAGATAAAAAATTGGCACGCAAATTGTATTAACAGTTCAGCAGGACAATCCTGAACGAAGAAATCAAGAGGACAACATTATGGGTATTTTTTCTCGCTTTGCCGACATCGTGAATGCCAACATCAACGCTCTGTTAGAGAAAGCGGAAGATCCGCAGAAACTGGTGCGTCTGATGATCCAGGAAATGGAAGACACGCTGGTTGAAGTGCGTTCTACTTCGGCACGTGCGCTGGCGGAAAAGAAACAGCTGACTCGCCGTATTGAACAAGCGTCGGCGCGTGAAGTTGAGTGGCAGGAAAAAGCCGAACTGGCACTGCTGAAAGATAGAGAAGACCTGGCGCGTGCGGCGTTAATTGAAAAACAGAAACTGACCGATCTGATTAAGTCCCTGGAACATGAAGTGACGCTGGTGGACGATACGCTGGTGCGTATGAAGAAAGAGATTGGCGAACTGGAAAACAAATTGAGCGAAACACGCGCTCGCCAGCAGGCATTGATGTTACGCCATCAGGCGGCAAACTCGTCGCGCGATGTGCGTCGTCAGTTGGACAGTGGCAAACTGGATGAAGCGATGGCCCGTTTCGAATCTTTCGAGCGCCGTATCGACCAGATGGAAGCAGAAGCGGAAAGCCACAGTTTCGGCAAACAAAAATCGCTGGATGATCAGTTTGCCGAGCTGAAAGCTGATGATGCAATCAGCGAGCAACTGGCACAATTAAAAGCCAAAATGAAGCAAGACAATCAATAATAACATCCAGGCGGCGTCCGAACACGCCGCCGCTCATCCCTTAAGGAGTCCTTATGAGCGCGCTATTTCTGGCTATTCCGTTAACCATCTTTGTGCTGTTTGTTTTACCGATTTGGTTATGGCTGCATTACAGCAACCGCTCCAGTCGTGGAGAGCTTTCGCAAAGCGAACAACAGCGATTAGCGCAACTGGCTGATGAAGCAAAACGGATGCGCGAGCGTATTCAGGCGCTGGAATCCATTCTTGATGCTGAACATCCGAACTGGAGGGATCGCTAATGGCGGGTATTAATCTCAATAAAAAATTATGGCGCATTCCACAACAGGGCATGGTTCGCGGGGTCTGTGCCGGGATTGCTAACTATTTTGATGTACCGGTAAAACTGGTACGTATTCTGGTGGTGCTGTCGATTTTCTTCGGCCTGGCGCTGTTTACCTTGGTTGCTTACATCATTTTGTCATTTGCGCTTGATCCAATGCCTGACAACATGGCGTTTGGTAAACAACAACCTTCCAGCAGCGAATTGCTGGATGAAGTCGACCGTGAACTGGCGGCCAGTGAAACGCGTTTACGCGAGATGGAACGTTATGTCACTTCCGACACCTTCACGCTACGTAGCCGTTTCCGTCAACTGTGAGGAAAGTTATGAATACTCGCTGGCAACAGGCCGGGCAAAAGATGAAGCCTGGTTTCAAATTAGCAGGCAAGCTGGTACTTCTTACCGCACTGCGCTATGGCCCGGCGGGTGTGGCTGGTTGGGCGATAAAATCAGTTGCTCGCCGACCGCTGAAAATGTTGCTGGCTGTGGCGCTGGAACCGCTATTAAGTCGGGCGGCCAATAAACTGGCGCAGCGTTATAAAAGGTGAGGGGAGTTCCGCAAAAATTGTTAGATCTCAGGCGTATAATGGATGGCAATTTTCATCCATAGAAGGATACTTATATGTTTAAAAAAGGCTTACTTGCCCTGACTCTGGTGTTTTCACTGCCTGTTTTCGCCGCTGAACACTGGATAGATGTTCGTGTTCCAGAGCAGTATCAGCAAGAGCACGTTCAGGGGGCCATCAATATTCCCCTAAAGGAAGTGAAAGAGCGCATAGCCACCGCCGTTCCGGATAAAAACGACACCGTGAAAGTGTATTGCAACGCCGGACGCCAGTCCGGGCAGGCAAAAGAGATCCTCAACGAGATGGGATATACCCACGTTGAGAACGTCGGTGGACTGAAAGACATCGAAATGCCGAAGGTCAAAGGTTAACAAATTATTGCCTGAGCGGTGTAAATAACGCCGCTTATTCATTTGATAAATCAAAATTAACCCACATTATTATCTCCAGTATCTAATCCTTTCTACGGCTTTCTGGCACAGGACAGCAATGAAGCGACTTAAAAATGAACTTAATGCGCTGGTGAATCGGGGTGTCGACAGACATCTGCGCCTCGCTGTAACCGGACTTAGCCGCAGCGGCAAAACAGCGTTTATCACCGCGATGGTTAATCAGTTGCTCAATATTCATGCCGGAGCACGCTTGCCGCTATTAAGCGCGGTGCGTGAAGAGCGCCTGCTGGGCGTAAAACGCATTCCCCAGCGTGACTTTGGTATTCCGCGCTTCACCTATGATGAAGGGCTGGCGCAGTTATATGGCGATCCTCCCGCCTGGCCGACGCCAACGCGCGGCGTCAGTGAAATCCGCCTGGCGCTACGTTTTAAATCGAATGATTCACTGCTGCGTCACTTCAAAGACACCTCCACGCTGTATCTGGAGATTGTGGATTATCCCGGCGAATGGCTGCTCGACCTGCCGATGCTGGCGCAGGATTACTTAAGTTGGTCGCGGCAGATGACGGGCTTACTCAATGGTCAGCGCGGCGAATGGTCGGCGAAATGGCGAATGATGTGCGAAGGGCTGGATCCGTTAGCGCCTGCCGACGAAAACCGACTGGCAGACATTGCCGCCGCGTGGACCGATTATCTCCACCAGTGTAAACAGCAGGGGCTGCACTTTATTCAGCCAGGGCGCTTTGTTTTGCCTGGCGATATGGCAGGAGCGCCCGCGCTGCAATTCTTCCCGTGGCCTGATGTCGATGCCTGGGGCGAGTCCAAACTGGCGCAGGCCGATAAACACACCAACGCCGGAATGCTGCGCGAGCGGTTTAATTATTACTGTGAGAAGGTGGTGAAAGGGTTCTATAAGAATCATTTTCTGCGCTTTGACCGCCAGATTGTGCTGGTGGATTGCCTGCAACCTCTCAACAGTGGGCCACAGGCATTTAATGATATGCGTCTGGCGCTGACGCAGCTGATGCAAAGTTTCCACTACGGGCAGCGTACCCTGTTCCGGCGCTTGTTCTCGCCGGTAATCGACAAACTGTTGTTTGCTGCTACTAAAGCGGACCATGTGACCATCGATCAGCACGCCAATATGGTTTCATTACTGCAACAACTGATTCAGGATGCCTGGCAAAATGCGGCGTTCGAAGGGATCTGCATGGACTGCCTGGGGCTGGCGTCAGTTCAGGCGACCACCAGCGGCATTATTGATGTTAACGGTGAGAAAATCCCGGCGCTGCGCGGTAATCGACTCAGCGATGGCGCACCGCTCACTGTTTATCCTGGCGAAGTTCCCGCACGTTTGCCTAGTCAGGCGTTCTGGGATAAGCAAGGCTTCCAGTTTGAGGCGTTTCGTCCGCAGGTGATGGATGTCGACAAACCGCTGCCGCATATTCGTCTTGATGCTGCGCTGGAATTTTTAATAGGAGATAAATTGCGATGACCGAACCGTTAAAACCACGTATTGATTTCGACGGTCCGCTGGAGGTCGATCAGAATCCAAAATTCAGGGCGCAGCAGACCTTTGACGAAAATCAGGCGCAAAATTTTGCCCCGGCAACGCTCGAAGAAGCACAGGAAGAAGAGGGGCAAGTTGAAGCGGTGATGGACGCTGCTTTACGTCCGAAACGCAGTCTGTGGCGCAAAATGGTGATGGGCGGGCTGGCGCTGTTTGGCGCAAGCGTTGTTGGTCAGGGTGTGCAGTGGACGATGAACGCCTGGCAAACTCAGGACTGGGTGGCGCTGGGCGGTTGTGCCGCTGGGGCATTGATAATCGGCGCTGGCGTGGGTTCTGTGGTAACAGAATGGCGGCGCTTATGGCGCTTGCGCCAGCGTGCACACGAACGCGACGAAGCACGCGATTTGTTGCACAGCCACGGCACGGGTAAAGGCCGCGCATTTTGCGAAAAACTGGCGCAGCAGGCGGGTATTGATCAGTCTCATCCGGCGCTGCAGCGCTGGTATGCCTCAATCCATGAAACGCAGAACGATCGTGAAGTGGTTAGTTTGTATGCTCACCTGGTCCAGCCGGTTTTAGATGCCCAGGCGCGGCGCGAAATCAGCCGATCAGCGGCGGAATCGACGTTGATGATTGCGGTCAGCCCGCTGGCGCTGGTGGATATGGCCTTCATCGCCTGGCGTAATTTGCGCCTGATTAATCGCATCGCCACGCTGTATGGCATTGAACTGGGGTATTACAGCCGCCTGCGCCTGTTTAAACTGGTCTTGCTGAATATCGCTTTCGCGGGTGCCAGCGAACTGGTACGTGAAGTGGGGATGGACTGGATGTCGCAGGATCTCGCCGCGCGCTTGTCTACTCGCGCCGCTCAGGGAATAGGTGCCGGGTTACTGACCGCACGACTGGGGATCAAAGCTATGGAACTTTGCCGCCCGCTGCCGTGGATTGACAATGACAAACCACGTTTGGGTGATTTCCGTCGTCAGCTCATCGGTCAGGTAAAAGAGACGTTACAAAAGAGCAAAACGTCCGGCGAAAAATAGTGCACTTTCGGGCACTGATCGGATACCTTTACGCCGAAGTGCCCGTTTATCCATCGTTGTGTCAATGTTTGTTGACAGAAACCTTCCTGCTACTCGAATAGTGTCATATCATCATATTTATTGTTCTTTTTCATGTGAAGGTTCCCATGCGTCTGGAAGTCTTTTGTGAAGACCGACTCGGTCTGACCCGCGAATTGCTCGACCTACTGGTGTTAAGAGGCATCGATTTACGCGGTATTGAGATTGACCCAATCGGGCGGATTTACCTGAATTTTGCCGAACTGGATTTTGACAGTTTCAGCAGTTTGATGGCGGAAATACGCCGTATTGCGGGCGTTACCGATGTGCGCACTGTGCCGTGGATGCCTTCCGAGCGAGAACATCAGGCGTTGAGCGCATTGCTTGAAGCACTGCCTGAACCCGTGCTTTCTGTCGATATGAAAAGCAAGGTGGACATGGCAAACCCGGCGAGCTGTCAGCTATTCGGGCAAAAACTGGATCGCTTACGCAATCATACCGCTGCGCAATTGATTAACGGATTTAATTTTTTACGTTGGCTTGAGAGCGACCCGCAGGATTCACATAACGAACATGTAGTGATTAATGGACAAAATTTCCTGATGGAGATAACGCCTGTCTACCTTCAGGATGAAAACGACCAACATGTCCTGACCGGTGCGGTAGTGATGCTGCGCTCAACAATCCGTATGGGCCGTCAGTTGCAAAATGTGGCTGCCCAGGATGTCAGCGCTTTCAGTCAGATTGTCGCCATCAGTCCTAAAATGAAGCATGCGGTAGAGCAGGCGCAAAAGTTAGCAATGTTAAGCGCGCCGCTGCTGATCACGGGTGATACCGGCACGGGTAAAGATCTCTTTGCTTACGCTTGCCATCAGGCAAGCCCGCGTGCGAGCAAACCTTATCTGGCGCTGAACTGTGCTTCTATTCCAGAAGATGCTGTAGAGAGTGAACTGTTCGGGCATGCGCCAGAGGGGAAAAAAGGATTCTTCGAACAGGCGAACGGCGGCTCGGTTTTGCTGGATGAGATTGGCGAGATGTCGCCGCGAATGCAGGCAAAATTATTGCGTTTTCTCAACGATGGCACTTTCCGTCGCGTTGGGGAAGACCACGAAGTGCATGTCGATGTGCGGGTAATTTGCGCGACGCAGAAGAATCTGGTCGAGCTGGTGCAAAAAGGCATGTTCCGCGAAGATCTCTATTATCGTCTGAACGTGCTGACGTTAAATCTGCCGCCGCTGCGGGACTGTCCGCAGGACATCATGCCGTTAACCGAGCTATTTGTTGCCCGATTTGCTGACGAGCAGGGCGTGCCGCGTCCGAAATTAGCTGCAGATCTAAATACCGTGCTTACACGTTATGCATGGCCGGGTAACGTGCGGCAGTTGAAAAACGCCATTTACCGCGCACTGACGCAACTGGAAGGTTATGAACTGCGTCCGCAGGATATTTTGCTGCCGGATTATGACGCTGCAACTGTGGCCGTTGGTGAAGATGCTATGGAAGGTTCGCTGGACGAAATCACCAGCCGTTTTGAACGTTCGGTATTAACCCAGCTTTATCGCAATTACCCCAGTACGCGCAAACTGGCAAAACGTTTGGGCGTTTCACACACCGCGATTGCCAATAAACTGCGGGAATATGGATTGAGTCAGAAGAAGAGCGAAGAATAAGTGGGATAAATGCCTGATGGCGCAATACCATCAGGCATAATAATTTACGCTTTCAGTACCGCGAGAGCTGCTTCGTAATCCGGCTCGGTGGTGATTTCATTGACCAACTGACTGAAGATCACATTATCATTTTCATCAATTACCACAACCGCACGTGCTGCCAGACCTTTCAGTGGGCCTTCAGCGATCTCAACGCCGTAAGCTTGCAGGAATTCAGCGTTACGGAAAGTGGAGAGAGTGATAACGTTGTTCAGACCTTCCGCGCCGCAGAAACGAGACTGAGCAAACGGCAGATCGGCGGAGATGCACAGCACAACCGTGTTGTCGATTTCGGTTGCCAGTTGGTTAAACTTACGTACTGATGCGGCGCAAACACCGGTATCAATGCTCGGGAAAATGTTCAGCACTTTGCGTTTGCCCGCAAACTGACCGAGGGTGACGTCAGACAGATCTTTTGCCACGAGAGTAAAAGTCTGCGCTTTGCTACCCGCTTGCGGGATGGAATTGGCGACTGTAACCGGGTTGCCCTGGAAATGAACGATTTGTGACATGATTATCTTTCCTGTTTACATATAGTTAACGTCACGCCTAGTTTATGCTAACTGTCAATAACACAGCAATCGCTATTTGCGCTTAATCCGCAGACCACCGCGGCAACAAGGAGTAAAGATGAGAACCGTTAAGGTATTTGAGGAAGCCTGGCCGTTACATACCCCGTTTGTTATTGCGCGAGGAAGCCGCAGTGAAGCGCGCGTGGTGGTGGTTGAACTGGAAGAAGATGGCGTCAAAGGTACGGGCGAATGTACGCCTTATCCGCGCTATGGCGAAAGTGATGCCTCAGTCATGGCGCAAATAATGAGCGTGGTCCCACAACTGGAAAAAGGGCTGACGCGCGCAGAGTTGCAAAAAGTTCTGCCTGCCGGTGCAGCGCGTAATGCGCTGGATTGTGCGCTGTGGGATCTGGCCGCAAGACAACAGCAGCAGACGCTGGCTGTACTTACCGGTATCTCTCTTCCTGAAACGATCACCACTGCGCAGACGGTAGTGATCGGTACGCCGGATCAGATGGCAGGCAGTGCCGCAGCACTATGGCAGGCTGGGGCTAAGCTGCTAAAAGTGAAGCTGGATAATCATCTTATCAGCGAGCGGATGGTGGCGATTCGCGCGGCAGTGCCGGATGCGACGTTAATTGTTGATGCTAATGAATCCTGGCGTGCGGAAGGACTGGCGGCTCGATGCCAGTTGCTGGCCGATTTAGGCGTCGCAATGCTGGAGCAACCTCTCCCGGCTCAGGACGATGCGGCGCTGGAGAATTTTATCCATCCATTGCCTATTTGCGCGGACGAAAGTTGTCATACCCGCAGCAACCTTAAGGCGCTGAAAGGGCGCTATGAGATGGTTAATATCAAGCTTGATAAAACCGGCGGCCTGACGGAAGCGTTGGCGCTGGCAACAGAAGCGCGTGCACAAGGTTTCAGCCTGATGTTGGGCTGCATGTTATGCACCTCACGCGCCATTAGCGCAGCATTACCGCTGGCGCCGCAGGTCAGCTTCGCCGATCTCGACGGGCCGACCTGGCTGGCGGTGGATGTGGAACCGGCTCTTCAGTTTACGACCGGCGAATTGCATCTTTAGGATGCCAGCGCAGTAAATTCGCCATCGCAAAAAGATATTTTTCGCTGGCTTCATCGGCGGAGATGGGGGGAAACTCAGCAGTGATACAGTGCAAGTTCAGGTCTGCACACCAACTGCCAAAGGATCCGGGGGTGTCGTAGCCGACGCTGGTTACCAGCGGCAATTCAAATGCCTGGGCCAGCCATTCACCTAATTCGCTGTGTCTGGGATCTTCAATACACGCCAGCGGATCGTGGAACGAGACGACCCAGGCGGGCTGAATGCGGTGAATGAGTTGGCATAACGCCTGGGTTTCAGGTTCGGAGCCGGGTTTATCTCCGGTCAGCAAGACAACGTCGCGCTCTTCGGCGGCACTGTTCCAGCGATAAACCGTTTCACCTTCCTTCCAGTTCGCCGCGGGAAAGTTTCGGTTTAAATCCACACCATTAGCATTGGCACGTAGACCCAACTGGCAACCGTCGGGATTCACACACAGCACCACATGATGGCGGCGCAAAGACGGTGTTAATGTGCGTAATGCGCAGGAGAGGGCGACGACGGAAGAATTCTCATCGCCGTGGGTACCAGCAAGAATCAAACCACTTTCGCTGCTGGCGGCATGGGCGGGAAACCAGAGCAGCGGCGCACCCAATAATGAACGTCCGTAATGTTCAGTTCCTGGGGGGAAAGCGCCCCGTTCGGCGCGTGGGCGAGTCACGGTCATAATCGTCTCTGACAATAGAAGTATTACAGGCAGTGTTGTGCAAATTTTGTGGATTATCAAATCCTTTTCGACAACGATATGTTATCGATCTTTTATCACTTTTTGGCCGGAAGTTATTTGCATTTCTTTAAGGAGAAACAAATAATTACGCATCAATATTAACGTCGGTTTGAGGGTAACTTATGAAGCACTCTGTTTCAGTAACTTGTTGTGCGCTGTTAGTCAGCAGCATTTCTCTTTCGTATGCTGCTGATGTTCCGAGCGGCACAGTACTGGCAGACAAGCAGGAGCTGGTGCGTCATATTAAGGATGAGCCTGCATCATTGGATCCCGCGAAAGCGGTTGGTTTGCCAGAGATTCAGGTGATTCGCGATTTGTTTGAAGGACTCGTGAATCAGAATGAAAAAGGGGAGATTGTCCCCGGCGTCGCCACCCAGTGGAAAAGCAATGACAACCGTATCTGGACCTTTACCCTGCGCGATGATGCTAAATGGGCAGATGGCACACCGGTTACCGCGCAGGATTTTGTCTATAGCTGGCAACGTCTGGTAGACCCGAAAACGTTGTCCCCATTTGCCTGGTTTGCCGCGCTGGCGGGGGTAAACAATGCTCAGGCGATTATTGATGGTAAAGCCACGCCTGACCAACTTGGCGTCACTGCCGTTGATGCCCATACCCTGAAAATCCAGCTTGATAAGCCATTGCCGTGGTTTGTTAATTTGACGGCCAACTTTGCCTTCTTCCCGGTGCAAAAAGCCAACGTTGAAAGCGGTAAAGATTGGACAAAACCAGGGAAACTTATCGGCAACGGCGCATATGTGCTTAAAGAACGCGTAGTGAATGAAAAGCTGGTGGTTGTACCGAATACCCATTATTGGGATAACGCAAAAACGGTACTGCAAAAAGTGACTTTCCTGCCGATTAACCAGGAGTCCGCTGCCACGAAACGTTATCTTGCAGGTGATATTGATATCACTGAGTCCTTCCCGAAAAATATGTATCAAAAGCTGTTGAAGGATATTCCAGGGCAGGTTTATACACCGCCGCAGCTGGGGACTTATTATTATGCCTTCAATACGCAAAAAGGTCCGACGGCAGATCAACGCGTTCGTTTGGCATTAAGTATGACGATTGACCGCCGCCTGATGACGGAAAAAGTATTAGGCACCGGTGAAAAACCAGCATGGCATTTTACGCCAGATGTTACTGCCGGATTTACGCCGGAGCCTTCGCCGTTTGAACAAATGAGTCAGGAAGAACTGAATGCGCAGGCAAAAACTTTGTTGAGCGCAGCCGGTTATGGTCCGCAAAAACCGCTGAAGCTGACGCTGTTGTATAACACTTCAGAAAACCATCAGAAAATTGCGATTGCCGTAGCGTCGATGTGGAAAAAGAATCTTGGTGTGGACGTCAAATTGCAAAATCAGGAATGGAAAACCTATATCGATAGCCGTAACACCGGTAATTTTGACGTTATCCGCGCATCATGGGTAGGGGACTATAATGAACCGTCTACCTTCCTGACGCTGTTAACGTCAACGCACTCGGGAAATATTTCAGGGTTTAATAATCCGGCATACGATAAAGTGCTGGCCCAGGCATCGACTGAAAATACCGTTAAAGCGCGCAATGCCGATTACAACGCGGCAGAGAAAATTCTCATAGAACAAGCGCCTATTGCACCGATTTACCAGTATACCAATGGGAGATTAATCAAACCGTGGTTGAAAGGTTATCCAATTAATAACCCGGAAGATGTGGCGTATAGTCGCACAATGTATATTGTGAAGCATTAATATGATGTCATCTGGCGCGTTTATGCGCGCCAGATTTAACAACCCCGATAAAATACCTTCTTTTTTAAAATCCCCCCTATAAAAATCACACCCAAGATAATTATTTGAATTTTTCTGCCAATGTCCAGCATAAATAATAATCAAATATTTTATTTAAAAGGTGTATTACATACTCCCAATATAAGCTGTGCTTTACTTTTCTTTACAACGCAAGACGTATTGCGTTCCTTGTGAAAATTTTCATTCGCAAACAGACACACAGCTAAAATGGGGTGGTAAAATGAAAAAATCCTTAGCTATGCCTTTAGTTATCTCGTTATTACTCCTTCATTATCCTTCTTTAAGCCTGGCCGCAGAATCACTGCCCGATGCCACGTCGTTGGGGCTGGAAAACTTAACGAATGATCTCTCACGACAAGAATTGTTTGTAAAAATACTGGAATCGGATCCATCTCGTGATAAAGAGTTTGATTCCTTTGCGGTAAAAAAATATTTTAAATTTCCGGCTGATGTCGCTTACGATTCGGTATTGAATCAACCACGACCCAGTTCTTTATTTGGTGTGGATATCAGCCATCATAACGGTAAAAACTTCCCGATCGAACTGTTGGCAAAAAATAAGTCTGTGTTCTTGTATATGAAGTCCAGTCAAGGAACGCGTTATGTTGATCCTGAATTCGCCGGTTTTTGGCAGCGGGCTGGGGATACTGAGCGAGGGATAAAACTTCACCGTGGGGCCTACCACTTTCTTTCCAGTGGCACACCGGCAGACGACGCGGAATTGTGGGGACGCAAGCAGGCAATGACGTTTGTTAAAGTTATTAAAGCCAATGGCGGGTTAAGGGCGACAGATATGCCACCGGCGGTGGATGTTGAGTGGGATGTAGATTCATCAACAGGTAAGGACCGCTGGCAGAAGCGTAAACCCACTGAAATAATCACGATGATCAAGGCATTCACCGCGCAGGTAGAAGCCGATTTAGGGCGTAAACCGGTTATCTACACTGCGCGGGCGTGGTGGAAAGATGCCGTCGGCGGAGAAAAAAGTTTTGCCCAGGTTGCAGAACATAATCTGTGGCTGGCTGATTATTCTAATCAGGCACAGGCCAGCGAAACGCCGCGTTCAATTAACCAGACAAAATGGGCAATCTGGCAGTTTACCGATGCTGCGCAGCTTAATTTGGGATCAAGTCAGAAATTCGATGCCAGTATATACAAGGGCCCGACCGCTGAGTTTTATTCCACTCTGGGTGTGCAGGAGTTTTAAATCATGAACAGGCGATGGCCAAATTTATGTAAAACGGTCCTGGGGCTGTTAATTGCAGGAATATCACTGGGAATGACTGATGCCCGCGCAGATGACATTTGCAAAAATGGCGCAATGGTCCCTGATGAATATTGTCATTTTTTTGTCCACTATGGGCCAGAGAACCCAGGGAAACTGGATATCCGGATCAGTGATGCGTTAAAAATACCCGATCAGGATGCAGCGAAAACGCGCTCCATCGGGTTGATTATTGCAATTTCAAAATATCCACTATTACATGCAGATATTCCGGCAGCCGCGGTGGATGGCCAAAGAATGGCTGATTTTCTGATCAACGGACAGAAGTTTGATGAGGTTATTTTATTGAGAGATCAGGAAGCTTCATTAGATAATATTAATTATTTTTTAAAGGAATATTTACCTGCCAGAGGGATGATGTTTGATAAGAAAGCTCGCTTGTTAATTGCTTATTCAGGCCATGGTCGTTTTGGCACTCAAAATGGTAATTCTGATAAAGCACCTGCATTTGTATTGAGCAACGCTACGGATATTGATGGTTCAAAAGGCATGTATGAAATGCCAGCTTTGAACACACAACTTAATATTCTGGCAAAGCGTTATTTCCATGTTCTGACTTTAGTCAATGCCTGCTTTGGTTCTGGCTTGTATGGCATGACTATCGGCGCGGGTAATTCTAACTCGTACAGTAATCCTGGTGCCTATGCAATAGCTGCCGGTGATGATAAAACAGAGGTTTACTCACTGGAGGCAAAGCGCGGCAGTGTCTTTTTCGATACAATTATCAAAGGAGTAACGAATGGCGTTGCCGACGAACGTTTTGGTAAGTCGTATATGGTAAAAGTAGATGGAAAAAAGGAATACTACGCAGGAATAACCAGAACGTTGAGTTTATTTATCTATGTTAATGATCAATATTCAGATATTAATGAAAAACTGGATGAACAAGGTAAGGGATTACATTTAAGCGATGCCTGGATAGGTGCAACAGAAATGCCAGCGGGTCCAGGGGGATTTTTCTTCATCAATGAACCTGCGGCAAGTCGTCTGGATAATAAGACTCAGCTGGCTGCGGGTAAAGCAGGGGAGTTTACGAATATTGATGTAGCCTCATTCTCGATTGATAAGTCAGCCCCTGTCCCCGCAGATAATCAGGAAAATGATAATAAATCGATTGAGATTCCTTATGGCCCCGTAAGTGCAATTCCCAACCGTCCTGACATTCGTATTTTTAAAACGCCGGAAATTTACCCAATTCACGGACATGATATTTCTTCTAACGATGGCGAAATAGACTGGAAATTATTCCAGGAAAAATCGTCTGCGCGTTTTGTGTATGCGAGAGTGGTTGGCTGGAGAGGTCCCGATTCATCATTTAAGTCTCACTGGAAACAATTAGCAGATTCCAAATTTGACCGTGGAGGTTATTTCAAATTTGATTTTTGTCGCACACCTGAGTCGCAATTGGAAACGGCAAAAAGTCTCCTGCCCGCAGAGCCGAAAATGTTACCGCCCGGCATTTTATTGGTAAATCCTGAAGGTGAAGATACAACTCAACTAAACTGCTTTAAAAAATCGGGAATGGCTAATGCACGTAATGATATTTTGCGTTTTGCCGATTTAATCTACCAAAATTATCACAAAACACCCATATTTTATGGAAATCATAATAACCTGTCACATTTCATGGATAGCCGATTCGAGCAGTATATGGTGTGGATGGGGTATTGGGGACAAGCTGGTGTGAAGCTTGAAGGACGCAATCCCTGGACGCTTTGGCAATATTCAGGGAATGAAACGGTACCGGGGATCGGTCACAGTACGGAGTCTGAAGTTTTCTTTGGTACTGAGGAACAATATGTTCAGTTTAAAGCTGGCGAGAATAATGTCGCGCTGGCTGCTGTTAATTGAATAATAAATAAGACTGGATGGCGAATAAGCATATCGCCATCCAGTTTCTGCAGGTTATTACTTCACCTGTTCTGGTAGTGTGTTATTCTCCATATACAACGTCTGGCTGGGGAAGGCAAAATCCGCGCCATGTGACTGTACAATATCGATAATTTTCAAATATACGTCCTGCTGGGCGGCAAGCCATTCGGCCCAAACCGTGGTTTTAGTAAAACAATAAACCATAATATTTAGCGACGAATCGGCAAACTGGTTGAAATAAACCAATAGGGTTTGCTGCTGGTCGATGGCGGGATGATTTTTAAGCATTTCGCGTACCGCTTCGACAATAGCGCCCACTTTAGCCGCATCTTCATAACGTAAACCAATGGTCGTAGTAATACGACGGTTGGTCATTCGACCGGGGTTTTCAACGCTGATAGATGAAAACAGTGAGTTCGGCACGTACAGCGGACGATGATCAAATGTGGTGATTTTAGTCATTCGCCAGCCAATTTCTGCCACCGTTCCTTCGATATTTCTGTCAGGAGAACGGATCCAGTCGCCAATACTAAAGGGGCGATCAAAATAGAGCATAATGCCGGAAAAGAAGTTGCTCAGAATATCCTTACCGGCCATACCTACTGCAAGGCCACCAATACCACCAAAAGTCAGCAAGCCTGAAAGGCTCATGCCGAAATGTTCGCCATAGAGCAGAACAATGACGACGATGATGCTGATTTTGATGATCCGCGACATAATCCGTGCACTGGTAATATCGCGGCCTTTTTTAATCTGCTTCCGTTCAAACTGATTGATTAGAAGGAATAACTTAACCGTCAGGATAAGGGCTATCAGTGACGTACAGATAAAATCAACGGCGTCCGGTGTGATAAATTTGAGTTTGTAGTTTTCGATGACATAATTAATGATGCTACCAACAGCACTGATAATTATGGTGTAGATTAAAAATTGCACTGCGTGGAATAAGAATCCTTTTCTTTTATGATTTCCACGGCGAAACCAAAAGCTCATAAGAATCAATGCTGCGCAGCTACCGAAAATAATGACCAGATTAAGCGCATTATTTGTAAACAGTTCAGCGATCATTGTTTTATTAGGCTCCTCCAGATTGTTGACGTCATGCCGGAAACCCCTGGCGGGGTTATTTTATCGCGATAATTCATGCATATCATCAATAGACAGGGAAGGAAGTAGCAACATTAGCTAATTTATCAACGAGTTGATGATATGTTACGCGACAATCTATTGCTTTCAGGGCAGACAACACCAAAATGTCATGGTATTGTTACACGCAAGTAACAAAGGGTTTATCTGCAAAAGGATTACATTATGATCATGGCGAAACTGAAGTCAGCGAAAGGGAGAAAGTTTCTCATAGGTTTGTTGGCGGTTTTCATTATTGCGGCGTCGGTAGTGACTCGCGCGACTATCGGTGGTGTTATTGAACAATACAATATCCCGCTGTCCGAATGGACGACATCAATGTATGTGATTCAGTCATCGATGATTTTTGTCTATAGTCTGGTCTTTACCGTGTTACTGGCAATCCCGCTGGGTATTTATTTCCTCGGTGGAGAGGAAAAGTAAGTAAAAGAAAAGGCCCGTAACTTCGGGCCTTGAAAGTAAGTGACGAACGATTAATCGTCGTCTTCGTCATCCAGTTCGACAGGTGTCTGGTATTGGTCGGGTTTAATCACCAGCAGGTCGCAGCGAAGATGATCAATCACTTGTTCCGCCGTATTGCCAAGGAATGCCGCAGAAATACCAGTGCGTCCTACGGTTCCCAGAACCACAATCCCTGCCTGTAAATGCTCCGCTAAATCGGGAATCACTTCTTCCGGTAGACCTTTTTCGACATGCGTCATTTTCTCGTCAATGCTGAATTTCTGCCGCAGGGCTTTCATCGCCAGTAAATGTTGCCCGCGAATAGCATCGTTATAAACGCTTGGATCAAATTCCGGCAGTTCAATCGCAATATTGATGGGGGTTACTGGATAAGCACCAACCAGATGTACCTCGGTGTGGTTGACCTGGTCCGCCAGTTCGATCGTCTCTTTCACCAGTTTTTCATTGAGCGCATTATGATACGGCTCTTCGCTGGCGAGATTCACCGCCACCAGTGCCTTACCCCCTTCCGGCCACGGTTGGTCTTTCACCATCCACACCGGGCTTGGGCATTTGCGTAACAGGTGCCAATCTGTTGGCGTAAAAATCACCGCTTCCAGGCGGTCATGTTGGTGCGCCATTTTTAGCACCAGATCGTGCCCACCGCTAAGTACTTCCTGAATGATGGCTTCGAAAGGACGGTTATGCCAGACCACTTTAATTTCAATGGGAACGCCAGCGTTAAGATAATATTTCGCCTGCTCGTGGATCCACGCAGTACGCTGACTAATGACGCCCTGACGCATGGCGGTCCGCTCGTCCGGGGAGAGTAGGGTAGTCATCTCGTATGAGAAGTCATAAATAGGCAAAAAGGCTTTAATTTTGCCACCAATCCGTTGATGCAAATAAACAGCTCGCCGTAATGCGGGTTGATCGTCCTGATTAGGATCGATAACAACAAGCATGTTCTGATACATAGCCATACAGAGTCTCCTTACAACAACTGTCAATGCAGTTTGTATTAAAAGAGTAACCTAGATCTGGTGAATGAAACAGTGATGAACCTTCTGCCAGATCAATAAATGAGAAAAATTTAATGATATGACAGAAGGATAGTGAGTTATGCGGAAAAATCAGGCGACGTTGCGTGTATGACCGGCTAGTTGGGCCAGCGCATCGTTATTTTCGATGGTGATATATTTACCTTTGACTGCCAGCATGCCGCTTTTCTGGAAGCGCCCCAGCAGACGGCTGATGGTTTCTACCGTCAGGCCCAGATAGTTACCGATATCGCCACGAGTCATCGTCAGGCGGAATTCACGAGGGGAGAAGCCGCGTTGGGCAAAACGACGGGACAGATTATAGATAAATGCAGCCAGACGTTCTTCGGCATTTTTCTTCGACAACAGCAGGATCATGTCCTGATCGCCTTTAATTTCGCCGCTCATCAGACGCATCATTTGTTGGCGCAAATTTGGCATTTTACCGGACAGATCGTCCAGCGTTTCGAACGGAATTTCACACACCATCGAGGTTTCCAGCGCCTGGGCGAAGCTTGGATGATGACCGCTGCCTATGGCATCGAAACCCACCAGATCGCCTGCTAAATGAAAGCCAGTGATTTGCTCGTCGCCTTGCTCTGTAATGGTATAACTTTTAATCGTACCGGAGCGGATGGCATAAAGCGATTTAAGTTCATCACCAGCCTTAAACAGCGTCTGGCCTTTCTGAATAGGCTTCTTTCGCTCAATGATATTATCAAGCTGATCAAGCTCATGTTCGTTGAGTGTGAACGGGATGCAAAGCTGACTGATGCTGCAATCCTGGCAATGGATAGCACAACCGCCAGACTGAATGCGCCGTATAATTCGCTTTTCCGGGATCATAGGTCTGCTCAAGCCGTAATTGATATTTGTCAATTTTAACATCTTTTTAGGGAGCAAGTAAGTCTAAGCAAACCTTAACAGCGGAGAATTCCGATAATAGATGTAAATTTATGTCTATCTAATTGAAAAACCTTAGATTGTTAAGGGTGACTTTACGTAAAACTGTGAACACGCAGGCACAAATTGCTTAATGTTTACAGTAAAAGATAACCTTCATGGCGCAATAGCCACTCTTTTCGCTGCACTCCGCCTGCATATCCTGTCATCGTGCCGTTTCGGCCAATGACCCGGTGACAAGGCACCACAATACTGATCGGGTTTGCACCGTTGGCTGCGCCGACGGCACGCGCGGCCCCTGGGCGGCCTAGTTGTTCTGCCAGTTGACCGTAATGCATTACCTGTCCACACGGGATAGTGCGTAGCGTTTTCCATACTTCCCGTTGAAATGGCGTACCGCCGGTGGCAGTGGGTAGGGAATCAATAATGCTTAGATTACCGGCAAAATAATCACGAAGTTTATCGCTTAACCCGCCGGGATTGGTGGCGGAAATACGCTCATAACCTTCTTTGCGATAATGGATGTCCAGCAATTGCACCATGCGATCGCTATACTCTTCCCACTCAACCGCCCGCAGACGAAATTGTTCATCGCAAATAACCCACAGAGGACCCAGTGGCGTGGCAATTTTTTCTTCAAGTAATCTCAGCATCCGTTCTCTCTTAAGATAAATGTGGGTAAACCCCCGGACTAATCAGCAGACCGACAAGATACCATGCAAGCAACATTAGCAGCCATACCACAAGAAGATAAGAGGGTACGGTACGACTAATGAATAGTAGGTACCTGGATTAGTTTCCGGTTTGATCGATAGCGCTGAGGTGGATTTCCGGGCTAAATGCGTCTGCCGCTTCGTTACTTCTCCCGACACCAGCGAGAATGTGGTTTTCTGCAATGCAGACAAATGAATAAAAAAATAGAGCCTGTCGACATCCGCCAGACTCTACAGTACACACAGCAGTGCATCCGCGTCTTGAATCCGGCCTGCTTCCTGTCAGCCGGTGACAGTGTTATAACGGTTTTGCCCATCAGTTGCCAATTTTCTTCAGTGACAGATTTCACGAAAATATAAGTTAAAACGTTCATCTCATGATTGAATAATCATGCATCGTTAATCGACCGGTGAATTTAGAGGATGATTAACCTGTGCGGGGTTTAAACATATTGCAGAGTGATTTGCTGAAGTATATTTCAGGCGAAGTGCAACAAATTACCGTCATCATATATTGGTTGCTGTGATGGACAAATCGCCTTAATTAGGGCCTGTGCAGGCTCACTCCCGGCTTAAACTGTTCGATACTGCAACCAGGCTGGTATAAAATGCCCCGCCTGCGGGGACACTAGCCTGTATGGAGCAAGATGTTGCTTCAACTTGCGAAGTGAACGATACAGCAAGCATCAGATGTATGAACAATTAACTCGTCTGGATCACGACGTGCGAAGGTACATAGGAGGTTACATGAACCTTGACGACAAATCGCTGTTTCTTGACGCCATGGAAGATGTCCAACCACTGAAGCGTGCTACTGATGTCCACTGGCATCCTGTGCGTAACCAACGTGCGCCACAGCGTATAGACACGCTGCAACTTGATAATTTCCTCACCACAGGATTTCTCGACATCATCCCGCTAAATCAGCCCCTGGAATTTCGTCGGGAAGGTTTGCAACATGGGGTGATCGATAAGCTACGCAGCGGCAAATATCCGCAACAGGCTAGCCTGAATTTACTTCGCCAGTCGGTGGAAGAGTGCCGCAAAATGGTGTTTAGTTTTATTCATCAGGCGCGGGCGGATGGTTTGCGTAATGTACTTATTATTCACGGCAAAGGCAGAGAAGATAAGTCTCACGCCAACATTGTCCGTAGTTATGTCGCACGTTGGCTGACAGAGTTTGATGATGTACAGGCTTATTGCACCGCGCTACCGCATCATGGCGGCAGCGGGGCGTGTTACGTAGCACTGCGTAAAACAGCGCAGGCGAAACAAGAAAACTGGGAGCGTCACGCTAAACGCAGTCGATAATTCATTGACGCTTCCGCGCTATTGAAAATATCAAGCCGCCAGTACGCGGTTGCGTCCGTCATTTTTCGCCCGATACAACGCATCATCTACGCGTTTAAACAATTCATCGATGCCTTCATTGCCTTCGTGATGTGCCACGCCAATGCTGACCGTAAAACGCGGTAAGCCAGAAATACTCACTTTTGCCACGCTCAATCGGATAGTTTCAGCGAGAGAAATTGCGGTATCCAGCGGAGTTCTGGGTAATAACAAGACGAACTCTTCACCTCCCCATCGAAACACCATATCGCCTTTGCGAGCGCAGCTTTCGAGTGTACGTGCCAGAGTGCATAAAACTTCATCACCTTTCTGGTGACCGTACAGGTCATTAATATGCTTAAAACGATCGGTGTCGATAAGCAGCAAACTGTAATCCTGAGCGATTGCGAGATGCTGCATCTGGCCTTGCTCGGTGATGTGATAAAATTGTCGGCGGTTAAGTAACCCCGTCAACGCGTCATGGTGAGCCGCGTGTTCCAGTTGTTGTTCCAGCCTTTTTTGCTCGGTAATGTCATGCACGATGCATAACATTAACTTGTCGCCATAAATCTCAATTGGCCCGGCATAAGTTTGCACATGGCGAGTGGAACCATCTGCCAGCTTATGGACAAAGTTAAGAGGTTTATGTCCGCCGGGTAAACGCGAAATTTCATGCATGACAGGCATCACGCGACGCCCAAGAATATTAATTTCCCAGGTGTGTTTCTGACAGATTGTTTCATGGTTATAGCCATAGAAATTGAGTGCGGCCACATTGGCGTCGACAATTTGGCCATCACGCGAGGGATCTATCAACAGCATTGGCGCGGAATTAGTCAGAAAAAAACGCGCATAAAACCCTTGTTTTTTACGCTGATAATTTGCAGATCGGCTGGCTTTTAAGCCCAGACTTGCGGGTGTCTCCATCCCTTCAAATATAATCACTTCCCCAGAATCACCAATCTCTTTGAGGGTTAACCGACAGCTTAGTGCTGTCTCTTCACCATTACGCTTGACCGTGAGAATTTCTACAATATCGAGTTGGTTATGCAGGTCTACGAGATATTTTGGCAGTTCGTTTTGGGAGGAGACGGAATAGAGGCCGGTTCGTAGCTGACTAAAAGTGAGTTCTTGCATCAACAGTTGCGCAGCGCTATTGGCATAAATTAACCGTTCCTCGAAGGGGGAAACGATCCAGACAGGACTGGTTAATAAGTCCAGGGTATTGAAGTTGTGCGTAGTCATTGAAATCCCGTTATTTTTATCAATTTTCTATTGTTATCTGATCGCAAAAATGCCACCACGAATGATCAGATAATTCTGATAATGATAGACGCTATTTAACACTTTACCCCTTTTCTAATCATGAAAAGTATTTTGCTTTCTGTATTTAGTTTTGACAGGATTTTATTAATCATTTCAGGGTAATGGGGTGAGGAGATGTTGCGTAAGATGACCAGAAGACTAGACTACAAAATAAAGCATTGATAATGGAGGCACTGTGGAAACGATTAAGGGAGCGGACATAAATGTACCGGATGCAGTATTTGCCTGGATGTTGGATGGTAAAGGCGGCGTTAAACCGCTGGAAAATACAGATGAGATAGATGAAGAGCATCCCTGCTGGCTCCACCTTAATTATGTGCACCATGACAGCGCGCAGTGGCTGGCAACGACACCATTGCTACCAAATAACGTGCGTGACGCGCTGGCAGGGGAAAGCACGCGACCCAGAGTCAGCCGTCTTGGTGAAGGGACGTTGATTACGTTGCGCTGCATTAATGGCAGTACTGATGAACGTCCCGACCAGCTGGTCGCCATGCGTGTTTATATGGACGGTCGGTTCATTGTCTCGACCCGACAACGTAAAGTACTGGCGTTAGACGATGTAGTTAGCGATCTGGAAGAGGGTACCGGCCCGACTGATTGCGGAGGCTGGCTGGTGGATGTGTGTGATGCATTAACCGATCACTCCAATGAGTTTATAGAGCAACTGCACGATAAAATTATCGACCTGGAAGATAATTTACTTGATCAACAAATTCCGCCGCGCGGTTTCCTGGCACTACTACGAAAACAACTCATTGTTATGCGTCGCTATATGGCGCCGCAGCGAGATGTTTATGCTCGTCTTGCCAGTGAGCGCCTGCCCTGGATGAATGACGATCAACGGCGGCGAATGCAGGATATTGCTGACCGTCTTGGGCGCGGTCTGGATGAGATTGACGCGTGCATTGCGAGAACTGGCGTGATGGCGGACGAAATCGCCCAAGTGATGCAGGAAAATTTAGCCCGCCGTACTTACACAATGTCATTGATGGCAATGGTCTTTTTACCCAGTACATTTTTAACCGGGTTATTTGGCGTTAACCTCGGCGGTATTCCAGGTGGAGGATGGCAATTTGGTTTTTCGCTTTTTTGTATTCTGTTAGTTGTTCTTATTGGTGGTGTTGCTTTATGGTTGCATCGTAGTAAATGGTTGTAACAAAAGCAATTTCCCCGGGTTTCTGTATACAAAAACGCCGTAAAGTTTGAGCGAGGTCAATAAACTCTCTACCCAATCAGGGCAATATCTTCCACGCAGGTGAATGCAACGTCAAGCGATGGGCGTTGCGCTCCATATTGTCTTACTTCCTTTTTTGAATTACTGCATAGCACAATTGATTCGTACGACGCCGACTTAGATAAGTCGGCTTTTTTTTGTCTGTTATCTGTCAACGTCTACCCTTTAAGAGTCTACCCAATGACCAAAGGGAAATATGATGACACTCATTTATTTGCAAATTCCTGTCCCTGAACCGATTCCTGGCGATCCCGTCCCAGTCCCCGAGCCAATCCCTCGTCCACAACCTATGCCCGACCCGCCGCCCGATGAAGAACCGATTAAATTGTCGCAACGTGAGCATAGATCTGCGAGGATACGCGCCTGCTAACTTTGCGCTGATGACCACGAGAATAGATTGTGACCGCTTTTTCTACCCTGAACGTTTTGCCTCCCGCCCAGCTCACTAACCTTAATGAGTTGGGTTACTTAACCATGACACCGGTGCAGGCCGCCGCACTTCCGGCGATCCTTGCTGGAAAAGATGTTCGCGTGCAGGCGAAAACCGGCAGCGGAAAAACCGCGGCATTTGGCCTTGGGTTGTTACAGCAAATTGATGCGTCGCTGTTTCAGACTCAGGCTTTAGTGCTGTGTCCGACTCGTGAACTGGCGGATCAAGTCGCAGGGGAGTTACGTCGGCTGGCGCGTTTCCTACCAAATACCAAGATCTTGACCTTATGCGGCGGTCAGCCGTTTGGTATTCAGCGCGATTCACTGCAACACGCGCCGCATATCATCGTGGCAACGCCGGGGCGTTTGCTGGATCACCTGCAAAAAGGCACTGTTTCGTTAGATGCGTTGAATACGTTGGTCATGGATGAAGCCGACCGTATGCTGGATATGGGGTTTAGCGACGCAATTGATGAAGTCATCGGATTTGCGCCAGCTTCTCGCCAGACGCTTCTCTTCTCTGCCACCTGGCCGGAAGCGATCGCCGCGATAAGCGGTCGTGTACAACGAGATCCCCTGGCGATTGAAATAGACACAACAGATGCTCTTCCGCCTATTGAACAACAATTTTATGAGACATCCAGCAAGGGCAAAATTCCGTTGTTGCAACGGTTATTAAGTTTGCATCAGCCAGCGTCTTGTGTGGTGTTTTGTAACACCAAAAAAGATTGCCAGGCTGTGTGTGACGCACTGAATGAAGTGGGGCAAAGTGCATTGTCGTTACATGGCGATCTGGAACAGCGCGATCGCGACCAGACGTTGGTTCGTTTTGCCAACGGTAGCGCTCGTGTGCTGGTAGCGACCGATGTCGCTGCGCGTGGTCTGGATATTAAATCGCTTGAGCTGGTGGTGAACTTTGAGCTGGCGTGGGATCCTGAAGTTCATGTGCATCGTATCGGGCGTACGGCGCGTGCCGGGAATAGCGGTCTGGCAATCAGTTTCTGTGCGCCAGAAGAAGCACAGCGCGCTAATATCATTGCCGACATGTTGCAGATGAAACTTAACTGGCAAACGTTACCAGCCAGCAGGGACATTGTGCCGCTGGAGGCTGAAATGGCAACGTTGTGTATCGATGGCGGGAAAAAAGCCAAAATGCGTCCGGGTGATGTATTAGGCGCGCTGACAGGAGATATCGGGCTTGATGGCGCAGATATTGGCAAAATCACCGTGCACCCAGCGCATGTCTATGTCGCTGTGCGACAGGCTGTTGCTCATAAGACATGGAAGCAGTTACAGGGCGGCAAGATTAAAGGAAAAACTTGCCGGGTACGGTTATTAAAATAACGAAATGTTGAATTGCCTGATGCAAGGCTAAACATCTCGCCGGATGCGACGCTGGCCGCGTCTTATCCGGCATGCATAAGAGTAGCCCGATAATCTTACGCATCGGGCGTTATCCTGATTATTTCACTTCAACCACATTCAGCCGCAGTTCATCCAGCTGATTTTCGTCTTCTTCAGGCTGCCAGCCCGCCGGTTGTAGTGGGAGCTCTTCGCGATCAAACGCCAGATCACCGCCGTTAACCACTTCTGAACCGTGGGTAATGCCTTTGAAATCGAACAGACTGGTATCGCACAGATGAGACGGCACTACATTTTGCATCGCGCTGAACATTGTCTCGATACGTCCCGGATAACGCTTATCCCAGTCACGGAGCATATCGGCAATCACCTGACGTTGCAGGTTAGGCTGCGAGCCGCACAGGTTGCACGGAATAATCGGGAACGCTTTCGCATCGGCAAAACGCTGAATATCTTTTTCGCGGCAGTAGGCCAGCGGACGAATCACGATATGTTTGCCATCATCGCTCATCAGTTTCGGCGGCATCCCCTTCATCTTGCCACCGTAGAACATATTTAAGAACAGTGTTTGCAGGATATCGTCGCGGTGGTGACCCAGTGCGATTTTCGTGGCACCCAGTTCTGTTGCGGTGCGATAAAGGATACCGCGACGCAGACGAGAGCAGAGCGAGCAGGTAGTTTTTCCTTCAGGGATTTTCTCTTTTACGATCCCGTAAGTATTCTCTTCAACAATCTTATACTCAACGCCCAGCTTATCGAGATACTCCGGCAGGACGTGTTCCGGGAAACCAGGCTGTTTCTGGTCGAGGTTAACGGCAACCAGCGAGAAATTGATTGGCGCGCTTTGCTGCAAATTACGCAGGATCTCCAGCATGGTATAGCTGTCTTTGCCCCCGGAGAGGCAAACCATAATGCGGTCGCCATCTTCAATCATATTGAAGTCAGCAATGGCTTCGCCCACGTTACGACGCAGACGTTTTTGCAATTTGTTGAGATTGTATTGTTCTTTCTTACTAATTTCTTGATTTTGCGACATTTAATAGCGACTCAATTCGTTATATGGCATCAGAAAAGTATGCGTCATGCCGGAACGCCCAGCATAAGAAATCTGATATAAAAACTGTGGCGTGTATGGTACGGATTAGAGGGGAAAATGTCAGCACATTTGCGAAATGAATCAAAAAGCCCGCAGCGGTCTGCGGGCGTTAGTGTTAGCGCACGACCAGCACTGAGCACTCGGCGTGACGTACTACGGCAGCGGCGTTAGAGCCGAGCAGGTAGGTGGTGATATCCGGTCGATGAGAAGCAATGATTATCATGTGAGCAGGGATTTTTTTCGCCATTTCCAGAATACGGTCTTTTGGCGAACCTTCTTCAACATGGACATGCACTCTGTCAGTCGGCAGTTTGAATTTTTTAATGACTTTTTCCAGTTGCGATTTGGCTTCCGCTTTCAGGTCATCCATTGCCGGTAACTCTGCGGAATACGCTAATCCCAGAGAGGCATAGTAGGGTAGCGAAGGTATTACCGTCAGGAAATGAACCTCTGCATCATCAATCTTTGCCTCTGCCTCAACGTGGCTAATCACACGTTGAGTTAATTCTGAATCTGAAATATCGATAGGGACAAGAATCGTTCTGTTCATAAAACCTCCTGTTTTAGTATCCGCATAAAGTGTAACGCCAGATGACTCATTTTGTGTAATGACGGAGTTCACATTTTTAATTTAGATCAAGGGAGGAGAAATATGAAGAAAATGCCCGCCAAACGGCGGGCAGGCAAGATTAAAACTGGTATACCAGACCTAAAGCAACGATATCATCGGTAGAGATACCGTTCGCAGCGTAGAAGCTGTCATCCTCATCAAGTAGGTTGATTTTATAATCAACATAGGTGGACATGTTTTTGTTGAAATAATATGTTGCGCCAACGTCGGCGTATTTAACCAGATCTTTATCGCCATCAGTACCGACTAAATCGTTGCCTTTAGACATCAGGAAGGAGACAGCCGGACGCAGGCCAAAATCAAACTGATACTGGGCAGTAACTTCAAAGTTCTGGGTTTTGTTGGCAATCGTATTTGCTGAATTGCCGTAAGGCGTCATGTTACGGGTTTCAGAGTACATGGTTGCAAGGTAGATATTGTTAGCATCGTATTTTGCCCCTGCCGTCCATGCGTCAGCCTTATCGCCTTTTGCAGTAGAGAATTCAGCCTGTTGGTTGGTACGATCAGAACTGGTATACGCAGCACCAATGCTCACCCCCATACCTAAGTCGTAGGTAGAGGAGATACCGAAACCGTCGCCATTGGCATTCTTAATATTACGACTGCCGCCGTTTGCCGTACCTTCTTGCTCATGACTAACCTGGTTTTCGTTCGCTCCCTGATACTGCACAGCAAAGTTCAGGCCATCAACCAGACCGAAGAAATCGGTGTTACGGTAGGTCGCGACGCCGTTTGCACGACCGGTCATATAGTTATCGGCTTTGGTATAAGAGTCGCCACCGAATTCAGGCAGCATATCTGTCCAGCCTTCGATGTCGTACATCACACCATAATTACGACCATAGTCAAATGAACCGAAGTCACCAAATTTCAGACCAGCAAATGCCAGACGAGTCCAGGAGTCGCCTTTATCATTTTCAGAGCCATTAGCCTGAACGTTATATTCCCATTGACCATAACCAACCAGTTGATCGGTAATTTGAGTTTCGCCTTTAAAACCAAAACGTACATAAGTTTGATCGCCATCACTATTCGCATTATCAGAAAAATAATGCAGGCCATCGACTTTGCCGTACAGGTCTAATTTATTTCCGTCTTTATTATAAATTTCTGCTGCATGTGCAGCACCTGCGGCGAGCAGGGCAGGGATTAAGAGCGCCAGTACTTTGCTTTTCATTGAATAAATCCTTTAGTTATTTTATTTGCCTTAATTTCCCCTGTTTGGGGAATGAAAACATCCTAAAGGAGAAGTTCAGTTAGCAGATAAATATCATTTGTTACGCCTTAAGTAAAACCTTAATCAAATAATTCTATGGAAATAGTAATAAGTTTGATGAATGTGTTTCTGGGGAATCATGCAAAATAAAAATTATACATTTAATAAAGCATGGGTTATTCTGCGCGGGTTATATGCCTTTATTGTCACAGATTTTATTTTCGGTTGGGCCATTGCATTACTAATGTTTTTCCAACGAATAAAAAGACAAGCCCGAACTTTCGTTCGGGCTTTTTTTTGAATTGGATAATAGTTATCCAGAAAGGTTACTCGGTGCTATTTTTTTCCGCCTTTCCGGCCATTTGTGCCAGGAAGTCATAACGTTTTTGCAAATCAGCGGCGGCATCTTTCCATAACTGTTCGGCCACTTCCGGCTGTTGCGTGTTCAGACGGCGGAAACGCTGTTCATGAAGAAGCGTTTCTTCCAGAGCTTCTGAAGGCGGGCGGGAATCCAGCGCCAGCGGCAGTTTACCTTCATCGGCTCGACGCGGATCAAAGCGATACAGCGGCCAGAAGCCAGTTGCGGTGAGTTGACGCATCTGGTCGTGACTTAATGCCAGGTCATAACCGTGCTCTTCACATGGGCTGTAAGCAATAATCAGCGATGGACCCGGATACGCTTCTGCTTCTTGTATCGCTTTCACCGTCTGGTTGAGTTGTGCGCCAAGAGAAATCTGCGCGACATAAACATGACCGTACATCATCATGCTAACACCAAGATCTTTGCGTGCTTTGCGTTTGCCATGTTCACCAAACTTAGTTACCGCGCCAAGCGGGGTGGCTTTCGATGCCTGACCACCGGTATTGGAATAGCATTGCGTATCCAGCACCAGGATGTTGACGTTTTCCGTCAGACTCAACACATGATCCAGACCGCCAAAGCCGATGTCGTAAGCCCAGCCGTCACCACCAATCAGCCAGATTGATTTCTCCACCAGTGCATCTGCGTCACGCAGCAGTTCATGCGCTTCAGCCACATCTTTGAGTTGCTGGCGCAGAGCAGCGACTTGTTCGCGACGAACGTCTGGTGTGGCGTCTGATTTCAACGCAGTCAGTAACTCAGCAGGGATTTTATCAGCAAATTGATCCAGCAGACGCAGCACGCGGACACGGTGTTGATCGACCGTCAGGCGGAAACCAAGGCCGAATTCGGCATTATCTTCAAATAGCGAGTTCGCCCATGCCGGTCCACGACCGTTGGCATCAGTGGTATATGGCGTGGAGGGCAGGTTGCCGCCGTAAATAGAAGAACAACCAGTAGCGTTGGCAATCAACATCCGATCGCCATAGAGCTGAGTGAGCAATTTGATATACGGCGTCTCACCACAACCGGAGCAAGCGCCAGAATATTCAAACAGCGGAGTGATCAACTGCGAAGTACGAATATCAATACGCTCCAGTTTGCTGCGGTCGATTTCTGGTAAATTCAGGAAGAAGTCGTAATTGATTTTCTCTTCTTCCACATGCTCCAGACGCGACATCATATTGATGGCTTTGATCTCTGGATTTTGTCGGTCTTTCGCCGGACAAACTTCTACGCACAGGTTACAACCGGTGCAGTCTTCCGGTGCGACCTGCAACACATATTTCTGCCCGCGCATATCACGAGATTTCACATCCAGTGAATGCAGGCTGGTCGGAGCGTTTTCCATCGCTTCGGGCGGTACGACTTTCGCGCGAATGGCGGAGTGTGGGCAAGCCGCGACGCAGTGGTTACATTGAGTACAGAGTTCCTCTTTCCAGATAGGGATCTCTTCGGCAATGTTGCGTTTTTCCCAGCGAGTAGTGCCCATCGGCCAGGTGCCGTCTGGCGGCAGCGCCGAAACGGGGAGGGCGTCGCCAAGTCCGGCGAGCATCGCAGCAGTAACCGTTTTGACAAAATCAGGTGCGGCATCAGATACCACTGGTGGACGGTTGGCACTTTGCGGATTTACCGGTTGCAGTGGTACTTCTTCAACGGACTCGCGCGCCAGCGCCAGAGCTTGCCAGTTGCGTTCCACCAGATCCTGGCCTTTGCTGCTGTAACTTTTGGCAATGGCGCCCTGAAGTTCGGCCAGGGCGCTGTCGCCAGGCAGAATTTGCGTCAGGTGGAAGAAAGCCATCTGCATGACGGTGTTAATGCGTGCTGCCAGCCCACATTCGCGGGCAATTTTCGCCGCGTTAATCACATAGAAACGCGCTTTTTTCTGATTCAACACAGCCTGAACTTCTTGCGGCAGCCGCGACCACACTTCATCGGCGCTGTACGGTGTGTTAAGCAGGAAAATGCCACCAGGTTTTAAACGCTCGGCCATTTGATATTTGTCGATAAACTGCAACTGGTGGCAGCCAACAAAATCAGCTTGCGAAATCAAATACGCGGAACGGATGGGCTGCTCGCTTACGCGCAGATGGGAAACTGTCAGGCCACCCGCTTTTTTAGAGTCGTAAACAAAATAGCCCTGGGCATACCATGGCGTGGAGTTACCGATAATTTTGATATTGTTTTTAGTTGCGGAAACGCTGCCATCGCTACCCAGCCCGTAAAAGAGTGCTTCCAGTTTTGCGGAGTTCGGCAGAGTATTTTCCGGCAATGGTAGCGACAAATTGGTCACATCGTCATAAATACCGACGGTAAAGCGAGCTTTCGGTTTAGCTGCGTTGAGTTCGGCGAATACCGCCAGTACACAGTCTGGGCCAAATTCTTTGGATGAAAGACCATAGCGCCCGCCAATGACGCGTGGCAGTGTTTCGCGCTCGCCATTATTAAAGGCTTCAGCCAGCGCCGTCATTACATCCAGATACAGGGGTTCTGCCTGCGCACCAGGCTCTTTGGTGCGATCCAGCACCGCCACAGTACGTACAGAGTTCGGCAATGCTTGCAGTAAGTGTCTGGCGGAGAAAGGGCGGTAAAGTCGCACTTTTAGTACGCCCACTTTTTCGCCACGGGTCAGCAATTCGTCCACGACTTCTTCACAGGTGCCAATGGCCGACCCCATCAGGATAATTACCCGTTCCGCTTGCGGATGACCATAATACTCAAACGGCTGATACTGGCGACCTGTCGCGGCAGCGAAATCAGCCATCGCCTGTTCAACATGGTCATAGACCGCGTTGTACCACGGGTTAGTGGCCTCACGTGACTGGAAGTAAGTGTCCGGATTAGCCGACGTACCGCGGATTACCGGATGTTCCGGGTTAAGTGCGCGAATGCGATGAGCATCAATTTCTGCCTGGGGCATTAGCTCAAGAATAGTGTCGTCGGCCAGTGGGACAATTTTGTTGATTTCGTGGGAAGTGCGGAAACCATCAAAGAAATGAATAAATGGCACGCGGCTTTTCAGCGTTGCGATGTGTGAAATGAGAGCAAAGTCTTGGGCTTCCTGCACGTTTGCTGCACACAACATGGCGCAGCCAGTCTGGCGCACCGCCATCACATCTGAATGATCGCCAAAAATAGAGAGCGCATGAGTGGCCACAGTACGCGCTGCCACATGCAGTACAAACGGCGTCAGCTCACCTGCCAGTTTATACAGCGTCGGGATCATCAGCAGTAAACCTTGCGACGATGTAAATGATGTCGAAAGAGCGCCTGTTTGCAAAGCACCATGCACAGTTGCGATAGCGCCAGCTTCTGACTGCATTTCAACCACACGAGGTGTATCTCCCCATACGTTCTTCAGGCCGTTTCCGGCCCAGGCATCAGTCTGTTCAGCCATCGTGGAACTCGGGGTAATAGGGTAAATGGCGATAACTTCACTGGTGCGAAATGCCACCGAAGCTACCGCGCCATTTCCGTCAATTGTGATCATACGACACCCTTACATTGCGCAAATGAGGGGCGCACGAAAAAGCTGCGCGCCCAGTAGTAATCTTTTAATTTTAGCAAATGGCTTTCTGCTGCATTTTCGCTTTTGTGTTCTCTATATCAGCGTAATGAATGTTTTGATCAAATCCGGTACAAAAAAATAGCCACAAAATAGTAACAATACGTTGCAATTCACAATACAGTTCTCGACGTAGCCGCCTGAGCTGCCTATTATTACGGCGGTGTCGTTGGACTTAAAGATTTGAGGAAGTAAAGATGCGAGTAATGTTGTGCGTAGGGGCTGCTGTTTTATTGTTGTCGGCGTGTAGTAGTGAACCTGTTCAGCAGGCGACCGCGGCGCATGTGGCCCCAGGTTTAAAAGCGTCAATGTCGAGTAGCGGAGAGGCAAATTGTGCGATGATTGGCGGTTCGCTTTCCGTTGCCCGTCAACTGGATGGTACAGCGATCGGGATGTGTGCATTGCCCAACGGCAAACGCTGTAGCGAACAGTCGCTTGCCGCCGGAAGTTGTGGCAATTATTAATTCATTAAATCCGCCAGCTTATACGTTAATGTCTGTTTTGCGGTCGCCAGCGTTAACTGATTCGCGGTCAGATCCACTTGCGCACCTTCTTTCAGCATTTCGCGGATGGTGTTATCGAGTTCGTTAAGCTGTGGATTGGCACACATCATACGAGTCATTGCCAGTCCTTTAACTTTTAGTTCCCCGTCCGAAAGTTTACCTTCGCCGCTAAAGCGGTTGCACATGTTGCCAGAAATCATCATCTTTTCACCAAAGCTGATTTCTGGCGGGTTTTTCTCGCTGGCAACAGGTTGACCATTTACACTTTCCAGTACGAAACGGTGATGCTGTAACTGTTCTGGCGTTACAGCAATTTTGTCATTACTTACACATCCCGCCATCAGCAGGCTTAGCGCGACTAGCGCGGCAACTTTCTTCATTGTGGTTCTCAACTTAAGGTATATGCCGGATGCAACGCGACGCGCCTTATCCGTCCTTCAAACGTATTTTAAGGATAGTGGATGAAAGATCTTTGGGGATTATCTGAATAAGCTCCCCTGACTTGCAGGGGAGCCGCAAAATTAAACCAGTTCGTTCGGGCAGGGTTCGCCTTTTTCCAGATTGCTCAAATTTTGCAGCGTTGTCTGGGAAATACTGGTCAGGGCTTCTGCCGTCAGGAACGCCTGGTGTCCGGTGAACAGTACGTTATGGCAGGCCGACAGACGACGGAAAACATCATCCTGAATCACATCGTTGGATTTATCTTCAAAGAACAGATCGCGTTCATTCTCATACACGTCCATTCCCAGCGAGCCAATTTTCTGGTTTTTCAGTGCTTCAATCGCGGCTTGTGAATCAATCAGCGCACCACGGCTGGTGTTGATGATCATTACGCCATTTTTCATCTGATCGAACGCCGCCTCATTCAGCAGGTGGTAGTTCTCCGGCGTCAGCGGGCAGTGTAGGGAGATAACGTCTGATTCAGAGAACAAGGTCGGCAGATCGACATATTCCACGCCGAGTTCCAGCGCTGCTGCACTTGGATACGGATCGAATGCCAACAGGCGCATACCAAAACCTTTCAGTATACGCAGCATTGCCACACCGATTTTACCGGTGCCAATCACCCCCGCCGTTTTACCGTACATAGTAAAACCAGTAAGCCCCTCCAGAGAGAAGTTGGCGTCACGGGTACGCTGATACGCGCGGTGAATACGACGGTTCAGCGTCATCATCATACCAATTGCATGTTCAGCGACGGCTTCCGGATCGTAAGCCGGGACACGCACCACTTTGAACCCCAGCTCTTTTGCCGCGTCGAGGTCGACGTTATTGAAACCGGCACAGCGCAGGGCGATATACTTAACGCCGTGCTTTTTCAGCTCCTCCAGCACCGGACGGCTGCCGTCGTCGTTTACGAAAATACATACTGCTTCGCAACCGTTGGCGGTTTTTGCCGTTTTTTCCGTCAGCAGAAAGTCAAAAAATTCCAGCTCAAAGCCAAAGGACTCGTTCACCTGTTGCAGGTACTTTTTGTCGTACTGTTTTGTGCTATATACGGCGAGTTTCATAAGACTTTCTCCAGTGATGTTGAATCACATTTAAGCTACTAAAAATATTTTACAAAATTTAAAATTTAATTGAAAGTTATGGCGATATTGAAAATTCCAGGAACATCTATGCTTAGTGTAGGCGCAACCTTCAACTGAACGGTTAAACATGCCACAATACCTGTATTGACTGCTTAATTTTTCGCTAAATCAGGATATTAACTACCCATGTTGGGTAAATATAAAGCCGTTCTCGCGCTGCTATTACTGATTATTCTTGTGCCGTTGACGCTGCTGATGACGCTCGGGCTGTGGGTTCCCACGCTGGCGGGTATCTGGCTACCGCTCGGTACACGCATTGCATTGGATGAAAGCCCACGCATTACGCGTAAAGGTTTAATTATTCCCGATCTCCGTTATTTGGTGGCGGATTGCCAGTTGGCACATATCACCGATGCCAGCCTTTCGCATCCCAGTCGCTGGTTATTGAACGTCGGTACAGTAGAACTTGACTCCACTTGCCTGGCGAAATTGCCACAGGAAGAACCCTCGCCAGCCGCGCCGAAAACTCTTGCGCAGTGGCAATCCATGCTGCCTAACACCTGGATCAATATTGATAAACTGATTTTTTCACCTTGGCAGGAATGGCAGGGAAAACTCTCTCTATCGTTGACCTCCGATATCCAGCAACTGCGTTATCAGGGCGAAAAAGTTAAATTTCAAGGCCAACTTAAAGGGCAGCAACTCACGGTCAGTGAACTAGATGTTGCCGCCTTTGCAAATCAGCCGCCAGTAAAACTGGTGGGGGAATTTACCATGCCGCTTGTGCCGGATGGGCTTCCGGTAAGTGGTCATGCTACAGCAACGTTGAACCTGCCGCAGGAACCGTCACTGGTGGATGCCGAGCTGGAGTGGCAGGAAAATAGTGGGCAATTGATTGTAATGGCTCGAGATAACGGCGATCCGTTGCTCGATTTGCCGTGGGAAATTACCCGTCAACAGTTGACCGTTAGCGATGGTCGCTGGAGCTGGCCGTATGAAGGTTTTCCCCTGAGTGGGCGGCTGGGTATCAAAGTCGACAACTGGCAGGCAGGGCTTGAGAACGCGTTGGTTAGTGGTCGACTGAGTGTGCTGACCCAGGGGCAAGCGGGTAAGGGTAACGCTGTGCTTAATTTCGGCCCAGGAAAATTAAGCATGGATAACAGTCAGATGCCGCTGCAACTGACCGGTGAAGCGAAGCAGGCAGATCTCATTTTATATGCTCGCTTACCTGCTTACTTAAGCGGAAGTCTGGCTGACCCAACGCTGGCCTTTGAACCGGGAGCGTTATTACGTTCAAAGGGGAGAGTCATCGATTCGCTGGACATCGATGAAATCCGTTGGCCTTTAGCAGGGGTAAAAGTCACTCAACGTGGCGTGGACGGGCGCTTGCAGGCTATTTTGCAGGCTCATGAAAATGAATTGGGCGACTTTGTGCTGCATATGGATGGACTGGCGAATGATTTTCTTCCTGACGCAGGCCGCTGGCAGTGGCGTTACTGGGGCAAGGGCAGTTTTACCCCAATGCACGCCACCTGGGATGTTGCAGGAAAAGGTGAGTGGCAGGACAGCACGATTACGCTGACCGATCTCTCAACCGGGTTCGATCAGTTGCAATATGGCACGATGACCGTGGAAACACCGCGCTTAATTCTTGATAAACCCGTTGTCTGGGTGCGCGACGCCCAGAATCCGTCTTTTAGTGGCGCGCTTTCGCTGGATGCAGGACAAACACTTTTCACGGGCGGCAGTGTGTTACCGCCATCAACGTTAAAATTTAGTGTCGATGGGCGCGATCCGACGTATTTCCTCTTCAAAGGGGATTTACATGCTGGTGAGATTGGTCCGGTACGGGTGAATGGTCGCTGGGACGGTATTCGCCTGCGCGGCAACGCCTGGTGGCCTAAACAATCACTGACCGTATTCCAGCCGCTGGTGCCACCAGACTGGAAGATGAACTTACGTGATGGCGAGTTGTATGCCCAGGTGGCATTTTCTGCTGCGCCTGAGCAGGGCTTCCGTGCGGGTGGGCATGGCGTGTTGAAAGGTGGCAGCGCGTGGATGCCAGACAACCAGGTCAACGGTGTCGACTTTGTTTTGCCATTTCGTTTTGCCGACGGTGCGTGGCACCTGGGAACGCGGCAGCCTGTGTCATTACGTATTGCTGAGGTGGTTAACCTGGTGACGGCAAAAAATATCACTGCCGATCTTCAGGGCCGTTATCCGTGGACCGAAGACGAACCCTTGTTACTGACCGATGTGAGTGTTGATGTTTTGGGCGGTAACGTGCTGATGAAACAATTACGTATGCCGCAACACGATCCGGCGCTGTTGCGACTGAATAATCTCTCTTCCAGTGAACTGGTTAGCGCCGTCAATCCGAAGCAATTCGCGATGTCAGGGGCATTTAGTGGCGCATTGCCGCTATGGCTTAACAATGAAAAATGGATTGTGAAAGATGGCTGGCTGGCAAACGCAGGTCCCATGACTTTGCGCCTGGATAAAGACACCGCCGATGCAGTGGCAAAAGACAATATGACCGCAGGAACTGCCATCAACTGGTTGCGCTATATGGAAATTAGCCGTTCATCGACAAAAATTAATTTAGATAATCTCGGCGTGTTAACCATGCAGGCGACGATCAGTGGTAATAGTCGCGTCGATGGTAAAACCGGTACGGTAAATCTCAATTACAACCATGAAGAGAATATTTTCTCGCTGTGGCGCAGTTTACGCTTTGGCGATAATCTCCAGGCATGGCTGGAACAGAATGCCCGACTCCCGGAAACTGGCTGCCCATCAGGAAAAGAGTGTGAGGAAAAACAATGAAAATAGTGATAGCCGCGTTCGCGTCCTCTTTTATGTTGGTTGGCTGTACGCCGCGCATTGAAGTGGCTGCACCGAAAGAGCCAATCACCATTAATATGAACGTTAAAATTGAGCACGAGATCATCATCAAGGCGGACAAAGACGTTGAAGATTTGCTCAAAACCCGTAGCGATCTTTTTTGAGGTAATGATGAATAGAACATTACTCATAGCGGTTTGGATTATTGGTCTGCTGAGCAGTAGTGCGATGGCATTAACCCTGAATGAAGCCAGAAGTCAGGGGCGGGTAGGTGAAAGGCATAATGGCTACCTTGCGGCTATAAGCACTGATCCGGAAACACGCGAGCTGGTAGCAAATATCAACCAGGCACGGAAAGAGAGTTATCAGAAGCTCGCTGAAAGCCATAATATCCCATTGGAGGAAGTGGCGAATCTGGCAGGGACGAAGCTGGTGGAAAAGGCAAAACACGGTGAATACGTGCAGGGCATAAATGGTATGTGGGTACGGAAATAACATACAACGGTAGTTCAAACACCATTTGGTAGTAGTCGGTGAAAAATAGGGTATTAGTTCACAAGATCATAGTGCACTGTGTCGCTGCAAAGGAGAACATCGATTACACCGACATTCCTGAGAAAAAGATGAATGTCTTAAAGGAGATGCGTTCGCAACTATAGTGAATTGCTTCCCATTAAACAAATCATCTCAATCAATATTGAAAGCTTATAATATTCTTTTTGTGAATTTAATATCGAGATCTTTATCATCATTGAGATGGTTTTTAATTATATATAAAAATTATCTTTTTATGATTTAAATATTCATTGAAACTATAATTATTCGATACTGACAAAATAGATTGAATAATGTTCAAATAGCAATATAGAATGCCTTGCATATGTTTTTTGAATGTTTCATGGTCAGGTATTTGTAAAGGTTGTTAATTTCAACAATTTTTATAAATCCTGGCATTCTTTATATTTGTCAGAAGGATTTATTATGCAAAGGAAAACCCTATTATCAGCCTGTATTGCATTAGCTCTGAGTGGTCAGGGTTGGGCGGCTGATATTACAGAGACAGAAACGGCCACAGGCGAAAAGAAAAATACCAATGTGACTTGTCCGGCAGACCCTGACAAGCTGACTCCGGAAGCGTTAAAACAAATCCCTCCCGAATGTTCTCCACAAGTACAACAAAACCTTATGCCGTGGGTTGCCTCTGGTGCCTTTGCGTTAATCACAGCACTGGCGGTCGTCGAACTAAACGATGATGGTAATCATCATCATCGCAACAATGCCCCTGTACCGCCGACACCACCCGATGATGATTCAGGCGATACGCCAGTGCCCCCAACGCCTGGCGGAGATGATATAATCCCGGACGATGGTCAAGATGATCCCCCTACGCCCCCCAAACCCATTTCGTTCAATAATGACGTTATCTTCGATAAAACAGCAAAAACGTTAACGATTCGCGATACCGTTTTTACTTACAGCGAAAATGCTGACGGGACTATTTCTCTGCAAGATAGCAATGGGCGTAAGGCAACGATTAATCTTTGGCAGATTGATGAAGCAAATAATACCGTAGCCCTTGAAGGGGTGAGCCTAGATGGCGCAATAACGTGGCAATATAATCACAATGGTGAACTCATAATTACGGGTGATAATGCCACAGTAAATAACAACGGCAAAACCACCGTTGACGGTAAAGACTCCACCGGCACGGAAATCAACGGTAATAACGGGAAAGTTATTCAGGACGGCGATCTGGATGTCAGCGGCGGTGGTCACGGGATTGATATCACCGGCGACAGCGCGACGGTGGACAATACCGGCACCATGACCGTCACTGACCCGGAATCTATCGGCATTCAGATCGACGGCGACCAGGCGGTTGTTAATAACGATGGCGACAGCTCCATCAGCAACGGCGGCACCGGTACGCAAATTAACGGTGACGACGCCACTGCGAATAACAGCGGCAAAACCACCGTTGACGGTAAAGACTCCACCGGCACGGAAATCAACGGCAATAACGGAAAAGTTATTCAGGACGGCGATCTGGACGTCAGCGGCGGTGGTCACGGAATTGATATCACCGGCGACAGCGCGACGGTGGACAATAACGGCACCATGACTGTCACCGATCCGGAGTCCATCGGCATTCAGATCGACGGCGACCAGGCGGTTGTTAATAACGAAGGCGACAGCACCATCAGCAACGGCGGCACCGGCACACAGATTAACGGTGACGACGCCACGGCGAAAAAAAGATGCAAAAC